>JAFZJI010000145.1 GCA_017552105.1 Bacteroidales bacterium | reverse complement strand
TTCTTTGGCTTTTTCTACTACTTCTTTGGCGAGTTGTACGCCTTCAGGTACTGTGGTGTTCATTTTCCAGTTACCTGCAACTATTTTCTTTCTCATATCTTAATTAATTGGTTTTCAATCAATTCTTTGCTGGAGATGCCCGTTTTTCCGCGTTGCTTCGCAACCCTACCCGGGAAAATGCTCCAAAACGGGCATCTCCAGCCCAGGCAGCTTTTTCCATCATTTCGCAACCCTACCCGGGAAAATGCTCCAAAACGGACTGCACCAGACCAAGCAAGTTTGCAAATTTACTAATAAATAGCCAAATTTGTAGGATATTAGATAATCATTCGATGAAGAATTTTGTAGAAGAACTGAAATGGCGCGGGATGATACACGACATCACCCCCGGAACCGAAGAAGAGCTAGCCAAAGGGCCCATGTCCGCATATGTCGGAATCGACCCTACAGGAGATTCCCTCCACATAGGACACCTCGTAAGCATAATGATATTGAAGCACTTCCAGGCATGCGGCAACAAGCCCTATGCACTGGTAGGCGGAGCTACCGGAATGATAGGCGACCCTTCCATGAAGAGCGCGGAGCGCAACCTTCTTGACGAGGCCACCCTGGCTCACAACGTAGCATGCATCAAGAGCCAGCTCGGCAAGTTCCTCGACTTCGAATCCGACGCCCCCAACAAGGCCGAATTGGTGAACAACTACGATTGGATGAAGGACTACACTTTCATCAACTTCACCCGCGACATCGGCAAGCTCATCACCGTGAACTACATGATGAGCAAGGATTCCGTCAAGAAACGCCTCAGCCGCGATTCTTCGGAGGGCATGTCCTTCACGGAATTCACCTACCAGCTTCTGCAGGGATACGATTTCCTGTATCTCTACGAGCATAACAACGTCCGCATGCAACTTGGCGGAGCAGACCAGTGGGGCAACATCACCACCGGCACCGAACTCATCCGCCGGGTGCTGGGCAAGGAATCCTTCGCTCTTACCTGCCCTCTCATCACCAAGGCAGATGGCGGCAAGTTTGGCAAGACCGAGAAGGGTAACATCTGGCTCGATGCGGAGCGCACCTCGCCCTATCAGTTCTATCAGTTCTGGCTCAACGTCAGCGACGAGGATGCTGAGCGCTATATCAAGATCTTCACCATGCTCGAGCGCCCCGTGATCGAGGCTGCCATCGAAGAGCATCGTGCCGACCCCGGCCGGAGGACTCTCCAGAAGCTTCTTGCCCAGGAGGTTACCATCATGGTCCATGGGCAGAAGGAGTTCGAGAATGCCGTTGCCGCTTCGCAGATGCTTTTCGGGAAGAGTACTTCCGAGGATCTGCGCAAGCTCGACGAGCGTACCTTCCTCGCGGTGTTCGACGGTGTTCCTACCTTCGAGATTGCCAAGGACAAGCTCCCCTGCCCCATCCAGGATTTCCTGGCCGTGGAGACTTCGGTATTCCCTTCCAAGGGTGAAGCCCGCAAGATGATCCAGGGCAACGGGGTCAGCATCAACAAAGACAAGTTTACCGACCCTGCCGGGGAGATTACCGAGTCCGACATCATCGACGGCAAGTACATCCTCGCCCAGAAGGGAAAGAAAGACTATTATATCATCATCGTTAAGTAATTATGGAAAAAGCTCCTTCCACAAGGCAGCTCAAAGTTGCCCGCGAAATACAGAAAGACCTTGCGGAAATCATCCGTAGCAAGGGTATGGCCGCCTTCGGCGGAGCTATGGTAAGTGTGAGCGAAGTGCGTATCAGCCCCGATCTCTCCCTTGCCAAGGTCTATGTCAGCATCTTCCCTTCCGAGAAGCAGCCGGAGGTGATGTTCAGTCTCCAGGACCAGAACCGTGCACTGCGCGGGGAACTCGGCCGCAAGGTGGCCAAGCAGCTCCGCATAGTTCCCGAACTGGCCTTCTATCTCGATACTTCCATCGACTACGCTGAGCACATAGACGAGCTTCTCAAAAAGTGAAACTGCCTCTGTACATAGCCGGCCGCTATCTTTTCGCAAAGAAATCACACGGAGTGATAAATCTTATATCTGCGATAAGTGCGGCTGGCATGGCTATAGGCACGGCGGCGCTTATCATGGTGCTGTCGGTTTTCAACGGGTTCAACGGCATAATCAAGGATAATCTTCGGGCGGTAGAGGCCGACCTGCGCATAGTTCCTGCCGAGGGGAAGGTATTCATCCCCGAAGGGCCCGCATTCGACTGGCTTTACGACGCCCCCGAGGCAGGCAGCATCTCCAGCATAATCACCGACAAGGTATATGTGTCGTACGATGGCAAGCAGAGTGTCGTCAACGCCAATGGTGTGGATGATGTCTATGCCGAGGAGAATGACCTGGAACTCAAGCGCGGGGATATCAGGCTGGCCGTGGTCAGCAAGGACTTTGCCTGGAAGATAGGTATCAATCCCAAGCTTCTGTCCCCCCTGCAGCTCTGGTATCCGGACCGCAGCGGTCACATCTCCCCTGCCAATCCCGCAGCATCCCTGCATACCGCCGAAGTGTTCCCCTCGAAACTGCTGGACATACCTGCCAGTTCGAATGCAGGCGTGGACGGCACCGTCATCCTCCCCATCGGGACCATGCGTTCACTCACGGGCTATTACGACGAGGTCACCTCAGTGCAGATACGCTATGCTTCCGGCCTTTCGGAGCGCAGCATCCGCAAGTTCGTCCGTTCGCTGGAGGATAGGCTCGGGGACTCCTTCATAGTGCAGGACCGCTATATGCAGGATGAATCCATGTACAAGATGATGCGCTACGAGAAAGCCGCCATTTTCCTGATACTCATCTTCATAGTGATCATAATCGCCCTGAACATCTTCGGGTCGCTTTCGATGCTTATCATCGAGAAGGAAGAGGATATGGCCACCCTTCGCGCGATGGGAGCCGACGACAGCCTCATCCGCCGCATATTCGTGCTGGAGGGATGGTTGATTTCGCTGCTGGGAATGGCCGTGGGCGTGCTTATAGGCGTGGCGCTGACCCTTCTGCAACAGCATCTGGGGCTGGTTAAGATGCCGGGCAACTTCGTGGTAGATTATTACCCCGTGGTACTCAAACTGAGCGACGTGCTGATATCCGCCTGCGGAGTAGCCCTCATCGGACTGGCCGTAGCGGTAGCGCCTGTCTGCCGACTTTCACGTCCCGCCAGGTCAAGCAAGGCAGTTACCAATTAATTTGCTATATTTGGGAATATGGACGTTCTTACTATCATTTTAGGAGTAATAGCATTGTTGGCTATAGCGGCGGTCATCAAACTGAGCGCCGACAAGGCGGCATTGTCTGCCAGGCTCGATGCCCAGAAGGAGGCGCAGAAGCAGCTGGACGAACAGCGCGAGGCCAGCATCAAGGAGCAGAAAGATCAGGCGGCCAAGTCGCTTGAAGAGATGCGCAACGCATTCAAGGCCCTCAGCGCCGAGAACAGCGAGCACTTCCGCAAGGCCAGCGCAGAGAGCGTAGGCGAGCTCCTGAAGCCCATACAGGAGAAGTTCAAGGAATTCAGCGAGAGCGTCAAGAACTCCGACGAGAAGAACGCCCAGCGCAGCGGCTCGATGGAAAAGATGATAAATCTGCTTTCCGAGCAGAGCAAGGCCGTGGGCAATCAGGC
>JAFZJI010000144.1 GCA_017552105.1 Bacteroidales bacterium | reverse complement strand
GGCTCGATCATCCAGAACTCTGCAAGGTGACGGGGCGTATTGGAATTCTCGGCACGGAAAGTCGGGCCGAAGGTATAGATCTCTCCGAGGGCGGTTGCGCCGAGCTCTCCCTCGAGCTGTCCGCTCACCGTAAGGGAAGTGCGCTTGCCGAAGAAATCCTTACCGTAATCGATTCCTCCCTTCTTGTCGCGGGGGAGGGGTGCGTTAAGGTCGAGGGTCGTTACCTGGAACATGTTGCCTGCACCCTCGGCATCTGCAGCCGTGATGAGTGGAGTATGCAGATATACGAAACCCTTTGAGTGGAAATACTCATGGATGGCATAGGCCATCTGGCTGCGGAGCCTCAGCACTGCACCAAAGGTATTGGTGCGCGGGCGCATGTGCGCGACCGTGCGGAGATACTCGAAGCTGGTATCCTTTTTCTGAAGAGGGTAACGTACCGGGTCGCATTCGCCGTAGAGCTCGATTTCGGCGGCCTGGATTTCGACTGCCTGGCCACTTCCTATGGATTCCACGAGCTTACCACGGACGGCAATACATGCTCCGGTGCTTATCTTGGAAAGCAATTCCGGATCGGTGGCGGTCTTGTCCACCACTATCTGTATATTATTTATGGTAGATCCGTCGTTCAGCGCTATGAACGCGATTTCTTTGTTGCCTCTCTTAGTGCGCACCCATCCTTTCGCGAGCACATCCTCGCCGGGTGCCTTCTTCAAAAGATCTTTGACCTTTGTTCTGAGTATTTCTTTCGACATTGTTTAATGCATTTTAAAAAGCAGCCCTCATAAAGGGGGCTGCTCTATAGTACGGGGTCAGAATTACTGGCCCTTTCTTGCCGTATACATGATCTTAAGCGCGGAGCAGCGTCGCAGCTCCTGCTTGATATCTGTGATCGTACCCATACGTACGTCCTGGTCGGCCCTGATGCAGACAGTCATTTTCTGACGCTCATCTTCCTTCTTGGAATCACGCTCAGCTGCTACGAAGTCGCGGATGTCGTCAACGGTCTTGAAAGAGTCGTTGAGCTGGATACGCGGCTCGGTACCAAACTGTGCCTGGAGGCGACGGATAGGAGTACCAACATTGATATAGGATGCAAGGTCCTTGCGTTCGAGCTTCACAGCCTCGGTAGCCTGAGGAATCCTGATGACGACCTTGTTTTCGGTTTCCCTCATCTGGGTGGTCACCATGAAGAAGAACAGGAGCATGAACACGATATCGGAGAGAGAGCCGGATGCGATGGCCGGCATTTCTTTCTTTTCGCCTTTTTTAAACATTGACATATCTAAATCCTCCTATCTTCTTGATTTACCGACATCCTTAGGCTCTGCCTCAGAAATCTGAGGAGGAACGAGGTCCTTGATGGCCTTCTGCTGGTCTTCGTTGAGGGCGGAGAGGGCCTTCCCGAATTCTCTCATGGATGCCTCGTTACGGAGTTCGTTGATAGCTTTCACAAGCTCATTCTGAACGGCGATATAGGCATCGTAGGAAGTACCACGGTCGTTCTGCAGCGAAATAACAGCTTTGGTGACGTTGCGGTTACCTATTCCCTTGATTTCCTTCACTTCCTTTGCAGGGAGGTTGGGGCTATCGGCAGGGTTGGTAATGAATATCTTGATCCTATCTTTGAGTTGGGTGATGTCTATGGGTTCGGAACCGGCAAAAATTCTGTCAGCGGAGTTAATCTTCACAAGGATGATGTTGCGACGATTGACTTTCTGGTCTTCGACCTTCTGATTCGGATCAGGCATAGGAGGAAGACGACGGCTAAGTCCGGTCTGCGACCCCATGGTAGTTGTCATGAGGAAGTAGCAGAGCAGGAGGAATGCGATATCCGCCGTTGAACTTGAATTAATCGCGGGTGTTTTCTTTGCCATAGTCCGTTAACCTTTTTTATTCGTGATTGCGAGACGGATTTCGCCGACGACGATGGCAAGGACTGCCGCAGCGCCTGCGATATAGGTCAGGAACAGAATAGTATCAGTGAATTTCAGTATAGCCTGGCTAGGCTGGTCCGTGTTGATGAGACCGAGAGCCTCGGTGCCGGGTGCGATGAGGTAGGCAACAAAGCAGATCGCGGCGAAGATTGCGATCCCGATGCCCATCTTGATGAGGGACTTGGGATTGTTCGCAAAGCCGACGATCAGACCGACGACGAGAACCGCTGCGAGTGCCAGGCCGACCATGATGTAGGCCCAGAACAGCAGGGCGTCAACGTTGCCGCCTTTCCATCCGGTCACGAAGCCCGCCACGAGGAGGGCAACCGAGACGAGGATGAGAAGGACCATCGCCCATTTGAATATTTTGTTCAGATTTTTCATTTCTTGTTGCCGTATTTGGTAAGTACATCAACGAGGCTGATGGAGCTGTCTTCCATGTCGATGGTGATGCTCTCGATCTTTGCGAGGATGTAGTTGTAGAACACCTGGAGAATCATAGCTACGATAAGACCCGCCACAGTGGTGATAAGGGCGATCTTCATACCACCGGCAACAACGTTAGGGGAGATGTCGCCTGCAGCCTCGATATCGTCGAATGCCTTGATCATACCGATAACGGTACCGAGGAATCCGAGTGAAGGTGCGATTGCGATGAAGAGGCTGATCCAGCTGAGACCGCTCTCAAGCTCGCTGTTCTGTACGGAACCGTAGGAAACGATGTTCTTCTCGACTACGTCGATGCCCTGGTCGTAGTGCATCAGACCCTGATAGTAGATGCTTGCAACAGGGCCACGAGCCTCACGGCAAACGTCCTTGGCTTTCTCGATTCCACCCTCGGCAAGAGCTTTCTCCACGTCGGCGATGAGCTTCTTGGTGTTGGTCTTGGAGAAGGAGAGATAGAGGATACGTTCGATTGAAAGTGCAAGACCGAGAACAAGGCAGATGATGATGAGGGACATAAAGCCAGGACCACCCTGGATGAACTTGGTCTTGATTGCCTGAGTCAGAGCTACTTCCTCGGGTGCTGCCACATCTGAAGCGGCGGGAGCCTCTACTACTTCTTCGGTAGCGGCCTGCTCGGGAGCCTCAGCAGCTTCCTGTGCAGATGCAATGTTTGCAGTGAAAGCCATAAGGGCAGCTGCTGCAAGGATCATGAAAAACTTTTTCATAACTGTTGTCTAGAAATTTTAATGATAATTTTATTGATGATAATTTTTAGTCCGTTAAAAACAACGCAATTTAGGAAAAATATTTCATATGCCAATACTTATTTTGATATTTCCCCCTTCAGGTTTTTCTCCAGCAAGCGCTTTACTTTTTCATTATCAGCGTGTTCGCCCATCAGATAGAACAGTTTTGCGAGCCCTCCTTCCGTGGTGATGTCGCTGCCGGAAACCACCCCTGCTTCCTTGAGCGATTTTCCGGTTGCGTAGAGGTTCATATTCACGTCACCTGCAAGGCATTGCGTAATGTTCAGGATTATCTTCCCCTTGGCTGCGCTCTCCCTCACGATATCGGTGAACCAGGGCTTTGAAATGGCGTTCCCTGAGCCATATGTCTCGAGAATCACTGCCCGGATTCCGTCGCCCAGAAGCACGTTCCTGGCTACCTGGCAGGTTATGCCGGGATGCACTTTGAGGATAGCCACCCGGGTGTCGAGCTCGGTATGTATGGAAAAAGGCGCCGTCCTGGCGGCAGGGTAACGTATTTCGGCCTTGTTGTAGCGGATGCTGATGCCGGCCTCGGCAAGAGGCGGGCAATTGGGGGAGCGGAAGGCGTCGAAAGCCGTGGCGTTCACCTTCGTGGCTCGGTTCCCCCGGATCAGCTGGGAATTGAAGTAGATGGCAACTTCCGGCACCATCGCCCGGCCCTTGGAATCCTTGGCCGAGGCTACCTCTATGGCCGAAACCAGATTCTCCTTGCCATCGGTGCGGAGGCTGCCTACGGGCAGCTGGCTGCCGGTGAAGATGACGGGTTTCGTGAGCGAATCCAGCATGAAACTCAGCGCCGATGCCGAGTATGCCATGGTGTCGGTGCCATGCAGCACCACGAATCCGTCGTAATCGTCGTACTTCTCTTTGATGAGACGCGCCAGCTCCTTCCACATCCCCGGTTCCACATCGGAAGAATCGATCAGCGGATCGAAGGTGTAGGAATCGATCTTGAACGTGAATTTCCTCAGTTCGGGAACTTCGTTGAGTATCTCCTGGAAATCGAAGGGAACGAGCCCGTGCCCGCTGTCTTTCATTCCGATGGTGCCTCCGGTGTATATCAGGAGGATGGCAGATTTGTCGCTGGTGGTCATATTGCGAAGAGTTTCTTTGCGTTTTCTGTGGTGACGGCTGCAACCGTCTCTATGTCAATGCCTTTCGCCTCTGCGACCTTGGCCGCTATGAGGGGGATGTTGGCGCTTTCGTTGCGCGTTCCGCGAAGTGGCGTCGGAGCCATGTAGGGCGCGTCCGTCTCGAGCAGTATGCACTCCAGCGGAATCTGGCTCACGGTCTCCGGGAGGGATGCCTTCTTGAATGTGATGACCCCGCCTATGCCTACCGACCAATCCCCGTACCTGCGTATGCGGCGGAAGGTCTCTATGCTGCCGCTGAATGCATGGAGATTCCCTCTCAGGTGCAAATGCCGGCACTCGTCCAGCACCTTGAAGAAATCGTCCGTAGCGTCGCGCAGATGTATGTTCACGGGCAGGTCCCAGGCCGCGGCCAGTTCGAACTGCAGGCGCAGCACTTCCTTCTGCTCCTCGCAGAATTCCTTCCCGTAGTGGTAGTCCAGGCCAATTTCCCCGATGGCAACCGCCCCCTTCCCTTTCCAGGCTTCGAGGGCGTCGAACTCCTTCTTCCAATCCTTGTCCACCGATTCCGGATGCACTCCCAGCATGGGGTAGAGCACCCCGGGATGCCTCCCGACGGCCGCGTACATATCATCCCTTTCCGCTATGCCGATGTCGGCCAGCAGCATCTTCCCGACTCCTGCGGCAACGGCCCTCTCCACGAAGAGGTCCTGCTCTTCTCCCGGGAAGGCTTCGTCGGTACAGTGGGTATGGGTATCGATGAAGGTCATATCCCGCAAAGTTACTATTTTCTCTCATTGATGGTACACCTGCCCATAAGGTCGAGGCAGATGAATCCGTCGGATTCGAGCATCGTGGCTGTCCGGGACACTTCGTTGTAGGGCAGGCCGCTCCTGATGCACAACTCCTCGAGGTCTATCCCGCGTTCGGAACGGATGATTTCCGCAATCCTGCAGATGCGGCCGAGTTCCGCCGCGTCGCTGCCACCGGCATAGAACCCGTTCAACCGGGTCATGAAATCCTCCTTCCTGCGCAGGCAGTATCGCCCCAGGCCAAGCTGCTCTCCGAGCCCGGAAAGGCCGGTGATGGCCTCTGCGATTCCCTCGCGGATAAGGGCATTGCAACCTGCCGAACGGATGTCGTCCACCCGCCCGGGAAGGGCAAAGACCTGGCGCCCGTAACCATCTGCCAGCCTGCATGTTATGAGCCCTCCGCCCCGGGCCTTCGATTCTATCAGCACGGTGCTCTGGGAGAGCCCTGCGATGATCCTGTTCCGGCGTATGAATGTGAAGGCCACGGGAGATGTCCCGGGCGGATAATCCGTCACCAGCGCGCTGCCCTCCGACCCGGCTATACGCTCGGCTATCCTCTGGTGGGCCGTCGGATATATCTCGTCGATTCCGCAGGGCAGCACGGCGATGGTCCTGAGGCCTTTGTCGAGGGCGGCGAGATGCGCGGTTATGTCCACCCCGAAGGCCAGCCCGCTCACTATCGCAGGGCGTACCGGCGCCTGGGAGCAGGCATCCACGATCTTCCTGGTCCATTCCCTTCCGTATGGAGAGATGTCCCTGGTGCCCACGACGGATATCACGGGCCCGTCGGCGAATATCGCTTCCGGTCTGGAAGAGCTGCGGTAATAAAGGCCCGCAGGGCAGTCCTCGCATTCCTTCAGGGCTGTCGGGAAGATGCTCTCGGTGCTGGCCACATAGCCCCAGCCTCTTCTTTCCAGCCAGTCCAGCTCTTGCTCGGCTTCCAGCAGCACCGAACTAACCACCTTCCCCCTGTATTTGCTGCCCGGGCCCAGCAGATTGTCTATCTCCTCGGTGGTGAGATCGAAGATCGCGGCGGCCGACCCCAGTTTTGAAATCAGCCCCGTGACGTACAGCGGCTCATACCCGAAAATCTTTCCCAGCGCAATTGCGCAAACCCTTTCGATTCTGATGTCTTCCATACCCGCAAGGTATTAAAAAACAAAATACCCACGGGGGTAGGATCCGTGGGTAAAAACGAAAATATAAGTTTCCGATATCTTAATCGACTATCAGCAAGGCATCTCCGTAAGGTCCGAAGCGGTATCCCTCCTTGAGAGCCACCTCATAGGCGTTCATTACGTTCTGGTATCCGCCGAAAGCTGCCACGCACATGAGCATGGTGGATTCCGGACGATGGAAATTCGATACGAATGCGTCGGGAATCGAGTAGGTGTAAGGCGGGAAGATGAACTTGTTGGTCCAGATGTCGTTGGCCTTGACCTCGTTGGTAGTGGTGACATAGGTCTCCAGGGCACGGGCCACGGTCACGCCGACTGCAAGGATCTTGTGTCCGGCCTTCTTGGCAGCGTTGATCTTCTCTGCGGATTCTTCCGAGATGATCATCCTTTCCCCGTCCATGCGGTGCTTGGAGAGGTCTTCCACATCTACCCTGCGGAAGTGGCCGATACCCATGTGGACGGTAATGAAGGTCTTGTCGATGTCGGCGAGGATCATCCTGTTGAAGAGCTCGCGGCTGAAGTGCAGGCCTGCTGCAGGAGCGGACACGGCACCCTCGTGCGCGGCGAAGATGGTCTGGAAGTTTTCGGCATCTTCCGGAGTAGGGTCTTCCTTTACCCATTCGGGTACGGGAGTTTTTCCAAGGGCGAAAAGGTTAGCTTTGAACTCATCGTAGGGACCGTCATAGAGGAAACGCAGGGTCCTGCCGCGGGAGGTGGTATTGTCGATGACCTCCGCAACCATGCTTTCGTCTTCTCCGAAGTAAAGCTTGTTGCCGATACGGATCTTGCGTGCGGGCTCGACGATCACGTCCCAGAGCTTCTGCTCCTTGTTGAGTTCGCGGAGCAGGAATACCATGATGTCGGCGCCGGTCTTCTCTTTCTTGCCGAGAAGTTTGGCAGGGAAGACCTTGGTGTCGTTAAGCACGAAAAGGTCCCCTTTTCCGAAATAATCGATGATGTCCTTGAACTGACGGTGTTCGATTTCCCCGCTGCTCTTATGCAGCACCATGAGTTTGCATTCGTCCCTCCAACGCACGGGCTCGGTAGCGATGCGATCCTTAGGAAGGTCGAATTTGAATTGAGATAGTTTCATGTTTCAGCGAATAAATAGCTTTTATTATACGCCGAAAACGCCCTAAAAGTTTCAGCCTTAGCGGAATATTTACACTTTCGCCTCGCGGAAAACCTCCTGGATGGAAGGATAGGTGTCCGCAAGGAAAGCGGGAAGGCTCGACTTTGCCACCCATCCGGCCTTGGTGATATCCTCTTCGCGTTGAGGTGCAAGGTCCACAGGATCAGTGTATAGCATGTCGTACCACCAGGTGTGTTTCAGATGCCAGATACCATCCCTCAGATAGCAATGGTCGGTAACGCAGATAAGGTTCCTGAGTTCGAGTTTGTCCACGCCGGTCTCTTCCTGCACTTCGCGCAGGGCGGTCACTTTGATATCTTCTCCATCCTCCTGGTGCCCCTTGGGAAGGTCCCACAGCCCGTTCCTTTTTATAAGAAGGTAATCCCCGCGGCGGTTGCTGACCAGACCACCTGCGGCATTCACTTCCTTGAACTCGGCGCAGAGACGGTGGTACACCTTGTCGGTATTGGCGGCAGGGATGTAGATACGGCTGAGCTCCTTGCTGGATTCGAACATCAGCACGAGGGTATGCACGTCGATCCTTTCACCTAGATGGAACTCCACGGCATTGGGGTCGGAGAGGACCTGGTCGCCGGGCTCGCAGATAATGATGCAGCGCTTTTCGAAGTATATCCTGTGCATATAAAAATTGCTATCTTTGCGGTAGATTGCAAATTTAGAAAAAAATACGCTATGAGCGCAAACTACAGCAGTAAACACGGTATCGTTTCGCGCCCTCAGGCCGAGCTCTATATGGCTTTTACCGACATGAGGAATTTCCTTGCGATGATACCGGAAGATAAGAAACAGGGCGTTACAGCAGATTTCGATACTATAAGCGCAACGGTGCAGGGTTTCACCGTAGGGGTGAAGGTCACGCGCCGAGAACCTTATAACTACATAGAACTCCAGGATAACGGGGCTCCGTTCAAGTTCATGGTCTCGATGCATTTCGATCCTGCCGAAGAACCCGGCAAGTGCGATTTCCACATCGACCTTCTGGCGGATCTCAACATGATGATGAAAATGATGATCGGCAGCAAGCTCCAGGAGGGTCTCGACAAGATAGTCGACGGCCTCGTGGCGGTTTCCGAAGGGCGCAGGCCCGAGGGTATGCCGGACGATGTCAAGTTCTGATGGGGGATGCATCTACGTCCATAAGGCTTAACCCGTTCAAGGGTTGCGATGGCCCGGAGGGGACTCCGGTGCCGTGGAGTCCTTACGGACGCATCCTTGCCCAGCGCCCCAATTTCACCCTCGATCCTCTATTCCATGCAGGTTGCTATTATGTGCAGGATAGCAGCGCCATGTTCGTGGGTCATCTCTTCCGCAAGTATCTCCTTGCCGGATCCGGCCTGCGTGTGTTGGATTTGTGCGCAGCTCCCGGTGGGAAAACCACCGACCTGGCCGCCTCGCTGAGGGAAGCCCTGGGCGACAAGTTCGAACTCACGGCCAACGAGGTAATGAAGGCCCGCGTATCCGTGCTGGCCGACAACGTGGGTGTCTGGGGAGACCCGAACGTGACCGTCACCAGCGCTGACCCTGCGGTCATAGGCCGCCTGATGAAGGGATACTACGACGTGATCGTGGCTGACGTCCCTTGCAGCGGCGAGGGTATGTTCCGGAAGGATCCCCGCGCGGTTGCCGAATGGACCCCCGAGCTGCCCGGCATCTGCGCTGCCCGCCAGCGCCGCATCCTCGCGGATGTATGGCCGGCCCTAAAAGAAGGGGGATTGCTGATATATTCCACCTGCACCTACGAGGATTGCGAGAATGACTCCAACCTCGAATGGGCGGCACGGGAACTTGGAGGCGACATCATCCCTCCGGAAGATGAATTCCCCCAGTACGGTGTGCGCCTGACCCGTTGCGGCAGTTTGCTCAAGGCCGGGGAGGTCCCCGGGGAAGGCCAATGGGCCGGAGCCCTGCGTAAGACATCTTCCGCCCCTTCCGCCCGCTGCAAAGTAGCCGATCTGAGGCCGCTGGAGAGCCGTTTGCAGATATTTGACGAAATAATTCCCAGAGTGGAACTGGATTTGCAGCAAGCGCTTCGGTATCTTCACAGGGACTCTTTGTTCCTGCCGCAAGCACCTCTGGGGATGCTGGTAGTCTGCTACCGGCAGCACCCTCTTGGTTTTGCCAAGAATCTTGGGACTAGATGCAACAATCTCTATCCCAAGAGCCGAAGAATTCAGATGGACGTATGAAAAGGATTATCGCTATAATGTTGTTCTGCAGCTGCCTATGTGCAATGGGCCAGACTGCCGAGCGCTTCAAGGAAAGATACGACAGGCAGATCCGCCTGACGGGGAAGGACGGTGCCGGAGTGGAATATATACTCGACCAGTGGGGCGAGGCTTTCCCCGACGACTGTGCCATGCTGGAAGGCAAGTATTTCTATTATTACACGAAATCCAAGTCCCAGGAGATACAGCCCATGAAGGTGGAGCGTTACCTGGGGGAGAAGCCCATCCTCAGCCTCAAGGACTCCCTGGGTGCGAAGGTGAATTATTTCACGGTGCCCCAGTATGACGATTCCCTTTTCCGCATGAGCCAGCAGTTCATCGACCGTGCCATAGAGCTTGCTCCCAAGGAACTACTGTACCGCTTCGACAAGATATCTGCCCTTGCGGCGTACGAGAAAGAGAGTCCCGACATGGCGGCAACCGCCATGCTGGACCTTATAGATTACGATGCTTCCACCCATCCTGCATGGACCTATGAAGGCCGCGAGGTCGGCCGTGAAGAGTTCGTGGATGCGGTCCAGGAGTATTGTTTCCTGTTCTACCATACAGGCAGCACGAACTCGTATGAATCTTTCCGCCTGCTTTCCGAGAAGATGCTGAAGCTCAATCCCAAGAGCACCCTTTTCATGAACAATCTCGGTGCCTATTGGCAGGTGGCCCGCCGCGACGACAAGAAGGCGGCCAAGTACTACAAGAAAGTACTTAAGATCAATCCGAAAGACGAGACCGCATTGTCGAACCTTGCTATTATCGAAAAGTCAAAACATAAAAAATAGTGATTATGAAAAAGTTGATTTTGTGTATGTTACCTTTAATGATGTTGGCAGCATCCTGCAACAACAAAGGTGGGGAAAAGGTTCCCGCTCTCGATTTGGGGAACCTCGATACTTCCGTATCGCCCGGAGAAGATTTCTATGATTATGCAACCCGCGGTTGGAGGGAGAAGAACCCTCTGGGAGCCGAATACAGCCGCTTCGGCACTTTCGACCAGCTCCGCGAGAATAACATCACCCGTCTGAACGACCTCTTCGCTTCCATGGCTACCATGGAAACCAAGAAAGGCACGGTGGAGCAGAAGATCGTCGACCTCTACAAGCAGGGCCTCGATTCCACCCGCCTCAATAATGAAGGCGCAGCCCCTCTGCAGAAATATATCGCCGAAATCCAAGCGATTTCCGACAAGAAAGAGCTCGCCACGGCTCTTGGAAAGATGCACGACTGCGGCGTGGGCGGTCTCTTCGGTTGCATGGTCGAAACCGACCTTATGGACAGCAACATGCAGATCCTCTACCTTGGCCAGGGCGGCCTCGGTATCGGTGACCGCGACTACTATGTGAAGGCGGAGAACGCCGCCCTCAAGGAAGGCTACCGCATCTTCGTCAACAAGGTCCTCGGCCTCTCCGGCATAGAAAATGCCTCCCAGGCCGCCGACAACACCGTTTCCGTCGAGGAAGTGCTTGCCGAGAATTCCTGGACAAGGGAGCAGGAGCGCGACATGGTCAAGCTCTACAATCCCATGTCCACCGAGCAGATAATCGCCGCTTATCCCGGTTTCGATTTCGCCAGCTATTTCGAAGCCCGCGGAATTCCCGCCCAGGAGAAGGTCGTCGTCTGCGAACCTTCCTTCTTCAAAGCTATGAGCGATCTGGTGGCCTCCACCGACCTCGCCGTGCTCAAGGATTATTTCCTCACCCGCTTGGCCGCAGATGCCTGCGGCGCTCTGAGCGATGATTTCTATGCCGCTTCCTTCGATTTCTACTCCCGCCAGATGGCCGGTATCCAGGAGCACAAGCCTCGTTGGAAGAGGGCTATGGCAGTTCCTAACGGAGTACTCGGCGAGGCAGTCGGCAAGATGTATGTCGAACGTTACTTCCCCGAATCTTCCAAGAAGAAGATGCTCAAGATCGTCAAGAATCTCCAGACCGCTCTCGGCGAGCACATCGACAATCTCGACTGGATGGGCGACAGCACCAAGGTCAAGGCCCACGAGAAGCTCGACAACTTCACCGTCAAGATCGGTTATCCCGACAAGTGGAAGGATTACAGCACACTCGAGGTCGATCCCGAGAAGAGCTACTACGAGAACCTCGAGGCAGCAAGCCGCTGGTATGTCGCCGACAACATGAGCAAGCTCGGCAAACCCACGGACAAGACAGAGTGGGGCATGACTCCTCAGACCGTAAACGCCTACTACAATCCTACCACCAACGAGATCTGCTTCCCTGCAGCAATACTCCAGCCTCCTTTCTTCAACCCCGATGCTGACGAGCCCGTCAACTACGGTGCAATCGGCGTGGTCATAGGCCACGAGATGAGCCACGGATTCGACGACCAGGGCCGCCTCTTCGACAAGGACGGCAATATGATTAACTGGTGGACCGATGCCGACGATGCAGCATTCCGTGCAAAAGCAGAGGTGCTCGCAGCCCAGTACGATGCAGTTGAGATCCTTCCCGGCGTAAAGGCCAACGGCCACTTCACCCTCGGCGAGAATATCGGCGACCACGGCGGACTCAGCATCGCTTTCTCCGCCATGGAGAACGCTCTCAAGGGCAAGAAAGCCAAACTTATCGACGGTTTCACTCCTGCACAGCGTTTCTACCTCGGCTACGCTACCGTATGGGCCCAGAACATCACCGACGAGGAGAAGGCCCGTCTTACCAACATCGACCCTCACTCCCTTGGCGAGAACAGGGTGAACGTTGCAATCCGCAACTTCGACTCTTTCTTCAAGGCATTCGACATCCAGGAGGGCGATCCTATGTTCCGTCCTGAAGAAGAACGTGTCCACATCTGGTAAGTTCATAGCGTCACACCTTAGATTCAAGGGGAAGATGGCTGTCGTTTCGATAGCCATCTCCTTCCTTGTAATCATCCTTTCCCTCGTGATTTCTTCCGGTTTCAGGAAGGAAATCCGCGAGGGTATATCTTCCCTTACCGGAGACATACAGTTGTGTTCCCCTTCTGCGAACCTGTACGACAGCGAGGTCTCCGTGAATTCGGAACCGTCGTACATGGACGCTCTGCTTTCGCATAAGGCGGTACGGAAGATCACGCCGGCCATCTATCGGCCTGGCATTGTGCAGAGCGGCGAAGACCTGCAGGGCGTGCTTTTCAAGGCCGCCCCTTCGCAGGATAGCATCCCCCTCCAAGTCAGCATCCCCCGCAGCCTCGCAAAGACCTTGCGACTCTCGCCAGGCGACCGCATGCGTTCGTATTTCGTTGGGGAAAGGCTGCAGGTGCGTAATTTCACGGTAAAGGATATCTACGAAGGTCTTACCGATGCTACCGGCAGTCCGGTGGTGCTCTCTTCCATCGAAGATCTGCGCCGTGTGAACGGATGGGACGAAGGTCGCGCTTCCGCCCTCGAAATCACCCTCCACGACCGTTACCGCAGCGCCCGGAAGGAGAAAGAGACTGCCGTCGAACTTGCGGGAACGGCCTATGGCTTGAGCGGGGATGACGACGACCCGTTGCTCGCGGTGGCCGCCGTCGATAAATACTATAATCTCTTCGACTGGCTTGGCCTGATCGATTTCAACGTAGGCATCATCCTTCTGCTGATGGTGCTGGTAGCAGGCTTCAACATGATATCCGGCCTGCTCATACTCCTGTT
>JAFZJI010000143.1 GCA_017552105.1 Bacteroidales bacterium | reverse complement strand
TTTTTATCGTTGAGCAGGGTCTTACCCTCGGGCGTGTAGGCGAAGTCGATGCGGTCGGCATAGAACTTCTCCACCTTGCCCCTGACTATCTTGGACGTCGAATTCACCATACCGTTCTGCTCGGTGAAAGGCTCGGGCAGCACGGCGATCGCGGCAGGCAGCCACTTCTCGGGGAACATCCCCTCGTGGGAGCCGCCCTTCTTATAGGAATCGCACTCCGCCTGTATCATGCGCAGCATCGCCTCCTTGCCCTCGCGCGACTCGGGATCGAGCGAAGGGGCCTTCTCCTTGAGAGTCCTGCGCAAAGCCTCCTTGTTGGGCACGATCAGCACTATGGTATAGGGATTCTGATTATTGTGGATGATTACCTGGTCGATGTACTTGCTGCCGTCGGTGAGGCTGTCCTCATAACCCTCGGGAGAATACTTCTCGCCGTCGGCGCTGATGAGCAGGCTCTTGAAGCGGCCGGTCACGTAGAGATAACGGCGGTCGCGGGCGTAGAGATATCCGCGGTCCCCGGTATGCAGCCAGCCGTCGATGATGGTGCCGGCGGTGGATTCAGGGTTCTTCCAGTATCCTGCCATGACATTCTCGCCGCGGATGACTATCTCGCCGGTAACGCCATCGGGAACCTCGTTCCCATCCTCGTCGCAGATCTTGATGTCCATGGGCTGCACGGTGCGGCCGGAACTGCCGAAGATGGCATGGCCGGCGGAATTCGCGCAGATGATGGGAGTCGCCTCGGAGAGGCCGTATCCCTGGAAGACAGGCACCCCGATGGCGCAGAACCAGCGCTGGAGTTCGATATCCAGCAAGGCTCCTCCGCCCACGAAGAACTCCATCCTTCCGCCGAAAGCACTCTCGCGCACGGCGCGGAAGAGCTTGTAGTCGAAGAACTTGAGCAGAGGCTTCTTCCAGAAATGCTTGATCCAGGGCTTGCCTGCATTATAGTACTCCCGGTTATAGCCGATGGCAAGCTTGACGGCCCAGTTGAAAAGCTTCTCCACCCTGGGACCTTTGGCGCGGATGGCGCCCTCTATATTCTTCTTGAAACTGCGCGTAATGGCCGGCACCGAAAGCATTATATGCGGACGGGTGTCCCTGATTGCACCGGGGATGTTGCGCAGGGTTGCAAGCTGGGTCTTTCCTACGGGCACGGTGGCGATGCTGCCGCCGTACATCATCATGGTATAGAATCCGGCTACATGGGCGAAGCAGTGGTCCAGAGGAAGCACGATAAGCATCACCGCATCCTCGTGGATGCTGATGACGGATGCTCCCTGCTCCACGTTCGCGGTATAGTTGCGATGCGTCAGCAGTATACCCTTGGGGTCGGCAGTAGTGCCGGAGGTGTAGCTGATGTTGGCATAGTCGTCGGGA
Organism: Bacteroidales bacterium; assembly: GCA_017552105.1. GTDB lineage: Bacteria > Bacteroidota > Bacteroidia > Bacteroidales > UBA932 > Cryptobacteroides. Next base: position 13,367 of record JAFZJI010000143.1, on the reverse strand, counting down.
CCGACGGAAGCGATGCGCTCTTCGAGCTTGGCAGCATTGTCCTTGAGGAACTTGAGGCCCATCTCTCGGACTTCTCCGATGAAGATTTCACCCTTCTGGAGTTCCACGTCGTCCAGGACTATCACTTTCTTGACTGCGGGGCATTTGTCGATGACCCTGCGTACCTTGTGGAGTTCGCCTACGGAGGCCACCACGAACTGCGAATCGGAATGATTGATGCGGAAGGTGAGGTCGTAGTCGGATTCCAGCTTATAAGAGAGAGGCACGTCCACGCCACCGGCGTAGAGAATGCCGAGTTCGGTCATTATCCAAAGGTTGCGGCCCTCGGAAAGCAAGGCCACTTTCTCCCCTTTCTTGAGGCCCATGGCCATGAAACCTGCGGCGAGGATGCGCCCTTCGTCCCGGGTTTTCTTGAAAGAGGTCTCAGTCCAGACGTCTCCGACCTTTTCGCGGAGGAATGTCTTTGAGGAATACTTCGCCGTATATTTTTCGACGAAATCAATTATCGTAGGTCTCTTATCCGCCATATCACTCAGCCTTGGGTGCCGAGAACAGTCCGAACATCTGGGCATCTATCATATCGGTCACCTTCTCGAAATCCTCGGGCTTGTTGCCGAACTTGATGTTGTCGGCATCGATTACCAGGAGATTTCCCTTGTAGTCGGCGATCCAGTTATCGTATTTCTCGTTAAGACCTGTCAGATAGTCGATGCGTATGCTGCGCTCGTATTCGCGGCCGCGCTTCTGGATCTGGGCAATCAGGTTAGGAATGCTGCTCTTGAGGTAGATGAGGAGGTCCGGATATCCCACCAGGCTCATCATAAGGTCGAAGAGGTCGGAATAGTTTTCGAAGTCGCGGGAACTCATCAGGCCCATATCGTGGAGATTGGGCGCGAAGATGCGCGCATCCTCATAGATTGTGCGGTCCTGGATGATGACATCGTCGGTCTTCGAGATATCCACCACATCCTTGAAACGCTTGTTCAGGAAGTAGATCTGCAGATTGAACGACCAACGGGACATATCCTCGTAAAAGTCGGCGAGGTAGGGATTGAAGTCCACAGATTCGAACTTGGGAATCCAACCGTAGTGGGCGGCCAGCATCTTGGTGAGAGTGGTCTTGCCGCTTCCGATATTACCTGCGATAGCTATATGCATACTTTTAGTGTTTTATGTTTCAAAACAGGCCGAAGAGCTGGGCGTCGATACGGTCGGTAATCGCCGCGAAATCCTCGGGATTATTCTTAAAGTCGATGTTATCCGTCTCCACCACGAGCAGGGGCCCGGTGTACTTGGATATCCATTCCTCATAGTGGCGGTTCAGGCCGTCGAGATATTCGATGCTGATGCTCTGCTCGTAGTCGCGGCCGCGCTTCTGGATGTTGGACACCAGGTGCTCGATTCCGGACTTGAGGTAGATGAGGAGGTCGGGTTGCTTGACCGTGCTCATCATCAGTTCGAAGAGCTGCATGTAGGTGTTGTAGTCGCGCTCGGAAAGGTTGCCCATCTCGTAGTTGTTCGCCACGAAGATGTACACGCCTTCGGAAATGGTGCGGTCCTGGATTATCACTTCGGAGGATTTCGCAATCTCGAGCACATCCTTGAAGCGTTGGGCCAGGAAGTAGGTCTCGAGGTTGTACGACCACCTGGGGATGTCCTTGTAGTAGTCCTCCAGATAAGGATTGTACGTAACCGACTCGAACTGCGGCTTCCAGCCGTAATGCTCTGCCAGCATCCTGGTGAGGGTGGTCTTGCCGCTGCCGATATTTCCTGCTACGCCTATATGCATTCAGTACACAATTTGGTCTTAACTTACAAAAATAACATTTTATTCTTAAATTTGTAAAGAGAATTTACCATGACCCATATGAAAATCCGCCGCTTTGTCTGCAACGCCTTTCAGGAGAATGCCTACGTGGTGTCCGATGGCGCGGAGTGTATAATCATAGACCCCGGTTTTACCGATTCCGAGGCGGGGGCCGTGTTCGATTATATAAGTTCCGAAGGTCTGGTTCCTTCGGCCGTACTGCTTACCCACCGCCATCCCGACCATATCCTTGGCCTGGACTCATTTTTAGGTAAATATGACGTACCTGTCCTTCCCGCAGCAGCAGGGGCAGGCCTGGCCGGCCGGTTCCAGATAATAAAGACTCCCGGACACACGCCCGACAGCGTATGCTTCTACAACGAGCAAGAACACATCATGTTTACCGGCGACACCCTCTTCGCCGGCACCATCGGGCGCACCGACCTCCCCGGAGGGGACTACGACTCCGAGATACGTTCGATTATGGAGAAACTGATTTTCCTGCCCGGCGAAACCACCATCTATCCCGGCCACGGGCCCGAAAGCACCGTAGCCCGCGAAAGGGTGCAGAACCCCTTCCTGGAGCCTTTCAACGAGAGGGAAGAACTAGATCTCGACTGATTCCACCGCCGCACGTACGCTGCCGTACTTCAGCAGCAGGGACCGGGCCTTGTCATAATCATCCAGGCCCGTTTCTTCCATTATCATGCGGGTTCCGCGATCCACCAGTTTCTTGTTCGTAAGCTGCATGTCCACCATGTGGCTCCCTTTCACGTGGCCCAGGCGGATCATGACGGAGGTGGAAATCATGTTGAGTATGAGTTTGGTGGCGGTGCCGGCCTTCATGCGGGTGCTGCCCGTCACGAATTCCGGACCTACGACGGCAACTATGGGGCACTCGGCCTCGGCCGCCACGGGAGCATCTTCGTTGCAGGTGATGCAGGCCGTCAGCATTCCTGTTTCCCTAGCCTTACGGATGGCTCCGAGCACATATGGAGCAGTACCGGAAGCGGTGATTCCAACTATGCTGTCGTCCGGCACGGGGTCGAACTTCAGCACATCCTTCCACCCCTGCAGGGGATCATCCTCCGCACCCTCCACGGCCCGGCGGATGGCACCGTCCCCACCGGCGATGATGCCGATGAAGGCCCCGTCCACGCCGTAGGTCGGCAGGATCTCGGAAGCATCCACGATTCCCAGGCGGCCGCTGGTACCCGCGCCTATGTAGAAGACGCGCCCGCCGCGTTTCATCCTCTCCACTACCCCGTCGACGAAACGGGATATCTGGGGGATGCACGCTCCCACCACCTCGGGGACCTTGCGGTCCTCGGAGTTCATCCCCTCCAGCAATTCCTCGGTGGTCATGCTGTCGAGAGAAGGATACAGGGAATTCTGTTCGGTCTGTTTCATGGGCTAAAGGGTTTGTCCGCCGATGAACTCACGCATGATGGAAGTGGGAGGGATGGCCGCGATCTCGGCAGGCTTGAGGGCCGTCACAGGCTCGATGAACTTGAGCAGCGCCTGGGCCTTGGCATATGCGGGGGATGCCTCCGTAACTCCGTACAGCAGGGGTTCCGCATAGTACTTGAGCAGCGGAAGGTCGTACAGGGTGGATGAGTTGAACACCACCCTCGCATTATCCTCGAAGGGGAAGATATTGCGCCTCTCTCCCCTGCGCACGCTGGGCCAGCGGAGGATGTTCTCCTCGGGGCTGATGCCGCGGACGCGGTTGTCGCGGACTATCCTTCGCAGCAGCCTCTTGTCGGTGGTGGAACCGTGTTCCTTGGTTCCTCCGGGGAGGGCGGAAAGGGCCGAAATATAGATATTGTAGATGCGCTCCCTGTCCACGTTCGGGGTCAGGTTCGGATTGAGGGCATGGATGCCTTCCATGAAGAGTATGTCGTTTTCTTCCAACTTCATACGGCGGGTTTCGTCGAAGATGGTCTTGCCGTTCTTGAAGTCGAATTTGGGGACGATTATCTCTTTGCCCGCGAGCAGGTCGTTGAGATTGTCGTTAAGCAATTCCACGTTCATGGCTCCGAGGGCTTCGAAGTCGTATTCACCCTTGGCATCGCGGGGGGTATGCTCGCGGTCGACGAAGTAATTGTCGAGTTCTATCACTTTAGGGTTGAGCCCGAGCACCTGGCACTGTTGGGCTATGCGCAGCGAGCTGCTGGTCTTTCCGCTCGAAGAGGGGCCGGACATCATCACGATCTTGGTCTTCTTCTTATGCCAGAAAATCTGGTTGGCGATTTCGGCATACTTGCGTTCCTGCCTGGCCTCGCACAGGTTGATAAGCCTGATGGCCTGGCCGTCGGCAAGCACGGAATTCAGTTTTTCGATAGTGTCGATTCCCACGGCAGAGCACCAGTCCGCATATTCGCGGCGGGCGGCGTCGATCTTTTTGCTCTTAGTCTTCATATATCTTGATTCGTTCAAAGCATGGGTTTGAGATACTTCCCTGTCACCGAGGCAGGGTCGTCTGCAATCTGTTCCGGAGTGCCCTTGGCGACGATACGCCCACCTCTGCGCCCGCCTTCAGGGCCCATGTCAATGAGGTAGTCCACGCTCTTCAGCACATCCAGATTGTGTTCGATTATGATTATCGTGTTCCCTTGGTCGGCAAGTTGCTGCAGCACGCCCAGGAGCGTCTTGATGTCGGCAAAATGCAGACCGGTGGTGGGTTCGTCCAAAACGTATAGGGTGTTCCCGGTACTCTTCCGGAACAGTTCCGCCGCCAGTTTCATGCGCTGGCTCTCCCCTCCCGACAGCGAAACGGAACTCTGTCCGAGCTTGACATATCCGAGGCCTACGTCCACCAAGGCTTTGAGTTTGGGGGAGATGCGGGGGTTCTTGGCGAAGAACTCATATGCTTCGGCGATGCTCATTTCGAGCACGTCGTTGATGTTCTTCCCTTTATAGTGCACTGCCAGCGTATCCTCCTTATAACGCTTGCCTCCGCAGACTTCGCAGGGCACGGCCACGCTGGGCAGGAAGTTCATTTCGATCAGCTTGATTCCGGCACCCTTGCACTCTTCGCAGCGGCCTCCTGCAACGTTGAAGGAGAAGCGGCCGGCCTTGAATCCGCGGACCTTGGCGTCGGGAGTATCCTCGAATAGGGAGCGGATGTCGTCGAAGACTCCGGTAAAGGTGGCGGGGTTGCTCCGCGGGGTGCGTCCGATGGGACTCTGGTCAACTTCGATTATCTTGTCGATGTTCTTTATGCCGGATATCTCCTTGTAGGGCAGGGGTTTGTCGGTGGAGCGGTAGAATTTTTTCTTGAGTATGGGGACGAGGGTTTCGTTGATGAGGCTGCTCTTGCCGCTGCCGCTGACTCCGGCTACGCCAATAATGCAGCCCAGAGGAAACTCTACGTCGAGGTTTTTGAGGTTGTTGCCGGAGGCGCCTTTCAGCTCCAGCACTTTACCGTTTCCCTTCCGCCTTTCCTTCGGCACTTCTATCTCGTCTTCCCCGTTCAGGTATCTCAACGTCGCGGACTCCCCTGGACCCGCCTCCGGCGGAAGGTATTCCCCCTTCGGGAGTTCGCCCTTCGGGCTCACCCCACCATCCCTTCGGGACGGTCCCCCCGCTATCGAACCGCGGGTGTTACGTCCCTCAGGGGGAATACCTTCCGCGCGTTCGGTTCCAAGGACTTCAGGCTCCTTACTCGGACCGGAGTAGATGATGCGACCGCCTTCGACTCCGGCACCGGGACCGACGTCCACGAGCCAGTCCGCGGCACGCATCGTCGCCTCGTCGTGCTCCACCACGATAACCGTATTCCCCTCGTCGCGAAGCTCCTTCAAGGAATTGATAAGCTTTATGTTATCCCGCTGATGCAGGCCGATCGAAGGCTCGTCGAGGATGTATATGACGTTCACCAGACGGGAACCGATCTGCGTGGCAAGACGGATGCGCTGGCCTTCGCCGCCGGAAAGAGAACCGGTAGCGCGGTCCAGGGTAAGATATTCCAAGCCCACGTCCAGAAGGAAGGAAACCCGGTCGCGGAGTTCCTTCAGGATATCGCGGGCGATGGTCCCGGCCCTGCGGGAGAGTTTGCCGGGAAGGGTCCCAAGCCACTCGTGGAGCTCGCTGATCTCCATCGCGCAGACTTCCGAAATAGTCTTTCCGTCTATCTTGAAACAGTTGGTCTCCTCGCGCAGGCGGGTGCCGTGGCAGACGGGGCAGACTATCTTATCTTCGATATTGTCCACTATTCCCGGCCAGTTCACCATCTGGCTGAGATTGCCGTCACCGATACGGAAGAACTCGTCGGAGCCGTAGATGAGCAGGCTCACGACCTCGTCGGGCAGTGCGGCGATGGGATCATGCAGGGAGAAATTATATTTCCGGGCGATGGAGCGGATGACCTCGAACTTCTTGTTCTCGCGGACCTTGCCGAGGGGCACTATGCCACCGTCGGCTATGCTCAGTTCGGGATCGGGAACTATCGCATCCATATTCACGTCCACCACGGTACCGAGGCCCTTGCAGTGCGGGCAATAGCCTTCGGGAGAGTTGAACGAGAAGGTGTGAGGGGCGGGTTCCTGAAGCGAAAGGCCGGTTTCGGGGTCGACGAGATGCTTGGAATAGTGATGCATCGCGCCGGTCTCGTAGTCCAGGATAGCGAGGGCGCCTTTGCCCATTCCGAGAGCGGTCATCACCGAGGCGCGTATGCGTTTTTCGTCGCCTTCGCCTGGCTTTAACTTGTCGATTACCAGCTCGATGAAATGCCCTTTGTAGCGGTCGAGGGACTCGACTTCGTTCAGGCTGAGTATCTCGCCGTCGATGCGCACCTGGGAGTATCCCTTGCGGCGCAGCTGGTCGAAAAGTTCGCGGTAGTGGCCTTTGCGGCCGCGTACCAGCGGTGCCAGCAGCAGGCACTTGCGGCCTTCGTAGCTGGTCATTATCAGGTCAACTATCTGCTCGTCGGTATAGCGCACCATCTCCTTTCCGCTGACGGGGGAATATGCGGTAGATGCGCGGGCGTAGAGAAGGCGGAGGAAGTCGGAGATCTCGGTGATTGTACCGACGGTCGAGCGGGGATTGTTCCCCGTGGTCTTCTGCTCTATGGCGATTATGGGGCTGAGGCCTTCGATGCTTTCGACTTCGGGCTTGTCCAGGATCCCCATAAAGTGTTTGGCGTAGGGAGAGAGTGTGTTGAGATAGCGTCGCTGCCCTTCGGCGTAGATGGTGTCGAAGGCCAGGGAGCTCTTGCCGCTGCCGCTGAGGCCCGTGATTACGGTGAATTTGCCGCGCGGGATATCCACGTCGACATTCTTGAGGTTATGGGCCTTAGCGCCACGTATCTTTATGTACTCTTCCGTGCTCATAGAGAAGGTACAAATTTAACAAAAACTGCGGAATATTGCTAAAACCATTCCCCGCTCGCGCGGCCGGTGAGGGAATCAACCGAGGAGGACGTCGAGCACCATCATGAGGGCGAAGCCGGCGGCGAAGCCGATGGTGCCGATGTTGGAGTGATTGCCTTCGGAGGCTTCGGGCACGAGTTCTTCGATTACCACATAGAGCATTGCTCCGGCGGCGAATGACAGCATATATGGCATTATCCCGGTGACGGCAGATGCAAGGAGTATCACCAACGCGCCGCCGATAGGCTCGACGATTCCGCTCAGGGCGCCGATCAGGAAGGAGCGGCCTCGGCTGTTGCCGGCAGCACGCAGTGGCATGGAGATGATGGCTCCTTCGGGCACGTTCTGGATGGCGATACCCAGCGACAGGGCCAGGGCTGCGGCAATAGTTATCCCGTTTCCTCCTGCCCCCATTGCCCCGGCTATGGCAACGCCCACTGCCATACCTTCGGGAAGATTATGTATCGTGACTGCCAGCGCCAGCATGGTGGTGCGGGACAGTTTACTCCTGGGGCCTTCCGGGCCGCCGGAAAGGTGCAGGTGCGGGGTAATCCGGTCGATGAGAAGCAGGAAGGCGAAACCTCCGAGCAGGCCGATGGTAGCAGGCCACACGTTACCGGGCGTCATTTCCATCGACGGGATTAGCAGCGACCATACCGAGGCCGCCACCATCACGCCCGACGCGAAACCCAGGAGGGCTTTCTGGAGCAGTGCGGGCATATCTTTCCGCATAAAGAACACGAAGGCGGAACCCAACGCCGTGCCGGCGAACGGTATAAGAAGAGCGAGTAAAACCGAATGATCCATACTGATGCAAAGATATCTTTTTTCTACTTAACTTTGCATTATGAGACATCTGGCATACCTACTTGTTATGATTCTGGGGCTGTCTGCTTGCAACAGACTGCAGACCGGAGACCTTATCTTCGTGGGCATCCCCGCGGACTATTCCCTTGAAGAAGATTCTATGGGCAGCGCCATCAGCGATGCCACCGGGAACGGAGTCCTCAACCTTATCCACGTAGCGATTGCAGAAGTAGGGAAAGACACCACCTGGATAATCGACGCCACCATAAAGCACGGAGTGGACCGACATCCCATAGACACTTTCTTCAGGGACTTCACCCTGAAGGACGGCACCCTCCCCGTATTCATAGTCAAGAGGCTGAAAGACAACAAGATGGCCGAGCAGTTCGTAGAGAACTCCAAGAAGTTCCTTGGACGCCCCTACGACGTATGGTTCTCGCCCGACAATGAGGCGATGTACTGCTCGGAACTGGTGCGCGACAGCTACCGCACCCCAGACGGAGGGTATCTGTTCAACGCCAAGCCTATGAACTTCAAGAACGCCGAAGGGGAATTTCCCGTGTACTGGCAGCAGCTTTTCGCACTGATAGGCCAGGAGATACCCCAGGACGAGCCCGGCACGAATCCCCAGGATATGTCTCAGGAGCCGGTGCTGAAAGAGGTGGCAGTCAAGCTACCCTAGCTCAGAAAGATATCTTCTGCACCACCGCAGACCCGTCGTAATCGATTTCGCAGCCGGAAGATGACCCGGCGATGCGGACCGTGAACTTGCGTTTTTCGGGCATACCGGGGAACGATCCCATACGCTCCCCTATGGTGAGTTCGCCGGAGGCCTCATCCCACATCAGGGGGATGGTCGCGAACGCTCCTTTCTCGTAGGCATAGCTCACTCCATCATCTTCGTACAAAGTGAAGAAGGCATCCGCTCCGGGATAGATACGGAGTTCGATGGGATCCGCAATCTTCTCGTCGGACCATTGCATGTCGGGGCCGAGAGGGAGGATGGAACCCCCGCGTACGAACAGAGGAATCCGGCTGTAAGGGGCTTCGGCATCGATGGGCTGGCCGCCTTCCAGCTTCTCTTCGGAATAGAAATCATACCATATGCCATCCGGCAGATAAACATCGCGGCTGCGTGCCTTGTACTCGCAGACCGGGCAAGGCATCAGCGCCGGGCCAAACATCCACTGATCCGCCACCACGCGGGCGGTAGGATCGTCCGGGAAGTCCATGGGCAGGCCGCGCATGATGGTATAATCCTCGAAATGAACCATCCCGGCCAGAGAGTAGATATAAGGCATCAGACGGTAGCGCAGCTGCATGTAGTAGAGTATGCTTTCGTATGCCTTGGAACCGGGTTCCGCTATGTTCCAGAGCTCGCGGCGGGGCCACTGCCCGTGGGTGCGGAAAAGCGGCACGAAGGTGCCGAACTGATGCCATCTGGTCTGCAGTTCCTGCCATTCCGCGCGGTTGGCCGCATCCTGGAACTTGCCCATCACGCTGAATCCGCCTATATCCATTCCCCAGAAAGGAACACCGGCCATGGAATAGCCCAGGCCCGCGGTAATCTGCATCTGCATATCAGTCCAGGAAGTGCCGATATCGCCGCTCCAGCTGGCAGTGGAATAGCGCTGCAGGCCGGCGAATCCGTTGCGCGTGAGCAGGAACACCCGCTTGTCGGGATCCACGCTGCGCTGGCCCTTGTAGATGGCCTCGGCATTCACCAGTGCGTAGGCATTATAGTATTCCGTGGCAGGGCCGAGGGCAGTGGGGGTAAGCAGCCACTGCATGTATTCCTTGGGCAGGCAGTCGCGCAGATTAGGCTCGCTGGCATCCATCCACCAGGCATCTATCTTACGCCCGTATTTGCTGTAGAGATGCTCGTCCATCTGCTTCCAGAACAGCTTGCGGCCGCCTTCGGCATAGGCGTCGTAGAAGGTCTGCCTGTGGCCCAGCCAGTCCCGGACCGAGTCCTTGACTGCATTCTCGTAGGTATAGCCTTTGTCCCTGAGGGCCTTGTAATTCTGCGTGTTGGTGTAGAACTTGGGCCATACGCTTATCATGAAGCGGCCGTGCAGGGCATGCACGTCGTCCAGCATCTTTTCGGGGTCGGGATAACGGCTCAGGTCGAAGTCATGGGAGCCCCACTGGTCATCTTCCCAATACTGCCAGTCCTGGACTATGTTATCGATAGGAATCCCCCTCCTGCGGAACTCCGCGAGGGTGTTCACCAAATCTTCCTGGGTAGAATAACGTTCGCGGCTCTGCCAGAATCCCAAGGCCCATTTGGGCATCACCTGGGCCTTTCCCGTGAGGGTGCGATAGCCGCTGATAATGTCATCGTAGCTGTAGCCTGCTATGAAGTAGAAGTCAACCCCCGGTTCGAATTCCGACCAGAAACTCAGCTTCTCGCGCTCTTCCTCGCTCTGCAGGGGAGCCACCCTGAGGCCTATGTAGGACACATCTCCATCCGGGTCCCATTCCACCCTTACGGGGGTGCGGACACCGGCCTTAAGTTCCACCGCATACTTGTAGCTGTTGGGATTCCATGCCGGGCGCCAACGCCTGCTCATGACCTCTTTCCCGTCGATTACCGTACGCTGGAAACCGGCATAATATTGGGTGAAGCGGTACTCGGCGGTCTGCGGGGCTTCTATCCAACCTTCGTAGGTCACCTTGGCACCGTTCAAGGGGAAGTCGGGCAAGTTCCGGATTGCCCATTCGTTTTCGAAGAAGAGACTGTCTTCGCGGCGCACCAGCCGGCTGCCGTCTTTGGCGACATAAGTACCCGTAAGGGCCCCCGGATTGCCGTTTTTGTCGTAGAGTTTCAGTTCTTTCCCGAGCTGTACGTAACCTTCGGGATTGCCCCAGCGGCTATAGGAATAAGCATCGAAAAGCAGGCCGTATCCGTTGGTGGAGACCACGAAGGGAATGCTGATCTTGGTATTGTACTGGTAGAGTTCCTCGTCGGTTCCCTTGCGGTCGAATTCCCCTGTCTGATGCTGCCCAAGGCCGTAGAAGGACTCCCCTTCCGCACTGTCGAAAAGAGTGCGTACGGAGTATCCGGCCTTTCCCTCGACTTCCTTCGGGCTCAGACTCAGGCTGCCGTTTTCCAGCAATGCGTTGCCATCCTTATCGTAGAAGGAGATGCGGCCTTCCGGGCTGACGCAGGCGCTGATTTCCGCGGTGGATACGCTCACGGTGCCGCCCTCCGACGACACTTTGAAGCGGGTGCGGCCTTTCTGCGGCAGCACCACCAGGGATGCCCGATCAGCCGCTCTGGAGACCGGAGCGCTGCTTGCCGAGCCTTTTTCCGGTGAGGCAAGCAACGACTCCGGCGAAAGCGCAGGTGTGCTGACGCGTATTACGCGGTCGCCGAGGACCTGCAGGCAGATCTTCTGCGGAGCGCCCTCCGCAGCATCGGCCACCCTGACGGTCACCGAGTTACCTTTCCTGGAATATTCATTATTGCAAGCCGTGATCAGAAGGAGCAGCAGCACGGCGGCGGAACGTATAGTGTTTTTCATATAATTATGGGTCTGGACTCCTACAAATTTAGCATTTTTTTCGTATCTTGCAGATATGAAAATACTGATACTTCTAACCGCCATACTGATTAATAACAACTGGTCTTTTGCCCTTGGTGACGCTGCTTCGATGGAGCGCGATTTCACCCACGGAACCGAGTATTTCACATACTACAGCAAGGTCCTCAGCGCCAATCACAGCCACGCTCCCATAATGCCGGAATTCGACGATTCCGCCTGGCAGAAGGTGAGCCTCCCGCACGACTGGGCGGTGGACCTGCCCTACAGCGCCGAGGCCAGCCATTCCCACGGATACAAGTGCATAGGATGGAAGTATCCGGAGAATTCGGTGGGATGGTACCGCAAGCATCTGGAAATTCCCGCGGAAGATGAAGGGAAACAGATATGGATAGAGTTCGAGGGCATCTTCCGTAACAGCCAGGTATTCTGCAACGGATGCTATCTGGGCGGAGAGAAGAGCGGATATACCCAGAGTTCCTACGACCTTTCTCCTTACCTCAACTATGGAGGCGACAACGTGATTACCGTGCGCTGCAATGCTTCCACGGAGGAAGGATGGTACTACGAAGGCGCAGGCATCTACCGCAACGTCTGGCTGCACAAGGCAGGGCCGGTATCGATAGTGCCTTATTCCCTCAATGTCAACAACGGGAAACCCAGGTTCGCGATAAAGAGGGCGGGGCCGGGAGTGGATCAGAGGAAGGTCCGCAGCGCGGTCCGCATACTGGATGCTTCCGGGAAGCAAGTCGCCAAGCCGGAGCACCGCTGGAGCCTGGAGGACCCTTATCTCTACACTTGCGAAATCTCCCTCTACTATGATGGCAAACTGTCCGAACGCACCAGCGTCAGGTTCGGAATCCGGGATATTGAATTCAACCCGGAAAAAGGCTTCCTGCTGAATGGTGTGCCGGTGAAACTGAAAGGATGCAACCTGCACCTGGACCATGCAGGGGTGGGCGTGGCAGTGCCGGACGAGCTCTGGCGTTACCGCATCCTCCAGCTGAAGAAATACGGCTTCAACGCCATTCGCAGCTCGCATAACCCCGCATCCCCCGCGATGCTGGATCTCTGCGACGAACTCGGCATGCTGGTAATTGACGAAAACCGCCAGATGGGCATCAACGAGCAGCTGGACCAGCTCCAGAAGATGATTGCCCGCGACCTGAACCATCCTTCCATTATTCTCTGGAGCATAGGGAACGAAGAATGGGCCATTGAACACAGCCCCAAGGGAGAAAAGTTGGCAAAGCTGATGTGCGAGGAAGCGCACCGGCTGGACCCCACCAGGCCCTGCACCTATGGCAATGCCGGAGGGCGTACCCTGGTGAAGGGTGTGGACGTGTTCGGGTACAACTACATAGTGCAGAATCCCATCGACGAATATCACGGGAAATGGCCGGAAAAACTTGCGGTGGGCACAGAGGAAACCTCCGGCGCCGGCACCCGCGACAAATACGTAACGGTAGCGTCCGAAGGATGGATGGCGCCGCTCAACCGAAGGGATACCGTAGGGCGCATCAACGTGATAGAGCACGGATGGAAGTACTACAAGGCTGAGCCCTGGAGGCTGGGGCTCTTCTATTGGACCGGGCAGGATTACCGCGGAGAGCCGAATCCCATGGTATGGCCCGCCACCGGCTCTCAGTTCGGCATACTGGATTATTGCTGCTTCCCCAAAGACGAGGCCTTCTACCTGCAATCCGTCTGGACCGACGAGCCTATGGTGCACATCTGCGGCCCCTGCGAGGGGGAGGTGTGGGTGTATTCCAACTGCAGCTCTGTACGGCTCTACGCCGACGGCAGGTCGCTGGGGACCAAGGAGATGCCGGAAGA
>JAFZJI010000142.1 GCA_017552105.1 Bacteroidales bacterium | reverse complement strand
TGGCGACAGTTCCGTTTACGACGCTATGGCGCGTCTCGCCCAGAACTGGAATCAGCGCTATCCGCTGATCTACGGACAGGGAAACTTCGGTAGCATGGACGGTGATCCCGTCGCTGCTATGCGATATACTGAGGCGAAGCTTGAGAAGATGTCGGAGGATGTCATCTCCGATATCGAAAAGAATACGGTGGACATGACGCTCAATTTCGATGACTCCATCGAAGAGCCTACCGTGCTCCCCACCAAGCTTCCTCTGCTTCTGCTCAACGGCTCCTCCGGTATCGCCGTAGGTATGGCTACCAACATGGCTCCCCACAACCTGGGCGAGTGCTGCGATGCCATCTGCGCCTATATCGACAATCCCGACATCGACGTCGAGGGCCTGATGCAGCATATCAAAGGCCCTGACTTCCCGACGGGAGGTCTTATCATGGGCCGCCAGGGCATCATCGATGCCTACACCACCGGCCGTGGCCGCGTGGTCATCCGCGCCAAGACCGACATCGAGGTCAACGACCGTGGCCAGGAGACCATCGTCGTCACCGAGATCCCTTACATGGTCAACAAGAAGGAAATGCTCGAGCGCATCGCCTCCATGGTCGAGGACAAGAAGATAGAGGGCATTACCTATATGAACGACGAGACTTCCCGCGAGGGTGTCCGCGTCATCTTCCGCGTAAAGCAGGGGGCCAACACCAACGTGGTGCTCAACACCCTCTTCAAGTATACCCCTCTCCAGTCGAGCTTCGCCATCAACAACGTGGCTCTGGTCAAGGGCCGTCCCCGCACCCTTTCCCTTAAGGAAATCATCGCGAACTTCGTCGATTTCCGTCACGAGGTGGTGGTGCGCCGCACCAAGTTCGATCTCGATAAGGCCCAGAAGCGTGCCCATATCTTGGAAGGTCTGCTCAAGGCTATCGACATCATCGACGAGATCATCGCCCACATCCGCGCATCCAAGAGCGTGGACGAGGCCCGCGAGGGGCTCATCACCAAGTTCGGCTTCACCGAAGCCCAGGCCCAGGCCATCGTCGAGATGCGTCTCCGCCAGCTCACCGGACTCGAGCGCGAGAAGCTCCAGGCCGAGTATGACGAGCTCGAGAAGTTCATCGCCCGCTGCATCGAAATCCTCGGCAGCGACGCTCTCCAGCTCCAGATCGTGAAAGACGAATGCGCCGAGATGAAGGCCAAGTACGGGGATGCCCGCCGCAGCGAGATTACCATGAGCGCCGACGAGTTCAATCCCGAAGACTTCTATGCCGACGAGGATGTCGTCATTACCATATCCCACCTCGGTTATATCAAGCGTACTGCCCTTACCGAGTTCCGTACCCAGGCAAGGGGCGGTGTCGGAAAGAAGGGCGGCGCCACCCGCGACGAGGACTTCATCGAGCATATCTATGTCGCCAACATGCATTCCACCATGCTCTTCTTCACCCAGAAGGGTATGTGCTACAGGCTCAAGGTCTACGAACTGCCCGAGGGCGTACGTTCTTCCAAGGGCCGTGCCGTGCAGAACCTGCTTGCCATCGATTCCGACGATAATATCCGCACCTACCTCAATGCCGCCCGCATCGAGGATGCCGAATACGTGCAGAGCCACTTCGTGACCCTGGTCACCAAGAAGGGTATCATCAAGAAGACCAGCCTCGAGGATTACTCCAACAGGCGCAGCCGCAACAAGGGTATCATCGCCCTTACCATACGCGAGGGCGACGAACTGCTTGACGCAGTGCTCACCAACGGCAACGAGCAGCTGATGATCGCTGCCAAGAATGGCCGTTGCGTACGCTTCGAGGAATCCGAGGTCCGCGCCCTTGGACGCAGCGCTTCCGGTGTGCGAGGCATCAATATCGATGACGACGACGAGGTAATAGGTGTGATCACCTACGACCGCAACGCCGAGGATGCTGCGGACCATACCGTGCTGGTGGTCAGCGAAAACGGATACGGCAAGCGCTCGGATCCTGAGGATTACCGCCTTACCGCCCGTGGAAGCAAGGGTGTCAAGACCCTGAACATCACCGACAAGACCGGAAATGTGGTTGCAATCAAGAACGTGACCGAAAACGACGATCTCATGATCATCAACCGCTCCGGACTTACCATCAGGATGGCTGTCTCCGGCATCAGCGTGCTCAGCAGGGCCACCCAGGGCGTAAGGCTCATCAGCCTCCGCGACGGCGATGCTATTTCGGCCGTATCCGTGGTTTCCAAGAGCGAGGACGAGGAGGAGATGGACGCTGTTGGCACGGAAAGTGCAGAAACTACGACAGAGAACGAATAATAACTAACTACTATTAATATGAAAAGAATTGTTTTCGCGCTTGCGATCCTGGCATCCATCCAGGTTGCCAATGCTCAGACGGTAAAGAGTGCCGAGAGTGCCGCAAAGAAGGTGGAAAGTGCAAAAGCTGCCACCCAGAACGAAAAGAAGGCCGTGAATCCTGCTACTTGGATCAAGCTCGGCCAAAGCTATATCGACGCTTACAATGTTGTACAGGGTAACGGTTACCCCGGTGCACAGGAAGCAGAACTTGCCATCCTCCTCGAGGGAGTCAAGCCTGCCAGCACCGAGGAAGTTACTATCCAGAACACCGCTTACACCGTACAGCACTACGAGACCTGCGACTATTATCTGAGTAATGGCAGGATCGTTATGATGGTTACCACCAAACCCGCTGTCGAGGATCCTCTCGGCAATTCGCTCGAGGCTTTCAAGAAGGCAGCCGATCTCGACAAGGCCGGAAAGAAGACCAAGGACATCAGTGCCGCAATCGGAATTATCCACGACAAGTATTCCGGCGAGGCTGTGAATGCCTACCAGTTCGGCAATTACGAGGAGTCTTCCAAGTATTTCGAGGCTGCATACGAGACCTCCATGGTGGAACCCTATGCCCAGATCGATACCAACTCCATATATAACGCCGGCCTTACCGCTTTTATCGGCGGCAACTACGACAGGGCCAAGGTTTTCTTCGAGAAGTGCGTCGAAACCAAGTATTACGGCGAAGAGGGTGATGTATATGCCCGTCTTGCCGCCATCGCAGAGAAGAACGGCGATAAGGAACTTTCCGTCAAGTACCTTGAGGATGGCTTCGTGAACTATCCTAAGAGCCAGAGCATCCTCATCGGCCTCATCAACTACTACACCACCTCCGAGGGCAGCACCGACCGTCTGTTCGAGCTCCTCGACGTGGCCAAGGCGAACGAGCCCAACAACGCATCCCTCTGGTATGTGGAAGGCAACATCCGCCTGAAGATGGATCCTCCTCAGGTCGAGAAGGCTTTCGAGGCTTATGATCACTGCGCCGAGATCGATCCCGGATACGAATACGGCCACATCGGCAAGGGTATCTACCTCTACAACTACGCCGTCGAAATCCAGGAGAAGGCTTCCAACGAAATGGACGACAATAAGTACGCCGCCCTGGTCGAGGAATACGACAAGACCCTGAAGGCTTCCATCGTCGCATTCGAGAAGTCCTACGAGGTTACCAAGGATAACGAAATCAAGCTTACCGTTGCCGAGTACATCAAGAACGCTTGCTTCCGTTTCCGTTCGGATCCTGAATATCAGGCCAAATACGAGAAGTACGAGGCTATAGTCGCTTCCGGTAAATGAAGTGCACGTACGGATGCTGCCGACACCGTGAGCATCTGCATCATAGGAGATGTAATGATGCACGCGAGGCAGCTGGAGTACGACCACTCCCTCTTTCTGGAGGATTTGAAACCGCTTCTTTCGGAAGCGGACCTGTCTATAGCCAATGCTGAATTTACGCTTGCGGGGCCACCCTATACCGGGTACCCCGCATTCAGCGCTCCGGATGGCTATAAAAACAGTATCCTGGATGCCGGAGTGGATGTGTTGCTGACAGCCAACAATCACATCCTCGACCGTGGATCCGCGGGGCTTGAAAGAACTTTGAAACAATATGATTGTTTTGCCGGAAGCGGCTTGGACGAAGCTCAGTACAAGCGGAACAATCCTTTGATAATCAGCGTGAAAGGCGTGAGGTTCGCCCTTGTGAATTTCACCTACGGCACCAATCTGGGGGCCGGCGCCGAGTATCCGAAGGTCAGCCGCATGAACAAAGAGGAAATTGCCCGTCAGATGGAAAGGGCCCGGAAGATGGCCGATTTCGTGCTGGTGTTGCCACATTGGGGCGAGGAATACGTGCTGAGGCATAACAAGAAACAGGAGGAATGGGCCGGCTGGCTGGTAGAGCAGGGTGCCGATGTGATAGTGGGAGCTCATCCCCATGTGGTGCAGGACACCACCCACATCTGCGGAGTGCCTGTAATCTACTCCCTGGGGAATGCGGTGTCCAACATGAGCGCCGTCAACACCAGGCTGGAACTGGCCGTCACGCTCAGGTTCGTCTTCCATAAGGGAAGCGGGGAGAAGACCGTGCTGGAACCCGAGCTGCATTTCCTCTGGTGCACGCTTCCCGGAAAGAAAACGGAGGGATACCGTACCGTCGTGGTTGAAGAGCAGATAGGAAAGCGGGACGATTGGACGGACAAGTCCGACTACGACAACATGGTGTCCACCTTGGAAAGAGTTAAAGCTGTTACTGGTATAGAATGAAAAAAACTATTACACTCGACACGGCCGACCCCGTGAGCATACTTGGACCTGGAAACCGGATCCTGAATGAGTTCTGCACCTATTATCCCGGCCTGGAGGTTTCCGGAAAGGGAAGCGAGATAGAGGTGGAAGGCGACGAAGACAAAATCAACGACTTCGAAGCCAAGTTCGCCCAGCTTGTCTCGGTACGGAAGCACAAACTCAACCTTACCGTCTATGACGTGGAGGATCTGTTCGCCGGACGTTCCACATCCTCGGTGCTCGCCGAGCATGGCAATGCCGTAATAGTACATACCAACGAAGGCAAGGCCATCCGCGCCCGCAACGCCAATCAGGAGAAGATGGTCCGCGCCTATTTCAACAACGACCTGATATTTGCCGTAGGGCCTGCCGGTACCGGCAAGACCTACATCGCGATTGCCTTGGCCGTCCGCGCCCTCAAGAACAGGGAAGTGCGCCGCATCATACTTACCAGGCCCGCGGTCGAGGCAGGGGAGAGGCTGGGTTTCCTTCCGGGAGATCTGAAAGACAAGCTTGATCCGTATCTCCAGCCGCTCTACGATGCCCTAGGCGACATGATTCCTTCCCGCAAACTGCAGGAATTCATAGCTGGAGGCACCATACAGATAGCCCCTCTCGCATATATGCGTGGGCGCACCCTCGACGGTGCCTGCGTCATCCTGGACGAGGCCCAGAATACCAATATGGGGCAGTTGAAGATGTTCCTTACCAGGATGGGTACGAATGCCAAGTTCATCGTCACCGGCGACGCTACCCAGGTGGACCTTCCCCGCAAGGAGGATTCCGGCCTGCTGCGCGGCATAGAGCTTGTGCGCGGTCTCAAGGGTGTCGCCACGGTATTCTTCGATGACAAAGACATTGTGCGCCATCCCCTTGTGAGCAAAATAGTAAAGGCATTCGATGCGGAAGACTGATAGTTTTTCTTATATTTGTAAGCTATGACGAAAGGACGTTCGATAAGCGCATTCATGCTCATTGCCCTGGCACTTTCCGTGCTCCAGGGTTGCGATTCTTTCCGCCGTCTTGCCGGGCGGCCCACATCTGCCGACATAGCTGCAAAAAAGGAAATCATACTCAGGGAAGAAGCTGCCCATCAGGCTCGCATGGACTCCTTGAGGCGTGTTGAGAAGGCTAAAGCTGATTCTCTTGCCCTGATCGACCGGATTAAGGAATCCGGCGAGATGATGCTTTCCGTCTCCAGCCTCCGCAGGGCCAATTCCCTGAAACTCGACAAACGCTATTATATAATCGTCGGTGCATTCTCAAATGCCGCCAACGCATCCTGGCTGGCCTCCAAGGCGGAAGGAGCCGGCTATATGGTGCAGAAAGTCCCTTATGGGAACGGCTTTACCGCTATAGGTATCGCCGGAACAGACACTCTGGCACATTTATGGGATAATCTCCAGAAGGTAAAAACTGAATCGTTTTGCCCTAAGGATGTATGGATTCTTGTAAATGAATAAATCGATGAAGCGTTTTTTCTTCCTGATTGTTTGCGTTTTGCTTTCCGCCGGCATTTCGGCAGCCCAGTCTTATAGAGAATTATTCGCCGGCGAAGAGGCCTCTGCCCTCCGCAGTACCGCCGATTCCCTGTCTGTGCTCAAGACCGAAGACGACCTTGCCGCCTTCGTCACAGCGCGTCTCGACGCTATAGGAATAGACGTGCTCGGGAGTGCAGATTACCGTTCCTTCGGCATCAAAGGCGAGAATGGCGACACTCTTACCTGCCATAATGTCATCGGGTGGATTCCCGGATATGGCAAACAGATGCACGACAATTACATTGTCATCAGTACCAGCCTGTCGCAATCTTCCGCGACGGCTATCTCGCTTTTCCTCGCTCTTGCGGAAAAGCTCAATACCAACAAGGTGCTTCTGCAGCGCTCGGTGCTGTTCGCCTCATTCGGGGGCCAGTCCAATGCAAATGCCGGTTCCTGGTATTTCCTGAACCGTGCATTCGAGGAGACTTCCCGCATCGACGCCTTCGTGCACGTGGACTACTTCGACAATCCTAACAAGGCCTTCTACGCCTACACCGCTTCCAATGCGGATATGAACAGGATAGTGTCTGCGGTATCATCCACCCTCCAGCCTGCAGTGCCTACCCTCAGCTCGAAGGAGCCGGCCGAATCCGATTTCCGTTCTTTCTTCGGAAAAGAGATTCCCGGAGTCTTCTTCACTACAGCTGAACCCCTCAAGAAATATTATGGCGGGATCGATCCTCTGGAATATGAGGAGATGTTCCGCCAGTGCGAATACATTTACAATTTCTGCGTTACCCTTTCCGGTGCCGCAAAGCCTTCTTTCTGGCCTTCGGAAGAGCAGAAAGCAAGTGTCGTTTCCTTCGATGAATGCGATACCAAACCCACTTTCTTCGGCCGTACGAGCCCTTCGTACTTCCTGGCAAGCTGGGTTTACAAGTATCTGAGATATCCCCAGTATGCTTTGGAAAATGGCATCCAAGGCAAGGTCCTGGTGGGTTTCACCATCGACGAAAAGGGGCGCGTAACCGAGGTGAACGTCAAGAAGGGCGTGCATCCTTCGCTGGACGCCGAGGCCATCAGGGTAATCGAGGCCTCTCCTGAATGGAAACCCGGCCTCGTAAAAGGGAAACCGGTGCGTACCACGCTTTCGGTGTATGTGGATTTCGTTTTGGAAAAGAAAAAGAACAAGCATAAGAACAAGTAGAAAAATGGATTACGATTTCAGGACTATTGAGAAGAAATGGCAGAAGCGTTGGGCTGAGGAAAAGACCTACAAGACGGTAGAAGATGCTTCCAGACCCAAGTTTTATGTGCTGGACATGTTCCCTTACCCCTCCGGGGCAGGGCTTCACGTGGGTCATCCCCTGGGCTATATAGCGAGCGATATCTATGCCCGCTACAAGAGGCTCAAAGGTTTCAATGTGCTTCACCCCATGGGTTACGATGCTTTCGGCCTTCCGGCAGAGCAGTATGCAATCCAGACCGGCCAGCATCCTGAAAAGACCACTTCGGAGAATGTGGCGCGTTATCGCCAGCAGCTCGACCGTATTGGTTTCTCTTTCGATTGGGACCGTTCCTTCCGTACCTGTGATCCGGATTACTACAAGTGGACACAGTGGGCTTTCCTGCGCATGTTCAAGAGCTGGTACGACCCGGATATGAACAAGGCCCGCCCTATCGCCGAGCTCATTTCCCGCTTCGAGACTACCGGCTACGACGATATCACGCCCAAGATGTGGAGCAAGGCATCCGCCAAGGAGAAATCCGATATCCTGATGCGCTACCGCATCGCTTACCAGGGAGAGACCTCCGTGAACTGGTGCGAAGGCCTCGGCACCGTGCTTGCCAACGACGAGGTCAAGGACGGCCTTTCCGTGCGCGGCGGCTATCCTGTGGAGCAGAAGAAGATGACCCAGTGGCAGCTGCGCGTCTCGGCCTATGCCGGGCGCCTGCTGGACAGCCTCGACAATCTGGACTGGACCGACTCCCTCAAGGAGATGCAGCGCAACTGGATCGGCAAGAGCGAGGGTACCGAGATGGTGTTCGATACCGTCTGCGGCGATGTTCACAAGCCCATCACCATCTTCACTACCCGTGCCGACACCGTTTTCGGCGTCACTTTCATGGTGCTTGCTCCCGAAAGCGAACTTGTGGATGAACTTACCACTCCCGAGCAGAAAGAGGTAGTGGCAGCATACCTGAAGGAAGTCAAGAAGAAGACCGAGCGCGAGCGTATGGCCGAGACCAAGAGCGTAACCGGCGTATTCTCCGGCTCCTATGGAATCAATCCTCTTACAGGTGAGAAGGTTCCTATCTGGATTTCCGAATATGTGCTTGCCGGTTACGGCACCGGTGCCATCATGGCAGTTCCTGCCCACGACAGCCGCGACTACGCGTTCGCGAAGAAGTTCGGCCTTCCCATCATCCCTCTTATCGAGGGTGCGGACGTGAGCGAGCAGAGTTTCGATGCCAAGGAAGGAATCATGATCAATTCCGGATTCCTTAACGGAATGGACGTGAAAGAGGCCATCGAGGCCGCCAAGGATTATGTGGAGGCCCACGGACTTGGCCGCCGCAAGACCAACTACCGTCTGCGCGATGCCATCTTCTCCCGCCAGCGTTATTGGGGAGAGCCTTTCCCCATCTACTATAAAGATGGAATCGCAACTCCCATCCCCGATGAAGAACTCCCTCTGGTGCTGCCCGAGATCGAGTCCTACAAGTCCAAGAACGGTGAGCCGCCGCTTTCCAGGGCCAAGGATTGGAGCTACAAGGGGCACCCCCTCGAGACCAGCACCATGCCCGGTTTCGCAGGATCCAGCGCCTACTATCTGCGGTATATGGATCCTCATAACGACCATGAGCTGGTTAGCGCATCTGCCGACAAATATTGGAGGAATGTCGACCTCTACGTCGGCGGAACCGAGCATGCCACCGGCCACCTCATCTATTCCCGCTTCTGGAACAAGTTCCTCTTCGACCTCGGCTATGTCTGCGAGGACGAGCCATTCCGCAAGCTTGTCAACCAGGGAATGATCCAGGGCCGTTCGAACTTCGTGTACCGTATAGTCGGCACCAACAAGTTCGTATCCCTCGGTCTCAAGGACCAGTATGATACTACCGAAATCCACGTGGACATCAATATAGTCCATAACGATAGACTCGACCTCGAAGCCTTCAAGGCATGGAGGCCCGAGTACAACGATGCCGAATTCGTGCTCGAGAATGGCGAATACATCTGCGGTTGGGCAGTGGAGAAGATGAGCAAGAGCATGTACAACGTGGTGAACCCCGATGATATCTGCGAAAATTATGGTGCCGACACCCTGCGTCTGTACGAGATGTTCCTCGGCCCCGTGGAGCAGAGCAAGCCTTGGGATACCAAGGGTATCGACGGTGTGAACAGGTTCCTGCGCAAGTTCTGGAGGCTTTTCCACGACCGCGAGAAGTTCCTCGTGACCGACACCAAGGCCAGCGCAGCCGAGCTCAAGGCCCTTCACAAACTCATCGGCAAAGAACAGGAAGATATCGAATGTTTCTCCTATAATACCACCATCAGTGCTTTCATGATTGCCGTGAACGAACTGACCGAACTGGGATGCTCCTCCCGCGAGGTGCTGGAGCCCCTGGTCGTGCTGCTTTCTCCTTTCGCCCCCCATATGGCAGAGGAACTTTGGGAGCAACTTGGTCATGGCGAAAGCGTGACCTGCGCAAGCTTCCCCGAGTACGACGAGAGCCTCACGGTCGAAGATAGCGTCACCTATCCGGTCGCATTCAACGGCAAGACACGTTTCACGGTCGACATGTCGAAGAGCGCCACTCCTTCAGAGGTCGAGGCTCAGATCCGCGGAATGGAGCAGACAGCCAAGTACGTGGGCGGAATGAACATAGTGAAGGTGATCGTGGTTCCCGGGAGAATGGTAAACATTGTCCTTAAATGAAACAGAAGAGCAGAATACTATCGACCCTCGAGGATTATGCAGTCATGACCATAGGCGTGCTGTTGGTGACAGTCGCCTGGGAATGCTTCATGATTCCTAATGGATTGTCGGCAGGTGGCCTCATGGGTCTTTGCGCCGTCATCGAATATGCTACCGGCGGAGCCATAATCGCATCCTATTCTTATGCGGTCATCAATGTCGCGCTCATCGTCGTGGCTGTGTTGGTTTTCGGTATAGGGTTCGGATTCCGTACAGTCTATTGCATCGCGGTGCAGGCCCTGGCCCTTAAGTTGTTCGCCGGCCTCGGTTTCTTGCAGGCTATTCCCGGCAACTTCTTCTACGTGCCCGAGAAGGTGATGATTCCCGTCATTTCCGGTGTGCTGGAAGCAGTGGGTATAGGCCTCACTATCCGCAAGGGCGGCAGTACGGGCGGCACCGACATCATCGCGCTCATCGTCAACAAATACTGGCCGATATCGCTCAGCTTCATGTTCCTCGTCACCGACTTTATCATCATCACATCAATCCTCTTCCTTCCTGGAAAGGCCTTCGGCGATATGGTATATGGCTACATCATGATGGCTACCTACGCCTGCGTGATCGACTACGTGGTCATTGGCGACAGGGGTGCCGTGCAGTTGCTGGTGTTCTCGTCGCGGCAGAAGGAGATTGCCGATTATATCATAAGCAAGATGGAGAGGGGAGTGACGGTGCTGAAAGCTATAGGCTGGTATACCAAGCAGGAGAAAGACGTGCTCTTGCTGCTTATGAGCAGGAATGAGGTGCCCGAAGTTACCAGGGTCATCAAATCCCTGGACGACAAGGCCTTCCTTACGGTAAATCCCGTTGGTAGCGTCTATGGCGAGGGTTTCGAGGAAATAAAGGCTGGATTATCTGGTAAAAAGAAAAAGAATAATGGCGATCAAAAGAACTAGTGTAGGCCTGACCATCAAGGAATATGCCCTGATAACCCTGGGCATACTGCTCTATGTGCTGGGATGGAGCATCTTCCTTGTTACCAACAACTTGGTCGGAGGCGGCGTGACCGGCCTCTCTGCAATCCTGCAGTATGCAACCCATGGAGTCATCAAGATAGGTTATTCCTACTTCGTGATCAATGTCGCATTGATTATCGCGGCGCTGTTCGTGCTCGGCTTCAGCTTCGGTTGGAAGACTATCTATGCCACCGTTCTGGCGTCCATAGGTCTGAACCTTTTCCAAGGCATCATCCCGGCGGATTTCATCCAGGCCATCTCCCTGGACAACGGGAAACTCATGAGTACCATCATGGGTGGTATCATGGTCGGTGTCGGAATCGGACTGACCATGGTAGCCGGAGGCAGCACCGGAGGTACGGATATCATCGCGCTTATGGTGAATAAGTACCGCAATGTTTCTCCGGGCAGGCTGATCCTTTACATGGATGTAGTGGTCATCCTGTCCTCTTTGCTGGTGCCTTCTTTCAAGCCCGACGGAAGCCTTGTCCCCTTCATCGAGAAACTGACGACCGTGGTATACGGTTTCATCCTCATAACCATCAACAGCACTGTGCTGGATCTTGTGATTACCGGTTCGCGTCAATCCGTGCAACTTTTCATACTGTCGAAGCATTATGCAAAGATTGCTGACGCCATCACCAAAGACCTTCATCGTGGCGTGACTGTCCTTGACGGTAAGGGTTGGTACACCAAAGAGCAAACGGAAGTGCTCATGGTGCTCACCAGAAAAACCGACCTGAACCTGCTTCTACGCTATATCAAGGCCATTGATCCTGAGGCTTTCCTCTCGGTTTCATCGGTAACCGGAGTGTACGGAAAAGGCTTCGATGAGATCAAAAAAAGGATGTAGGTAAAATGTGTAGGTAAAAACTTTTACCGAAATAATCATCATTTTTAGTTTTTACCCCCTGTTCAGGACTACCTGCGAACGGGGGATATTATTATATTGCAGGGTCAATGAGTTAACCAAATGAAAAGAATCATTACAGTTCATTTAGTATTACGGTTTGCTCCGCTGGTCCTTCTGGCCCTGCTCATCCTTTCTTCCGAAGCTCTCGACTACGGGAAAGGCAGGGCCATGAGGTTATGTTGTTACTTCCTTGCGGCCGCTGTCATCTATCTGGCGTATCCGCTTAGCCGCGAGGATGCCGTGCATTCCGTACGCTTTTGTGTAGTTAGTGGTGTTTATTATCTGGTCGCGAACATCTTTGCAACCAGGGCAGACTTGTACGAGCCGCTCTTCATTCTGCCCACAGCCATTCTTGTGGTGCTGTTGATAGCCAACTTCCTTTACGTAAAGTATAAGGATCCGGCGTCGCTGTTCCGCAAGGATGCACAATGGTGCAGCGCCGAAGAGGATTCCCGGGTGTTCTTTTCCTTGATAACCCTACTGCTGGTACTGTCGTTGGTTTTCATCAGCCATACGACCAGTTCGAAGGTCCCCATATATTGCATGATGGCTGCCATCGTTTCTTTGGACGTGGTGCTTCACTGCCGCGCCTACACCGGGCGGACCATGATACTCGGGCATAAGAAGGAGAAGCGGATCCAGAACATAATGATAGCCAGCGGGCATGGCAGCAGCCTGGTTTCGGAAGTCGAAACCGGCATCCTGGAGAAGTCCTACAGGAGGGTGGAGCAGCTGATGAAGGAAAAGAAACCTTATCTGAGCGACAAGTTCACCTTGGAAGAGATGTCGGATATACTCAAGATCAATAAAGTATATATAAGCAGGGCCGTCAACAAGTTTACTGGAAAGAACTTCCGCCAGTATGTCAACTGGCACAGGGTGCTCTATGCGGCCCAGTTGATGAAGGCGGATCCTTGGCTCAAGGTCATAGAACTGGCTTTCATGTCGGGATTCCACTCACAGGTGACATTCAATCTTTCGTTCCGCATGTTCCTGGACGAAGCTCCTTCGGACATGCTGGTCCGGCTCAGGCTTTCAAAACCTCGTCCGTCAATTTCCAAGATTGAGGTAAAGCTGCCGTCAAGCACAATTCCTCTTTCTTCACCGGATGAACGAATCTGATGCTGTGAGCCTGGAGGCATATTCCTCCGTCGGGGTTTGAACGCGGTGCGCCGTATTTGAGGTCGCCTTTGATGGGGCAGCCCATATGGGAGAGCTGGCAGCGTATCTGATGGTGCCTTCCGGTCATCAGTTCGACTTCCAGCAGATGGTAGCGCTCCGTGTCGGCGATGTGGCGGTAGCGCAGCTTGGCGAGTTTTGCCTTGGGTCCGGGTTTCTTGGTAATGAAACTCTTGTTGAGTTTTTCGTTGCGTTCCATCCAGTCTTCCAGCATTCCTTCCTTCTGTGCCGGGGCGGCGCAGCAGAGCGCCAGGTAGGTCTTGTGGACCTCTCCGTCGCGGAACATGGCATTCAGCCTTTCGAGTGCTTTGGATGTCTTGGCAAAGATGCATAGCCCGCTGACAGGCCTGTCCAGGCGGTGGGTAACACCGAGAAAAACATTCCCCGGCTTGGAGTCGCGCTCCTTGATGAATGCCTTCAGAGTCTCGCTGAGAGGCTCATCCCCTGTTTTGTCCCCCTGTACTATCTCCCCGACCTTCTTGTCTATGACCAGAAGGTGGTTGTCTTCGTAGATGATGCGGGATGCTATGTCGGAATAATCCATCTGCGTGCAAAGATAATGACAATTTGTCACAATTGTTCCGGTGGCACAGCTTTCGTTATATGATATGGCGTCGGCGAAAGCTGACAGATTAACAGAAAAACGAATAAAAGAAATATATCATGGGAAAAATCATTGGAATCGACCTCGGAACAACCAACAGTTGCGTAGCGGTCATGGAAGGCAACCAGCCTACCGTAATCATCAATAACGAAGGTCAGCGTACCACTCCTTCGGTGGTCGCTTTCACCGACGACGGCGAGCGCAAGGTGGGTAATCCCGCTAAGCGCCAGGCCATCACCAATCCTAAGAATACCGTATTCTCCATCAAGAGGTTCATGGGCGAGACCTACGATCAGGTGGGTAAAGAGACTGCCCGCGTTCCTTACAGCGTGGTGAAAGGCGAGAACAATACTCCCCGCGTAGACATCAACGGACGTATGTATTCTCCTCAGGAGATCTCTGCAATCATCCTTCAGAAGATGAAGAAAACTGCCGAGGATTACCTCCGCCAGCCCGTTACCGAGGCTGTCATCACAGTTCCTGCATATTTCTCCGACTCCCAGCGTCAGGCTACCAAGGAGGCCGGTAAGATTGCAGGTCTCGATGTCAAGCGTATCATCAACGAGCCTACCGCTGCAGCTCTTGCATACGGTCTCGACAAGAAGAACAAGAACATGAAGGTCGCTGTGTACGACCTGGGTGGCGGTACCTTCGATATCTCCATCCTCGAGCTCGGCGACGGTGTGTTCGAGGTCAAGTCCACCAACGGTGACACCCACCTTGGCGGTGACGATTTCGACCAGGTCATCATCGACTGGCTCGCAGGCGAGTTCGCCGCAGAGAACAGCGGTCTGGACCTCAAGAAAGACCCTATGGCCCTCCAGCGTCTCAAGGAAGCAGCCGAAAAGGCAAAGATCGAGCTTTCCAACCAGACCAGCACCGAGATCAACCTTCCTTATATTACCGCAGTCGACGGCGTTCCCCGTCACCTCGTGAAGAGTCTTTCCCGCGCCAAGTTCGAGGCTCTCTGCGACAATCTGTTCCAGCGTAGCATCGAGCCTTGCCGCAAAGCTCTCCAGGATGCCCACCTCAGCACCTCCGACATCGACGAGGTCCTTCTCGTAGGCGGTAGCACCCGTATCCCTAAGATCCAGGAGCTCGTGAAGAACTTCTTCGGCAAGGAACCCAACAAGAGCGTCAATCCGGACGAGGTCGTCGCTATCGGTGCTTCCATCCAGGGCGGTGTGCTCGCAGGTGATGTGAAGGATGTACTCCTTCTGGACGTTACACCTCTGAGCCTCGGTATCGAGACTCTTGGCGGAGTCATGACCAAGCTCATCGAAAGCAATACCACCATCCCCGTGCATAAGGAGCAGGTGTTCAGCACCGCTGCCGACAATCAGCCTTCCGTCGAGATCCGCGTCCTCCAGGGCGAGCGTCCGATGGCAAAGGACAACAAGCAGATCGGCATCTTCCATCTCGATGGCATTGCTCCCGCTCCCCGTGGAATTCCTCAGATCGAGGTTTCCTTCGATATCGATACCAACGGTATCCTGAGCGTATCAGCAAAGGATAAGAGTACCGGCAAGGAGCAGCATATCCGCATCGAGGCATCCAGCGGCCTGAGCGAAGATGAGATCAAGCGCATGCGCGACGAGGCCAAGGCTAACGAAGATGCAGACAAGGCTGCCAAGGAGCGTGTAGACAAGATCAACAACGCCGATGCCCTCTGCTTCCAGGCCGAGAAGTTCCTTAAGGATAACGGGGACAAGGTTCCTGCAGATGTGAAGGCCGAGGTCGAAAGCAACCTGAATCCTCTCAAAGAGGCTGTGAAGAGCCAGAATCTGGAAGATATCGACAAGTACTCCGCTGCTCTCAGCAAGGCTTTCGAGAAGATGTACCAGGCAGGCCAGCAGGCAGGCCCTCAGGCCGGTCCTCAGGGTCCTCAGGGGCCTCAGGGTGGCCCTCAGGGTCCGGGCCCGGACTACGGTGGCGGCAATAATGCCCCCGACGAGCAGTAATACCGTACTTCATATATACAGAACAGGCCAGCGATCAAGCTGGCCTGTTCTGTATTATTCTTGTACGAGCCTTAGCGGACATTGCCATAGGTAATGGCCGTCTCCAGTGCTGAGAGAGTGTGGGGAAGGGGCTGCAGACTGTTCATAGGAGCCGGTTTCGGACCGTGGGCGGGCTCGGCGTTTGCCGTGCCGGCACCTGCGACGCTGTTGCGGGCACCGCCGCTGACGGTAGAGCCGCCACGGTTGGCTTCGCTGTTACGGTTGGTTCCGATAGTAGGTTTCATCGGCTGTGCGGCAGGCTGGGCTTTGCCCTGAGGCTGATAGCCGGGGTGACCCTTACCTTTATGCATGCCGGTGAAGGGCGATATCAGCGCGATTCCCAGAGGTTCGAAGATCAGCACGCCGTCATGGACGAAATCTACCCAAGGGGCGGATGCCAGGGTGCGCAGCCAGGTGCCATCTTCCTCGAACATATCCAAATTGATTATATATGAATAATCGGTGCCGTGCACGTCGTCCTTGGTCTGGTTGCCATTGTGCGAAGCGACCTCCAGGGTGAGCCTGACGGTACGGGCGTTGTTGGGACCCCAGTAGATTACTTCGCGGCCTTCCCTGAAGGAGTATGAAGGATCGTCCAGCCTGTCCTTGTAGTGGCATACGAGATCGTCGGTGAGTTCTGCCTCGATTTTGTCGTCTTTATGCAGGACTACGCAGTTGACCACTTCTCCCATACGGAAAGGATAGTTGAAGATGGGAGACTTGCTGGCGATGAAGGCGGCGCGGGCATGTGATGCGCTGGGAACATGGGGGAGATAGGTATTCACGCCTACGTTCTCTGCTTCGATGATGTCGGTGCAGCGGCTCTGGAACTCATAGAGCTTACGGAGCCTGGAGACTTCCTGGATGGTGATGCCCATGCCTTCGTAAATATCCTGATGGCCGAAGGCCCTATAGTCGTGCACGTTCGCAGTGAATGCGGGGAGGGCGATGGTATTGGGATTGGCAAAGATCATCCAGCGTTCTTTCCCGTCGGCATTGTAGAATGCGCCGTCGGTGCAGTCGCCCTCGATCCAGCCACGGCTGCAAACCTCCTTTACGAAGGTTCCGTCAGCCTCATAGAGGAGAGCTTTCAAGGTATAGTAGCGGTTGCCTGAGCCGTAGTACATGGCGTCGGGAGTGCCGGCGGGTACTACGCAGGGCTCGAGGCGGAGGAAGCGGCCGAATCCCCAGTTGATGTCGAGATTGCGGCAGGCTGCCTGGGTGCCGAAGTATCCCACGTGCATATCTACCACTTTTACATTGTTGCTATGCAGGCGTACGCCGACGGGGCCTTTATGCCAGGCGGCTACGCGGACGGGATCATCCTTCGGGTCATAAGGGATGACCGCACCGGGCTGGCGTATGGCCTGCCCGTCCCTGACGTCCGGACTCCACACGTGGTGGGTCAGGTCGGTCCCGAGGGCCCTGAAGCCGGAGGAGAAGTGGGAGATGCTGATGTAGCTGAAGGGTTTCAGAACCCTTCCATCATCGGAGATGATGCCGTAGAGGCCGTTCAGGCCGGACTTGGCAATACCCACTCCGTCGTAAAAATTGGGAGTCTGGTAGAACTGGGGAGGGAATATCTCCCTTCCCTGGTTGTCGTACACGCCCCAAAGGTCATCAACGTCGAATCCGGGAATCTGCACATCGTATTTGGCATACATGAAGTAGCCGTTGCGGTCGATGGATACGTTGCGGCATTCCACGGGAATGATGATGCGGCCGTAACGGTCGCCGATTCCACGCAGTTTTACACCGTTGACCTTGCGCATCAGTTCGCAATAGCCATACTTGTCGAACTTGCCTATGTTATCGTAGATTGCAGGGAAGACCAATTCGCCATTGGTATTGATAAGGCCCCAGTGGCCGTCGATCTCGACCTCGGCATTTCCGTCGACGAAACGCTTGGCATCGTCGAAGCGTGGCTGGATTACCCAGTCTTTGCTTTTGGTCTGGTATCCGTACTTTTTGGTGCTGCGGTCTTTCGTCGGTTTGAGGTCCTGTGCGCCTGCTGTGAGGGACAGCGTCAAGGCGAGGATGCAGAGCAAAATATTCTTCATACACTTGAATTATTTACTTTCAAAATTACAAAAATATTTGTAAATTTGTATCCCGTGGTTGGTAGAATCATAAGTACCTATATTTCGCCCTATACAAACTCTATTTTTGCATGAGTAAAGTATCAGTCATAATGGGCAGTGCAAGCGATTGGGAGGTTATGTCACCCGCTTGCGCTACGCTCGAGGAATTTGGTATTCCTTACGAAAAGAGGGTTCTTAGCGCCCATCGTAATCCCGGCCCCCTTGCCGAGTACGTGGAATCAGCCGAGGGCCGCGGCATAGAGATAATCATCGCGGGAGCAGGCGGTGCCGCCCATCTCCCCGGGGTCATTGCCGCGCTCACTACCATCCCGGTCATCGGTATCCCCGTCAAATCCAAAGCTCTCAACGGTCTGGACTCCTTGCTTTCCATTGTGCAAATGCCTTCGGGCATCCCCGTCGCAACCATGGCGATCGACGGCGCCCGCAATGCCGCACTCTACGCTGTAGCCATACTTGCGCTCAGCGACGAAGGCCTCCGGGTAAAACTCCAGGAATTCCGCAAAGCTCAGAGCGACAAGGTCTTGAATACTGTAATCTGATATAATGCCCACCCCCGCAACTGCGCCGGTGGGCATATACTTTTATGAAATGAGTAACAAGCGTTTATTCGTAGAAAAAAAAGCTTCATTCAGCGTGGAGGCGAAAAGCCTTCTCGCAGAGTTCAACGAAAACCTGTCCCTGAACCTTAGGTCGTTGCGTCTGATAAACGTATACGACCTTTTCGGTTTCTCCGACGAGCTGGTGGACAAATGCCGCTACAGCGTGTTCGGGGAGGTTGTTACCGACACCGTTACGGATTCTCTCGATCTTGACGGGAAAAAATATCTTGCCGTGGAATACATTCCGGGGCAATTCGACCAGCGGGCATCTTCCGCTGTCGACTGTGTGCACCTGATCGACCCCGCTGCCGACATCCGCATCAAGAGCTCCCGCTTGCTGGTGTTCGACGATGACCTCGCTGCCGACGTGCTCGAAAAGATTGCACACTATTTCATCAATCCGGTGGAGAGCCGCCGCAAGGACCTTGGCGTGCTCAGCCTGAACGAAAAGGCGGATGTCAAGCCTCTGGAGGATCTCTCGGCTTTCCTCGATATGGAAGAGGGCGACTATGCAGCCTTCTGCCGCTCCCACGGCCTGGCCATGAATACCGACGACCTCCGCGAGGTCGTGCGTTATTTCAAGGCCGAGGGCCGCTGCCCTTCGGAAACGGAGCTCCGCATACTCGACACCTACTGGAGCGACCATTGCCGCCACACGACTTTTACCTCCGAGATAGAGGAGATTACCATAGATGAATCCTTCCTGCGTCCTGAACTGGAGGGAAGCCTCCGCCTTTTCGCCGACATGCGCGAAACCGTAGGCCGCAGCAAAAAACCATTCTGCCTGATGGAACTGGCCACCATCGGCGCACGTTACCTCAAGGCCAAGGGCAAACTGGACGACCTCGAGCAGAGCTCCGAGAACAACGCCTGTAGCATCTTCATAAATGCAAATGTCGACGGAGAAACCCAGAAATGGCTCCTCCAGTTCAAGAATGAGACACATAACCATCCTACGGAGATCGAGCCTTTCGGCGGTGCGGCGACCTGCTTGGGCGGGGCCATCCGCGACCCTCTCTCCGGCAGGGCATACGTATATCAGGCCATGCGCGTAACGGGCGCGGGCGATGTGTGCGCGGCGGTAGCTGACACCATCCCCGGGAAGCTTCCCCAGAAGATGATCAGCCGTAAGGCTGCGGGGGGATATTCCAGCTATGGCAACCAAATCGGCCTGGCGACTACCCACGTGCGCGAAATCTACTCCGAAGGCTATACCGCCAAACGTATGGAGATAGGTGCCGTGGTTGGTGCGGTCAAAGCTTCCGACGTGCGCAGGGAAGATCCCGTTCCGGGAGATGTTGTCCTGCTGCTCGGCGGTCGTACCGGCCGTGATGGCATAGGCGGTGCTACCGGTTCTTCAAAGGAGCACACCGAGGCTTCGCTCGAAACCTGCGGAAGCGAGGTCCAGAAGGGAAATGCCCCCGAAGAGCGCCAGCTGCAGAGGCTGTTCCGTCGCCCTGAAGCCACCCGCCTCATAAAGAAGAGCAACGACTTCGGAGCCGGGGGAGTGAGCGTGGCCATCGGCGAACTTGCCGACGGCCTGGACATCTGGCTCGACAGGGTTCCGGTGAAATATGCAGGCCTTAACGCAACCGAACTTGCAATCAGCGAGTCGCAGGAGCGTATGGCAGTGGTGATAGATGCAGCCGACGTGGAGGCTTTCAAGGCCCTCTGCGCAGCCGACAATATAGAAGTTACCCATGTCGCCAATGTTACCGACAGCGGCAGGATGCGTATGTTCTACGGGGATTCCAAGGTCTGCGACCTGGCCCGTACCTTCATCGACAGCGCCGGCGCCAAGCATTTCGCCAAGGCGGCCATATCTTCCGTCGAGGACCGCGACCCCTTCGTGCGGGTTCCCGAAGGGAACAGCCTGGAAGATAAGATGCTCTCGGTGATGGCCTCTCCCAACGTGGCCTCCCAGAAGGGCCTGGTGGAGATGTTCGACTCTACCATCGGCCGTTCCACCGTGCTCATGCCTTACGGCGGACGCCGCCAGGCAACCGAGACGCAGGTGAGCGTGCAGAAGCTCCCCGTCGGAGGATATACCGATACGGCCAGCGTGATGGCTTTTGGCTATAACCCCGACATCGCCTTGTGGAGCCCTTATCATTCAGCGGCTTATGCCGTGGTGGAGGCTTGCACCAAGGTGGTTTGCGCAGGTGCCGACTGGTCCGGTATGCGCTTCTCTTACCAGGAATATTTCGAAAGGATGACGAAGGATCCCCATACCTGGGGCAAGCCTCTTTCCGCCTTGCTGGGCGCCCTCAAGATGCAGGATGCCCTCGGACTCCCTTCCATCGGAGGAAAGGACTCCATGAGCGGAACCTTCGAACACATACATGTCCCTCCCACCCTCGTTGCCTTCGGCATCACGACCGTGAATGCCGGCAAAGTCATTTCACCGGAATTCAAGAAGGCCGGCAACAAGATATACCTTATCCGTCATAAGGCCCTGGCCAACTACATGCCCGACACCGACGCCCTGGCAGCGAACTGGAACTATGTCCACTCCCGCATCGAAGCCGGCAGCATAGTTTCGGCATGGTCGCTCAGTTACGGCGGCGTGGCCGAAGCTCTGGTAAAGATGAGCCTAGGTAATGCCCTGGGCGTCAAAGTGAATGTTCCGGAGGATGGACTCTTCAACCTCGGCTACGGATCGGTGCTCGTGGAGAGTACGGAAAGCCTCAATTACCCTGCAGCGGAACTTCTGGGAGAGGTAAGCGAGGGCGTTTTCTCCATCAACGGGCAGGAACTCTCGCTTGCCAAACTGGAGCAAGCCTACGAGGGCCGTTATGCCAAACTCTACCCTGCAAAGGTGAAGCCTTTCTTCGACGAGCCTGTTCCTGAAGTTGCCGAAGAGAAGCCTGCGGAAGACAATATGGTATGGCCGGGCGCTCCCGTCCAGACTCCTGTAGTTTGCCTGCCGGTATTCCCCGGTACCAACTGCGACTACGACACTGCCAAGGCCTTCCGTCTCGCGGGTGCCGAGGTCCGTCCCTTCATCTTCCGCAACCTTCGTCCGGAGGACGTGCTTGCCTCCATCGACGAGCTCTCTGAGCGCATCGGCGAAAGCCATATCCTGGCATTCAGCGGCGGTTTCTCCTCGGGCGACGAGCCCGACGGAAGCGGCAAGTTCATTGCCGACGTCATCAACAATGCCAAGGTGGGTGCCGCAATCACCGCCTTGCTCAAGCGCGGAGGCCTTATCCTGGGCATCTGCAACGGCTTCCAGGCCCTGGTCAAGAGTGGCCTGCTGCCTTATGGGAAACTGGGTTGCACTGGCCCCGATTCTCCTACACTTTTCCGTAACGACATCAACCGTCACATATCCTTGATAGCTACTACCGAAGTCGCTTCGGTGAACTCTCCCTGGCTGGCTTCGTTCAGCAAGGGCGACACTCACAGCATAGCCTTCAGCCACGGCGAAGGCAAGTTCGTGGTCAACGAGGACCTCGCCCGAGAGCTCTTTGCCAAAGGACAGGTTGCATTCCGTTATGCCGACAATCCCAACGGATCGTACTACGATATCGAGGGAATCCTCAGCCCGGACGGGCATATTCTCGGAAAGATGGGTCACAGTGAGCGCTATGAGAAGAATCTCTTCAAGAACATCAGCGGGGACAGGTACCAGCCCATTTTTGAAAACGC
This sequence comes from Bacteroidales bacterium, assembly GCA_017552105.1. Lineage (GTDB taxonomy): Bacteria > Bacteroidota > Bacteroidia > Bacteroidales > UBA932 > Cryptobacteroides. The sequence goes on along the minus strand of JAFZJI010000142.1, from coordinate 5,354 downwards.
CGTAACTTATTTCCGTAAAAAATGATAAAAAAAGAACTAGTATTCGATGGGAACGAAAAGCAGGTCTATTCGACCGACGATCCCAATAAGGTCATTTTCCGATATAAGGATGTGACCCTCGCTTACGACAGCATCAAACGCGCCCGCTTCGATGGAAAGGGTGTGCTGAACAACAGCATTTCCGCCATCCTCCTGGGCTATTTGAACAGTTGCGGAATCAAGACCCACTTCATCGAGAAGGTAGGGGATCGCGAGCAGCTCTGCCGCAAGATCGAAATCATCCCTCTGGAAGTCACCTGGAGGAAGCGTATAGCGGGTACTTTGGCGACCTTGCTCGGAGTGGAGGACGGAACTCCTACCCCCAACATCATCGTGGACCTGCAGCTGAACAGCGACGAGCTTGGCGATCCTATCATCAATAAGCATCACGCAGTCGCCCTCGGCCTTGCCAGCTACGAAGAAATCGACGAGATGATTTCCGTAGTCCGCCGTGCCGGGGATCTGCTCTTCGCGCTACTCCACAAGGTAGGCATCGAACTGGTGGACATGAAGCTCGAATTCGGCCGTGCCTCCGACAACGGGGAGATCATCATCTCCGACGAAATCAGTCCGGATACCTGCCGTATGTGGGACGAGGCTACCGGCCGTCGCCTGGATAAAGACCGTTTCCGCCTGGATCTCAGCGATGTGGTGGCATCTTACCAGACAGTCCTCGACAGGATAGAACAGATAAAAGTTTCATAATATGGGAGTCCTTGCTGTTTACGGCGTCAAGAATGCGTCGACCCTCATCTATTACGGGCTTCACAACCTGCAGCACCGCGGCCAGGAAGGCGGTGGCATAATGACCTTCGACGAGCAGGGCCAGTCGTACCGTTATCGCGGTCTCGGCCTGCTGAACGAAGTGTTCAACGATACCATCATCGCCGGACTCAAAGGTCATATGGGAATAGGCAGCGTGAAGTATGCCAACGCTTCCAAAGGAGGCCCCGAGAACGTGGAGCCTCTGTACTTTCGCCACAATAGCGGGAACTTCGCCATTGCCGGGGAAGGCAATCTCGTGAATTCCAAGCAGATAGCCGATTATCTGGAGAAGCACGGGACCATCTTCCAGTCCGATACCGACAGCGAACTCCTCGCCCATCTTATCAAGAAGAACTCCAACGAAGATCGCATCGACCGCATAGTCAAGGCCCTGAATATGGTAGAAGGTGGATTCGCCTTCATCATCATGACCAAGAGCCGCATCTACGCCTGCCGCGACAAATACGGTATCAAGCCCCTCTGCATAGGAAAGCTTGGCGATGGTTTCGTGGTGGGCAGCGAATCCTGCGCCTTCGAGATCATGGGTGCCGAGTTCATCCGCGACGTCAAACCCGGGGAAATCGTTTCCTTCGACTCCAACGGGCTGCGCAGTACCCTCTATTCCCGTTTCTCCCGCCACAGGATGTGCGCCATGGAATACATCTACTTCGCACGTCCCGACAGCGATATCGACGGTTGCAACGTGCATGCCTACCGCAAGGAGGCAGGCCGCCGGCTTTATCGCGAGTGCCCTGCAGATGCCGACATCGTGGTTGGCGTGCCCGAGTCCAGCCTCAGCGCGGCGATGGGATACGCAGAAGAGAGTGGTATCCCTTACGAAATGGGACTGGTGAAGCACAAGTATGTAGGCCGTACCTTCATCCAGCCCGTGCAGTCCATGCGCGAACTTGGGGTGAAGATGAAGCTTTCTCCTGTGATAAGCATAGTCAAAGGAAAGAGGATAGCCCTGATAGACGACTCCATCGTCCGTGGTACTACCTCTCTCAAGATTGTCAAGCTGCTCCGCGAAGCAGGTGCCACCGAGGTACATGTGCGTATTGCCAGCCCTATGATGCGCTTCACCTGCCATTATGGCGTGGATACTTCCACTCCCGAAGAGTTGCTCTGCTCGCACCGTACCCTCGAGGAAGCTTGCAAGGCTATCGGTGCAGATTCCCTCGGCTATCTCAGCCCGGAATCCACCCGTGATTCGTGTTTCGGCTGCGCAGACCCCTGCCAGGCCTGTTTCACGGGCAATTATCCCACACTTCTTTATGATGATGCAATAACCAACGAATAAGATATGGCAGTAAGTTACGAAAAGGCCGGTGTGAACCTCGAAGCCGGCTATGAGGTTGTAAGGAGGATCAAACAGCACGTCGCATCCACCGCCCGCACGGGTTCGATGGGCAACATAGGTTCTTTCGGAGGGATGTTCGATCTCTCGGCTCTGGGCGTGAAGGAGCCTGTGCTGGTAAGCGGCACCGACGGCGTGGGCACCAAGCTCAAGATTGCCTTCGCGATGGACAAGCACGATACCATAGGCATCGATGCCGTGGCAATGTGCGTGAATGATGTGCTGGCCCAGGGTGCCGAACCTCTGATCTTCCTGGATTATGTGGCTCTTGGCCATAATGTTCCTGCCAAAGTCGAAGCTATCGTGGCCGGTGTAGCCGAGGGCTGCCGTCAGGCAGGATGTGCCTTGGTCGGAGGTGAGACTGCGGAGATGCCGGGTATGTATTCCGACGGTGAATATGACATCGCGGGTTATACTACCGGTGTGGTCGAGAAATCGAAGTTGATCGATGGTTCCAAGGTGAAGGTTGGCGATGTGCTGGTTGGTGTTGCTTCCAGCGGTGTGCATTCCAATGGCTTCAGCTTGGTGCGCAAGATTGTTGCAGATGCCGCTCTGAACTATGAGGATGAGATTCCGGAGTTCGGTGGGCGCAAGCTTGGCGAAGTGCTGCTGACTCCTACGAAGATATATGTTAAGCAGATGCTGCAGGTTATACGTAATTGCGATGTCCATGGTATTTGCCATATTACCGGTGGCGGTTTCGATGAGAATATTCCGCGTGTGTTGAGGCCGGGTCAGGGGCTGGAGATTGAGGAGGGGACTTGGGAGATACTTCCTGTGTTCAAGATGTTGGAGAAGTGGGGCGGGGTGCCTCATCGTGAGATGTTCAATATCTTCAATATGGGTATCGGTATGATTGCGGTTATGGATGCTGCGGATGCTCCGAAGGCTATCAGCATACTGGAGGCTTGCGGCGAGAAGGCTGCCGTCATAGGTAAAGTCACCGACAAACCGGGCGTCGTAATCAATACATTATAGTTTTATGTGTTGGAAGGCCTTCCCCCTTCGGGAGTTCGTCCTTCGGACTCACCCCACCATCCCTTCGGGACGGTCCCCCCGCTATCGAACCGCGGGTGTTACGTCCCTCAGGGGGAAGGCCTTCCAAACACCAAGAGAATTATTTGAGTAATGAAGAAGTTAGCAGTTTTTGCCAGCGGGACGGGCAGTAATTTCGAGGCGATAGCAGACGCTTGCGCCGACGGAAGGCTGGATGCGGCAGTGGTGCTGATGGTCTGCGACAAGCCGGGAGCGCCGGTGATAGCAAAGGCCGAGGCGAGGGGCATCCCCACTTTTGTGTTTTCCCCCAAGGAGTATCCTTCCAAGGAGGCGTTCGAGACGGAAATCGTAGGATTGCTGGATGCTGCCGAAGTCGATCTTGTGTGCCTTGCGGGTTATATGCGTATTGTGGGAGATGTGCTGCTTCATGCCTATGAGGGGCGTATCATCAACATCCATCCTTCGTTGCTGCCTGCTTTCAAGGGCGCGCATGCCGTGGAGCAGGCGGTTGCCTATGGGGTGAAGGTTTACGGCATTTCTATCCATTGGGTCAACAGCGACCTGGATGGCGGCCGTATCATTGCCCAGAGGGCATTCGAGTACGATGGCGATGATCCTGCCGAGGTGCATCGTATAGGGCAGAAGATAGAGCATTCGTTATACATAGAAACAATATCAAAATTATTAAAATGAGAGCATTAGTAAGCGTAAGCGATAAGACGGGCCTGGTTGCCTTCGTGCAGGGCCTGGTAGATCTGGGGTGGGAGATCATTGCCACCGGCGGCACACAGAAACTCCTCGAGAGCGAGGGCGTGAAGACCATCGGTATAAGCGAAGTTACGGGATTTCCGGAGATCCTGGACGGGCGTGTGAAGACCCTGCATCCTAAGGTGCATGGCGGCATCCTTGCCCGCCGCGATGTTCCCGAGCACATGTCCACCCTCAAAGAGAATGCAATCGAGACCATCGACCTGGTCTGCGTGAATCTCTATCCTTTCCGTCAGACCATCGCCAAGGAGGGCGTCACCCTCGAGGAAGCAATCGAGAATATCGACATAGGCGGTCCTTCGATGGTGCGCAGTGCCGCGAAGAACTGGAAGGATGTTACCATAGTCTGCGATCCTGCCGATTACGGGCGCGTGCTTGCCGAACTCCGCGAGAATGGCAAGACTTCCCAGGAAACCCGTCTGCAGCTTTCTGCAAAGGCCTATACCCATACTGCAGAGTACGACAGCTGCATCGCTACCTACATGCGTGCCAAGGCCGGTCTTCCCGAGAAGCTCTTCCTGGAATTCGATTTCAAGCAGGGCCTCCGCTATGGCGAGAATCCTCACCAGAGCGCCGCTTTCTATGCTGATATGCAGCCGGTTCCCTTCTCCCTGGCCTTCGCAAAGCAGATACAGGGCAAGGAGCTTTCCTACAATAATATCCAGGACGCAAACGCGGCCTTGAACGTGCTCCGCGATTTCGAGGAGCCTTGCTGCGTCGCCCTCAAGCATATGAACCCTTGCGGAACCGCAGTCGCCGCCAGCATCGAAGAAGCCTGGCAGGCTGCCTACGAGGCCGACAAGGTCAGCATCTACGGTGGAATCGTGGGTGTCAACCGCGAACTGACCGCCGAGGTGGCCCTGGGAATGAAACCCATCTTCCTAGAAATTGTCATCGCTCCTTCCTATACTCCCGAGGCTCTGGAGATACTTTCCGCCAAGAAGAACCTCCGCGTCCTCCAGGTCGACATGACACGCACCGGAGCTCCCGTGCCCCAGTACGTGGGTGTTACCGGAGGCCTGCTGGTGCAGCAGCTCGACACCCAGGTCGAAACCATCACCGAGGAAATGTGCGTCACCAAGGCGAAACCTTCCGCTACCATGATGAAGGATATCGAGTTCGGCTGGAAGATAGTGAAGCATGTCAAGTCGAACGCTATCGCCGTGGTGCGTGATTGCCATACCATCGGTATCGGCGCAGGCCAGACCAACCGCGTGGGCTCAGCCCACATCGCCCTCGAAGAGGCCAAGGCTGCCGGGTTCGAGTCCGGACTTATCCTCGCATCCGACGGATTCCTTCCTTTCGATGATACCGTGGCACTGGCCGCCCAGTACGGAGTCGCTGCCATAGTGCAGCCCGGCGGAAGCATACGCGATGCCGAGGCCATAGCCAAGGCCGACGAACTTGGAATAGTAATGCTCTTTACGGG
>JAFZJI010000141.1 GCA_017552105.1 Bacteroidales bacterium | reverse complement strand
GATAGGATGCGAAATAGGCTTTTCCGCCTTTCTCCGCGCCCTTGGAGCCCTCTGCAGGAACGAAGGTTCCGTTGGCGGTGCCAGCTCCTGTGGATAGTACGTATTTGGATGATTTATCGACACCGTCTTCGGTCACGCAGATGACCTGCATGGCATCACCTTCTTCCCAAGCCGCCTTCAGGGTAGCCCCCTCGAGTACGGCGGAGATGGTATCGAAAGTCTCTACTTCGGGTTGTTCCTGGTTATTGTTCTTCCCGTTATTGGTGGGTTCATCTTTCTTGCAGGCAATTACTGCAAGAGCTATGAATGCGAAATAAAAGAAACGTTTCATAATTATTTGGTTGATTCTTTACCATAGATAGCCTTGCATAAGGCCTTGCGTAGTGTCCCTTGGGCATCGTCGTGACGGAACTCCCAGAACATCGCTCCGCAGAGATTCTTGTCTTTGACGTATTTGCCCTTGTATCCGACGGATTCGGCGTCGTCGTAACCGAGCAGCATATTGCCGTCCCCGTCTACCAGGTAAGGAACTTTGGCGACATCATCCCACTTGCGTATGTTCTTCCCGTAGTAAGCGCTACCTTCCTTGGCAGCGAAGATGGAAGCCATGGTAACGTATTTGACGTCGGCGTCGTAGGGAGAAGTGCCATGTCCGTAGAAAGGCACCCCGAGATTCTGGCGGGAAAGCGGAACTCCAGCCTTGCGGTGCAGTTCTATGGATTCCTCGCAGGAAATGTCGCGGGTAAGCTTGGAGTGGAAGAGGGTAGAATTATGATACGGGGGCTTGCCCATATCGTAAGTCATCACGTTCACATAGTCGAGATACTTCATCGCGCCCTTCCATTCGGCATACTTTGCGCTGGAAGAAGAAGCGTAGGAGATGATCTTGGTATCCCCTATCGTCTCGCGGAGCTCCTTAAGCACGAGGTTGAAGTTCTTGGGATCGTCCGCACTCTTGCCGTTGGTGGACGGGCCTCCGTTAGGATATTCCCAGTCTATATCGACTCCATCCAGACCGTAGTTGTCGATATGGTCCTTGACGGACTTGCAGAACGCGGTGCGTTTCGCGGCGTCGCGGGCCATCATCGAAAAACCGTCAGCATGCTCACCCCATCCGCCTATCATCAACAGCACCTTGAGGGTAGGTTTCTGCTGCTTCAAGGCCACGACCTTCTTGAGCAGGTCGGGGGCTGCGATCACTATTCCTCCGTCCCCGGTCTTGGGGTTGGCGAAACGGCCGTGCGCATAGTTGATGTGGGTGACGCAGGAGGCATCGAGGGAAGATGCGGAAGTGTACTCGGTCAGATACGCGATTATCATAGGTTTCTGGCCAAGATACTCTTCTTTGCAGAGCTTTGCCTCAGAATCTACGGCCGTCCCGGTTTCCTCGGCTGCGGTTTTCTTGTTTGCCACGGGGGCGCCATTGTCTTTGGAACAGGATGGCGCCGCCATAGCGAACATCACAACCATCAATACTATTTTGAGAACCATTTTCATCTGCTACCAGTTTTCGGTCTGAGTGAGTTTGTAGCCGCGCATCTTGTATTCGTCGATCTGGTTCTGGCCCACAGGAGCCATATATGAACGGTCGAAGAAGGTCTCGCGGTTGGAAGCGTTGCGTATGCAGTAGAATCCCACCATCTCGGATGCGTTGGTGCCGTTGTATTTCACCACGGTGCCGTCGGCATGCTGGACGCAGAGCACGTTGAGCCTGTCGTTCATGAACTGAGGTTCTTCCACGGGGAAGTTGACCCAAGGTCCGAGATACTTGTCGGGATCCATGTCGTAGTCCATATAATCGAGCTTATACCAGCGCAGGAGGTCCTTGATGCGGTTGCCTTCGTGGAGCATCTCCATACGGCGCTCGCGACGGATTTCCCAGATGAGGGCAGGCACGTCGGCATCCTTCTTGGGATCCACGGGCACGGAGCCGATCTGCAGGGCGGCAGTCTTCTGCACGCCGGCAGCAGCTGCATCGGCGCTGAGCGGCCTGTTGCGTATGGCATTGATGGACCTGTCCAGATCTTCCTGGGTGATGGCGGGGCCGCCGTAGGACTGGGCGAGCTCGGCCTTGGCCTCGATCCAGTTGAGGACGATTTCGCCAAGACGCATTATCGGGCAGTCGTTGGTATTGTAGATACCCTTCCATTCGGGAAGCTGGTCGCCACCGGAGGTCATGTAGTGGTGGATGGCTTCGTAGGATGCGAACTTATAGCAATAGATCATGGTATTGGACTTCTTGTTGACGGCTCCGTAGAAGCTGTCGAAGAAGCGGGGATCGCGGGTGAGCACGAGGTTCGCAAGCGAGAAGTCGCCGGCACCGCTGACGGTGGAAATCGACCAAGGCTTGCCATCCTGGCAGAGGAAGGACTTGATGAACGAGAGGTTGACTCCGGTGGAGGACTCGGAACCTGCGCAGTAGGAACCTATGGGGTGACGGATCTCGAGGCCATTGTCGTAATGGCGGTAGAGGAGCACCTCGGAATTGCCTGCAAGGTCTTCGGAAACGAAGAGGGACTTGAAGGAATTGTCGAAGTTGTATTTGTTGCTGTCCATCACCAGCGATGCGGCCCTGACGGCCATCTCGAGATACTTCTTGGCATGCTCGGCATCGCAGTAGTCTTCGCCTGCGTGGTACTTCTGCCACGTTCCTTCGTAAAGCATGAAACGGGAGATGAAACCGGCGGCCACGTAACGGTTCACGTTGTTGGCGCCGTCGTCGGTACGCATGTTCTCGAGGATGTAGTCGCACATGTCATAGACCTTGTCCATTACGAACTGGCGGCTGTCGCGGTCCTTGTACTGGGTATCCAGATCGTCGCTGCGGACGGTGGATTCGAAATAAGGCACGTTGCCGAATACTCCCACCAGGTCGGAATACTCATAGACCTTGAAGAAGTATGCCATGGAAAGCCAATGCTTGTAGGCCTCTTCGCTGAAGTTGGCCTTGTATTCATTGAGGCGGTCGATAAGGATGTTCGCCTTGCGGACGCGGGCGAATCCCCATGAGGGACCGTAATACTGGCTGAAGCAGGAACGGGACTCCGAAGAGGAACCACGGGAGGTAGGAACCTTGTTCTCGAAACGGGTCTGGGTTCCTTCGGAGGTGAAATCGTCACAGAAAGTGGTACCACCGCGAACGGGGGCGAATTCCTGGCTCCAGTCCACTCCATATCCCTCGAAATACAAGGGATAGAAGCCGTTTACGTACAGGCGTACATCACCTTCTCCACGCCAGAAGTTGTTATCGACAACCGTGGTAAGGGCCGGGCGGTCAAGCAGGCCGCTGCAGGAGCTTAGCACCAATGCGGCAAATATTGCATATATCAACTTTTTCATATTCATCGATAATTAGAAGTTAACCTGTACACCTGCGGTAATGGTCTCGAAGACAGGCGTACCGACACCGGTCCAACCCTGTGCGTAGTTGCTGCCCCACATGGAATAGCCGGTCACGCATTCGGGGTCGATAGGGAGTCCACGTAGCTTGTCCCAGGTAAGGATGTTCTCGGCAGTGAAGTAGATACGCAGCTTGGAGATGGCAACCTTCTGGGTAAGCTTCGAAGGAAGGGTGTACCCGACGGTCAGGTTCTTGAGCCTGAGGTAAGCCATGTTGAGGATCATACGGTCGTTGCGCAGATAGTTGTAGCTGTTGACATTGGTATCGCGGCCCATGTTGTATGCTGCAGGATAGAAGGCACCAGTGTTATCCGGCCTCCAGTAATCGTTTGCGAAGGCAGCGGCCATGGAACCGTCGGAAGTGTAGAAACCAGCCACGGCTATAGGGCCCTGGCCCCACATCTCGCGCTTGCCGACGCCCTGGAAGAAGAGCGAAAGGTCGATTCCCTCCCAGGCGGCCGCCAGACGGAACGAATACTCGTAACGAGGGTTGGAGTTGCCGATTACCACGAGGTCGCCGTGGTCGTCGGTGGTCTGGGTTCCCCTGCTGAGGATTCCGTCGCCATCGACATCCTTATACTTGATGTCGCCGGGGCCGAAGTGGAAGGAACTGCCCTCGTAGTAAGACTGATAGACGGGTTTCTCGCCGTTAGGGCCTTTCTTGAGGATGTAGGAATATTTTCCAACGCACGCAGGATCGTTAGTGTCGTCGGCGGTAAGGGCACGGTAGATGAGCTTGCCATCTCCGTCCAGTTCGAAGTCGTCGTACTGGTAGAGCCTGTCAGCCTTGAAGCCCCAGATTTCGCCGCAGGTCTTACCCACGTACCAGCTGTCGAGGTTCCTGGTGTCGCCGTATTTTAGTATTACAGACTTTGAGTCGGCAAGTTGGAACATACCGCTGAGGGAAAGTCCGTTGTCGAAAGTCCAGTTGCCGTCAAGTTGGAGTTCCCAGCCATTGGTGCGGAGCCTACCATTGTTGGCCTTGGGAGCAGAAGCGCCATAGGTAACGGTATTTACACCGTCGATAGGGACTATCATATTATCGGTGTAGCGGCTATAGTAGTCAAATGTTAGTCCTATGTGGCTGTCAAAGAAGCGTGCATCCAAACCTAGATCGTAAGTTCTGATGCTTTGCCAGCTGATACCATCGGATACGGGTTTGGGAGTACTTGCATAACTCGTCAATGCACCGGCTCCAGAAATCCACTTGTTCTGTCCGGTACTAATCTGTGCGATGTAGAGTGATGATGAAACGGACTGATCCCCTATGGCACCCACAGACATACGAGCCTTTAAAGTGGAGACATAAGGCTTGGCAAAGGCCATCCAAGGCTCTTCGATTATACGCCAACCCGCAGAGGCAGACTTAAACCAAGACCACTTCAAATCCTTTCCAAACTTGGATGATCCATCGTGGCGGATGTTACCCTCGAGCAGATATCTGTCTTTGTAGTTATAATTCAGACGGCCGAAGAAACCCAGCTGGGAATCCCAGTCGGCCGTTCCGGATCCGGTCCATACGCCGGTACCGAAGGCGAACTGAGGATTACTGTAGTCGGAGAGGTCGGCAACCCTGGTGCTCTGACCGCTAAGGTCGTAGGTAGAAAGGTTCATACCCAGCATTCCTTTGACAGAATGGCCACCAGCGATGTTTAAAGTATAGTCCGTATAGCCATTGAAGGTATGGCGGTAGGAGTTCTCGTGGGTACGGCCCATGAACTG
>JAFZJI010000140.1 GCA_017552105.1 Bacteroidales bacterium | reverse complement strand
TTGATCATGGTATAGTCCTGCACGTCGTACCCATGGTAGGAATCTGCGGGATGCACCGGCGAGAGCCATATTGCAGAAACTCCGAGGGCGTCAAGATAATCCAGCTTATCCGTGATGCCTTTGAAATCGCCAATGCCGTCGCCGTCGCTGTCGGCAAAGGTATAAACCAGGAGTTGGTAGCTGATTTTTCCAGGCTTCTGCCCGGCCTCATAACTGGGGCGGACCCATTTGCCACCGCCCACCTGTGGCTCCTTCCCGCAGGAAACGGACACCAAGACAGTCAGCATCAGAGCATATATAAACCTTTTCATTTTGCTATCCTATTTTAAAATCCGTACCTGCAAGTCCGTATCAGGGGCTTGCAGGCAAAATAAATCTCAGGAGATATTACTCGACCACACCGGTGCCGGCGTTGAAGTCGTAGGTAATCTTCTTACCTGCTTCGATGGCTACCATTTCAGGGTCGCCGCCAGCCTCGCGGTAAACGATCTTACCATCCTTGGGGATGAACTCTGCGTGCCACCAGTCTCCGCTGAGGGTGCAGACGACGCAGGTGCGGATCTGCTGACCGGCTGCGACGGTGGTGTAGCTTGCGAGCTTGCCATTGATGGTAAAGCGTGCGCTCTCGAGATCCTTGTTCCAGTTTGCATTGCCGAAAGGCTCTGCCATACCGACGATGACAGCGGGCTCTACGATAACCTTGCTGCCGGCGTAGTCGACCTGGAGGGTGTAGAGGCCGCTTTCAGCGACGAAGCAGTTGCCATCGGACACGGTGAAGCCGGTAGCATTGCCAAGGTCGGTGAAGTCCTTGCCCCAATCGGTGTTGATAGGGCTGAACTTGAAGCCCTTGCCTGCCTCGATGTAGCGGATTGCCCAGAACTGACCGGGCTGGCTGTGGAACGGGTGCATTGCGACAGCGTCGCCGCCTACTGCAAGATTCCATCCCTGGATACCTTCACCGATCATATACATTTCCTCGGGAAGAGTGGATTCCTGGGTGAGTTTGATAGTGGACTTGTAGGAAGCTCCGAGCTCACCTGCAGCGAGTTTGAAGGTAAGGGTGATGTCGTACAGACCAGCCTTTTCGACCTTGATGTTCTTTCCACCGGCGGCGAGGGCATCTTCTGCCACGCCTTCCTGGACATTACCGAGGTTGGTGTTGGCACGTACCTTTCCGGCATCGTCGAGGGTGATCTTCCAGGCACCGCCGTAAGCGAACTTGAACTCACCGTTCTTGCTCATCTCGGCATCCTTGATGGTGTAGGTGATACCTTCGTTGGAGAACTCGGTAGCCTGCATCTTGGTGAAGCCCCAGCCGTTCATTGCACCACGGACACCCCACTCCACGGGAGCAACGATGATCTGTGCGTTTGCAAGGTCGCCGGCCTTGTTGAGGTCGAGCACGATGTGATAGAGTCCGGTAGCGGCAACCTTCATTGCAGGAGCGGTGTCACCGGTCTTGAGTTCGCCCTTCATAATGGCCATCTGGGGATCCTCGCCGTAGATGGTGCTTCCCTCTTCGGGAGTGAATTCTGCGAGAGTTGCGCTGTAGCGGGTCTTCTTTCCGGCCTCATAAAGCTTGAGATCGAAATCCTTGCCGCCCTGGAGCACGATGTATTTCTCGTACATACCGGAACGCTTGGTCTGATCGGCAGCTTCGTTGATACCTGCGGTCATCATATAAGCAGGCTTGAGTTCGTTGACACCGGTAGCTTCACCGGCCACGTAGAAACCGTCCTCGACAGCCTCGTCAAGGTTGGTGGTGTTTCCGTTCTTGTCGCAAGATGCGAAGCATACGGCTACGAGTGCTGCAGCACTCAAAATCATAAACTTTTTCATAAAAAACGTTTTTAATCGATAATTGTTATTAGTTATATTATGTCTGGTTTAGTATCCAGGGTTCTGAGTCCAGATAGGATTGTCGTTCTCGTCGCGAAGCGAAGATTCCAGGACGGAGTAAGGTATGGGGAACCACTTACGGTAATCGTCTGTGCCTGTCACGAACTCCACGTAAGAAGGATCGTTGAACTTGCCGAAGCGGATAAGGTCGCGGCGGCGCATATTCTCCCACGCGAATTCACGGCCGCGCTCGTCCAGGATCGCGTCCAGATCCAGGGCTCCGGGAGCCAGCTTGGGATAAGCGGCGATGTAGGCAGCTTCCTTGTCGCCGGCATTATAGCCGAAGCAGCGTTCGCGGAGGCGCTTGAAATCGGCGCTGTTGGCACTGCTGGTGCCGCTGCCGCCACGCAGTATGGCTTCTTCTTTCATCCAGAGGACATCTGCATAACGGAAGAGCACGAAGTCGTTTTCGCAGTAATCGTACTTGCCTTCCCTGTCGACCTCGTACTTGAACATGCGGGCACCTTCGAGGTCGGTCGCTTCGGTAAGAGAGCTGACAGTAGGAACTATGATGGCGTCGGACTTGGCCTCGTCCTTATCCTTGAGGAGGGTCTTGCCGTCGGCAGCGTAGATGGGTCCTACGAACCAGCCCCACTGATGGGTGGCATTGGTTCCGAGGGCGCGTTCGGCATCGGTACCGGCACCGCGGACATCTTCCTTGTTATAACGTTCGATGAAGGAAGGACGGGCGCAGAACCCGTTCCAGGGCTTCTCGATCATGTTATAGGTCTGCTGATGATTGTAGTTCAGGGTAAGGATGGTGAGACGGAGCTTGTTGGACATACTGCCGTTGCTGCGGGCGTCGAACTTGGCGTTACCGTTCTCGACTATCACGAAGATGTTCTCCTTGCTGCCTTCGTTGTTGATCTTGAAGTTAGTGAAGAAATTCTCTTCGATGGAGTATGACTTGGCGTCGATGACGGCATCGCAGCAACGCACGGCGTTGGTATAGAAATCTGCCGCAGTGCTGATGGTGCTGGTAACGCTGTTGGTGATGTCGATGTTGGAAGGGGTGCACCCGAACGACTCGGCATTCAGATAGAGGCGTGCGAGCAATGCATAGGCGAAGCCCTGGGTTGCACGGCCGTAGTTGACAGCACGGTTGGCGTCGTTGACCACGGGCAGGTTGGGAGCATTCTTCTCGAGGCAGTCCACCAGGCGGCTCCAGACCTTTTCGGGGGCCATCAGGGGCTCGGTAGTGGCTTCGAATTCCTCCTGATAAGGGATGCGCCCGAAGCAGTCGAACAGCATATAGTAGTAGTAGCTGCGCATTACCTCGAGTTCCCCTACGTACTGTGCAAAGACTGCCTTCGACATAGATTCCATATTGTTCTGGAGTGTAGAGATGAGCTTGTTGCAGAGAACCGCTCCGGAGATGGTGGTATTCCAGATATTGCGGAATGCCTGTCCCATCACGTCCCAGTTATGGGTATTGAGGTTACGCCAGTAGTTGCCGTCGGCCCAGTCCTTGTCGGGCATACGTATGGGGCAGATGCCCTCGTCGGCGGTGAGAGTCACCACTCCCCAGTATCCCCAGTGGTCGTGCAGCCATTTCACGTCTGCATAAGCCTGGCCTACCAGCAGGGCGACGTTCTCTTCTTTGGACATCATGTCCTTGGTGGTCGGATTGCCATAGTTGACCTCGTCGAGCATTCCTTCGCAAGAGCTCAGCGCAAGAATGGTAACTATGCAAGCAAATATAATCTTTTTCATATCCGTCATATTTTAGTTAAGACTGATGTTTACACCCACGAGGAAAGTCGCGACGGTGGGATAGAAGGAGCACCAGTCGATGCCGGCATCCCATACTCCGGTCGTGTTGACCTCGGGATCCTGGCCACTGTACTTGGTGATGGTGAGAAGGTTCTGGCCGGTAGCGTAGATGCGTGCCGAACGGATGAACTTGTTGTCCTTCAGATTGAAGGTGTAACCTATGGTAAGGTTGTCGAGTTTCACATAGGAGCCATCCTCCAGATAGTAGCTGGAGAAATGGGCCTTGTCGGAGAGGACGGTCTTGGCGCCGTCGATATCCTTCATGAACACGTTGAAGGTCTGGGAATCCTGCGGACCATAGGCCCAGCGGGTAAGGTTCAGTATCTTGTTGCCGTATACTCCGCGGAAGAAGAGGGATGCATCCCAATTCTTGTAGCGCAGGGTATTATTCCATCCGAAAGTAAGCAGAGGCTGGGCATTCCCGATAACCTGGCGGTGACCTTCGGTAGCATTGGCACCGGATACCACACCACCCTCGGGAGTATTGAACATCCATGTTCCGTCGGACTTGAATCCGGCGAAATCAAGGCCGTAGAAAGCACCCACGGGCTCTCCTTCGATGAGAATCTGGGTGTTGGTATTCATGATACCGTTCTCGCCGACACCGCCGGAAGTGGTTTCCTTGTAGTTAAATCCCTTTGCGGGGTCGGAAAGCTTGGTGATGTAGTTGCGGTTGAAGGAGATGGTAGGAGTGGTAGTCCAGCTGAAATCGCTCTTCTTGATGGCGACATAGCTCAGGGAGAGCTCAGCTCCGTAGCTGTCCATCTGGCCCGCGTTGGCGAGCAGGGTGTGGAACTGATAAGGAGGAGTAGGGACCTCGTAATCCCAGAGCAGGTCGGCAGTGTGGCGGTAATATACATCCAAGCTACCGTAGATACGGTTGTCGAGCAGGCTGTAGTCCGCACCGAGGTTGTACTCGTATTTCTTCTCCCACTTGAGGTCGGGATTCACGTTTTGGGCGACTGCGTAGGTATAGACATACTGTCCGTTGTACCAGAAGGTACCGCCGTTCGAGAGCATCTCGATGGAACGGAGGTCGCTGGCCAGGTTGTTGCCGGTGACACCGAAACCTGCACGGAGCTTGAGGTCGTTCACCCAGCTGACGTTCTTCATGAAATCTTCTCCGCTGATGCGCCATCCTGCACTGAAGGCAGGGAAATATCCCCACTTATGGTTCGCACCGAAGCGGGAAGAACCTTCGCGGCGTACCGAGGCTGAAAGCAGGTACTTATCCTTGTAGTTGTAGTTGGCACGGAAGAAGAAAGCTGCCAGGGTGTTGGAGTTCCTGTACGAACTGACGTTCAGGTACTGTTTGGTGGCGTCGCCGTTGCCGATCTGGTAGTACTTGGCATCGTCGGTAGGGAATCCCTTGTTGGACATATCCGCTCCGTCATAGAGGAAGTTCTGCCAGGAGAAACCTCCCACGAGCGCCAGGCTGTGACCATTGAAATTGCGGACATAGTCGGCAGTTATTTCGAGCAGGCGGCTGTAGCTGAAGTTATTGCCGCGGGCGGCTGTGCCGGAATCGGAGAGATTGGTATTCACGCCGTGATTGTAGGAGAAGTTGCGGTTGTCGCCCTCTTCCACGGCGCCGAAAGCATTTATCTTGAGGCCTTCCACGGGCTTGATGTTAAGCGTCGCCTTGACACTGCCGCGGAAATAGTTGCCGTCGCCGTAGGATTCCTTGCGGTTCATGTTCTCCACGGGGTTGACGGCGCCGGTCTCGGTAGGGAAATAATAGCCGCTGTCGGTGGTGGCGTCGTAGATGGGATAGGTGGGGTTGAGAAGTGCAGCGTACTTGAAATCTCCGCAGAAATAATCGTTGCGGTAGTGCATGTAGGAGAGATCGTACTGCAGGTCCAGCC
This sequence comes from Bacteroidales bacterium, assembly GCA_017552105.1. Classification (GTDB taxonomy): domain Bacteria; phylum Bacteroidota; class Bacteroidia; order Bacteroidales; family UBA932; genus Cryptobacteroides. The sequence continues at coordinate 5,807 of JAFZJI010000140.1, read as the reverse complement.
ATCCGTCGAGAGCCTTCTGACCGGCGGCGAGTTTGGTGATGAATTCGTTGCGGTTGGTGTTCTTGGCGATGCCTTCGGCGTTCTTATAATTCACGGATGCGCGATAGTTGAACTTGCGGGAAGAACCGACGATCGCGACATTGTGATTGTGTGCCATGGCAGCACCGCGGGTAATCTCGGCAAGCCAATCGGTGTTGTAGGTGCTGCCGTCTGCAGCGGTGTAGAGGGAGGGCTTCACCATTCCATTGCTGAGTTCCGCTAGCTTGCGATACTCCTCGGGGCTGGCCATTCCCATATCTCCGTTCTTGACGGAAAGGGAAGCATATCCGGCATACTCTACGTGGGTATCGGCCACATCGTCGAAATTCTCGCCACGCTTGGTGGTGATGATGATCACGCCATTAGTACCGCGGGTTCCGTAGATAGCTGCTGCAGAACCATCCTTGAGCACGTCCATGGAAGCGATTTCATCGCTGGAGATATTGTCGATGTTGCTGACGGGAACGCCATCCACGATATAAAGAGGCGAAGTACCCGCACCCTTGTCGAGGGTGGAGAAACCGCGGATCTGGATGTTGTAGCCGGTCTGGGTAGGATCGGAAGTGGTTTTGATGATGTTCAGGCCGGCCACTTTGCCCTGGAGGAGACCCATGGGGTTGGTCTTTACGCCGGCGTTGAAATCTTCGCTCTTGATGGAAGCCACGCTACCGGTGACTTCTTTCTTCTTTTGGGAACCATAACCGATGACCACGACCTCTTCGAGGAAAGTGGTGTCCTCGGCAAGATTGATGGTTGCAGGGACCTCGGAGGCCTTGAAAGTAAGAGTGGTATAACCGATGCAACTCACTTCCACTATGGCGTCGGGGCCGGAGACCGTGAACTGGAAATCACCGTCCAGGCCGGTGGAGACACCGGTGGAAGTCCCTTGCTCGAGAACGGTTGCTCCGTACACGGGACCGAGAGGATCCACCACGATGCCCTTGACCTGATAGCCCTGGGCATATAGCTTGGTACCTACCAGGCTGAGCATCATGATCGCGATAAGAGAGATAATCCTTTTCATATTAGTCAATATGTTTAATATCAATGATTTGCACAAAGATAGCACCTATTGCCAAAAAAACTCCTGCTGCAACCAGCATCATGGCCTGGCTGCCGCCGAGAAGTTTCAGTACGCCCCCGCCGGTTGCTGCGGCTACTATCTGCGGCAGGCAGATGGTGCAGTTGAAGAGCCCGAGATAGCTGCCCATGTGGGGATTGCCCTCGAGAGAGTTGGTAAGAAGGGTGAAAGGCAGAGCCAGCATCGCCGCCCAAGCGGTCCCGATGAGGAAGTAGGCCCCGCAAGCGACGAACTTGTCGTGGATGAAGAACAGGCTCGCAAATCCCACCGCCCCGATGAGGAGGCTGACGACATAGGCAAGCTTCAGATTTTGAAACTTAGGCAGTATGGTTGCCCAGATTATGGAACCGGCAGCCTGTACCGCGAACACCACGCCAACCCAGTTGCCGGCATCCTGATATGCCTTGGAGGCCGTGTCGGTGACACCGCCCCAGCAATTGAATGCGAGGGTTCCGTTGGAGTAGGTCCACATATAAAGGAATGCGGCCCAGCAGAAAAACTGCACCAGGCCCACGGTCCAGAAGGTGCGGGGAGCCTTGACCAGGAGGCGCAAAAGGCCTCCGTTTTCGTCACGGCCTCCGTTTTCGTCACGGCCGGCCTGACCGGCCGTCTTGATCCCATGGAATTCGGCATACTCCTTCGGAGGCATCTCCTTGACCTTCATGAAGGTGTAGAGCACGCAGACGATGAGGATGGCGGCGCCGACATAGAAGGAGGTGATGACCGAATCCGGAACCACACCCTCGGGGGCCTCGTTCGCAATCCCTATCCAAGTAAAAAAGATGGGGAGCAGATATCCCACCAGGCTGCCGGCGTTGCACAGGAAGCTCTGGATCGAGTAGGCCTTGGCCTTCTGCTCCTCATTCACCATATCTCCCACCATCATCTTGAATGGCTGCATGGCCACGTTGATGCTGGTGTCCAGGAATATCAGGCTGAAAAGCCCGAACCACATTGCTGAGTTGAGCCCCAGGAACAGATAGGCTGTACTGAGGTTCAGACTGCCGGCGTTGGGAAGCAGAAGCATCACCAACACCGCCACGACGGCACCTGCCAGCAGGTAGGGCTTACGCCTTCCGAGCCTGCACCAGGTGCGGTCGGACCATTTGCCGATGAAGGGCTGTACTATCATGCCCATCAGCGGCGGAAGTATCCAGAAGAAGCTAAGCTGGTGCGGATCGGCACCGAGCGTTGCGAATATGCGGCTGATGTTCGCACTCTGCAGGGCATAAGCGATTTGCACCCCGAAGAATCCGAAGCTCAGATTCCACATCTGAGAAAAACTCAATTTAGTTTTATTAACCATTGGAAACGGCTAGTTCAGTGTTATCAAGTGGACGAATCTAGGAGTTTTTCTTTAATTATTTTTGGCGTTTCCGATGAATAGATGTTTTTTTGGGACGAAGCGCTGCTCTGGAAGGATGAATGGAACGCAAAATTTTCGTATATTGCGCTAGATATGACCAAACTAAGAACCAACTCGCTGATACATATTTTCGCCCTCCTGCACTTCGGCACCGCCGTGCTCTGCAAGTCGGTGGGGATGAACGATACCCTGTTGCTCACCTTGCTGACCATGACCCTCACGGTGCTGATCTGCTTGCGCGAAAGGCTTACCTTGGAATTCACCGCCGCCGCCATAGTGGCGGTAAACATAGTCGGCTATTTCGCCGGCATAGGACTGGCGTGGGTGTTCAACCTGTTCACCACGAGCCCCGTGCTCCAGGCCGGTCTGGCCACCCTGCTCACCACCGAATTCATAGGCTGGGGGCTTACCATTGCCGCCCGTTCCAAGCTTGGTTCGCTCGGGAAGGAAACCAATCTCATAGTAGAAGACAAACAGCTTGCGATGCTTGTAATCGCAATCGCCATAGTTTACATAATCCGTGTACTGCTGGACCTCTACTCCTCCGGCGAGAGCTCCAGGGGTGAGATCCTGGGCAATTCCCTCGCCCTGCTCATTTTCGTGGCGGACGTGATATTCATCAGCCGCAGCGTCACCAAGGCCCTCGAGGCCGAAAGGGAGAAGGGGGATGAAGCACGCCTGCGCTACACCAAGCTGAAGCAGCACGTGAACGACCTCCAGACTGCCGTGGAGCGCTACCGCAAGACCGGCAAGGACGACGGCCTGGACACCCTGCTTAAATCCGCCCCGGGGCAGGATTCATATAAAGAACGTTTCCTGGTAAGGGTCGGCGACAAGATAATTCCCGTGCAAACTACGGACATAGTCTGTTTCGTATCCTTCAACAAGGGGTCCTATCTGGTATGCTTCGACGGCGCCCGCTATGCTGTGAATCCCTCGCTGGACGAGGTTTCCGAGACCCTGGATCCCTCGCAGTTCTTCCGCATCTCGCGCAGCGCAATCGTGGCTAAGAAGTCCGTGGTCAGCGCCGACCGCCAACCTAACGGAAAACTGATTCTGGAAATATCCCTGCCCCTTCCCGGCCAGGAAGAGAGCGGGTCCGGGTTGGAAGTCAGCCGTGCCCGTGTAGATGCTTTCCTGGAATGGCTGGAGGCCTAGGTCGCAGCACGAGGACTCGTAACGGTTGAGGCCGTTCGAGGTTCCCGGGGTTGTACATCTGCATGCGCCCGGCTCATTGCTACTCGGAAGCAGAGTGGGCGACGGGCTTGGAAGGGGATTTCTTAGAAGGGACGGAATGTTGTGCTGCGGCAGGGATGCGCTTGGTATAGGAGTAGATAAGGATAGCGATACCTGCAACCACGAAAGGAACGCTGAGCCACTGGCCCATGTCGAGGGTCATGCGGGTCTCGAATTCAACCTGGGGTTCCTTCACGAACTCGATGATGAAGCGCATTCCGAAGCAACCCACGAGGAATGCTCCGAAGAAGAATCCCCTGAATGTGCTGCCGAGTTTCTTCCAATAACGTCCGATAAGATAGAGGCCTAGGATCAGATACGAGAGAGCCTCGTAGATCTGCGTAGGATGTTTGGGTTCGGTCTCTCCGTTCCTTTCGAAAATGAAACCCCAAGGGAGGGATGTTACATTTCCGTAAATCTCTGAATTAACGAGATTTCCCAGCCTGATGAAGCATCCGGCAAAGGCTACGGCGATGCAAAGATGATCCATTATCCAGAGGAAGTCGAAGTCGTACTTCTTGCCATAATGTGCTGAGAACCACCACATTCCAAGAAGCAGGGCAACTGCCCCGCCATGGCTGGCAAGGCCACCTTTCCAAGGCATGAATATCTCCCAGAAGCCGGCCCAGGACCCGAAGTAATAGTCCGGCTGATAGAAGAGCACGTGCCCGAGGCGGGCGCCGACTATAGTGCAGATAAGAAGGGTGAAAAGCAGCGGATCGAGCATGGTTTCGGGGATGGATTCCCTTCGGCAGAACCAACGGAACAAGTACCAGCCGAGAATGAATCCGGAAATAAAAAGCAAGCCGTACCAGCGGACCTGGAGGGCGCCAAGATTCAGCATCACGGGATCGACGTTCCAATGTATAGATAGCAGGTTCATATCCAATGTTTTTAGATCATCGGCAAATATATAGAATATCCGGGACAATCCACTTGTATAATTAAAAAAAATGTGTACCTTTGCAGTCCTTTCGAGGGTTTAGCTCAGTTGGTTCAGAGCGCTTGCTTGACAGGCAAGAGGTCACTGGTTCAAATCCAGTAATCCTCACAAAAAAGAGCGGCATCCGGTTTACGGGTGCCGCTCTTTCGTTATCAACTGTAAGCTAAATCAGAGTTCGTCATAGCCTTCGTAGGTGTAGGTCACTTGTATGTTGGATACAGAGTTTCTGCTGTTTGCGTTGTTACCCCTAGGCATGGATATGATCACGGAAGCTGCGCTGCCGGTCCAAGTTGCAGTATTGCCGGAAACGGATATGGATCCGGTACTGCAAGTTTCCGTCTGACTCCTCTGATAGTAGGTTAGGACGACTCTGGTTACAGCGGAATTCGTGCCAGAAGGGGCATTGATCGTAATCGAACCATTCGCACTATTGGTTCCTATGTACCTTCCCCGATATGTATAATTATTCCAGTTGCCGGTCCTGTGTCCGCCAGTATTAGTGAAACGGACGGTAGCACCATTGGAACCGATAGCATAATCGGTGTTATTGTTATAGTCATAAGCGGTACTGTTGTTCAACGCCAATGTTCCACTAGCCGACACCATACGGAGTCCGTACAAAGGAGCAGACAAGCTGTTAGGATGATAAAGATCCGGATTACTATCGATGTTCTCGGTCGACAGTTCCACAAGGCAAGGGCCATGTTCCCCTACAGCAACCAGCTGCATGGAGCCATAAGGCGTCGTGGAACTGTTGATTACCTCATTCGCGGCACCCACGTGATACAGGTAAAGGTCATCGTGGCCTTCCACTGCCTGGAGCTTGGTGGTCTTGTTGTGGCCGTCGCCGTCGATGGCGGGCTCGAGACCGGTAAGCTTTACGAGAACGCTGTAAGGAAGCACCAAATTGTTCTCGGACAGGCTGGCATCCAAGGCATTCTCGGGATCCCACCATACGGAGGTAGCGCTGTTGCGGTGCGCATAGTCCATGCGGAAGTTGAACGTTACTTCCTGGTCTTTGATTATGGTTCCGCTGAAGTTCAGGTTGTCGAAAGCCCTCTGGTGGAAGTTGCGGAAGTCGTCGTCGGCTCCGGAATCGTTGAAGTATTCGTTGCGTACATACACCGTGGATGCATTGTCGG
>JAFZJI010000139.1 GCA_017552105.1 Bacteroidales bacterium | reverse complement strand
GTTCAGGCGCATGGTGTTCCGGTGGCTGCCGTCCAGGTAGAAGAACGAACCGGCCACGTAGGCCACTCCGGCCGCCAGCGCAGAGTCATACATCGCCACCGTATCTATCCCCTCCGGCAAGCTAACCCACAGGAACAGGCCGCCGTCGGGATGCGTCCAGCTGACGCCCTCCGGCATGTAGCGTCCCAGCAACGACAGCAAGTAATCCCTCTTCTCGCGATAAAGGGAGATGCTGTGCTCCAGGTTGCGGTCGAGCGCTCCGCTGGTCAGGAACTCCGTGGCCAGGTATTGGTCGAATACGGGCGGGCAGAGGTCGAGGGCTTGTTTGCAGATGAATATCTGTTCGAGGAGTTCCGGTTCGGCGATTATCCATCCGAGACGGAATCCGGGGGCGAATATCTTGGAGAAGCTGCCGAGGTGCAGGGTCCTTTCAGGGGCGAGGGAGTATAGGGTGGGGATGTGGTCGCCGCTGTAGCGAAGTTCGCGGTAGGGGCTGTCTTCGACGATCAGCAGGTCCTCGCGGCGGGCGAACTCCACCAGCGCCTGCCTTTCCTCCAGGGTCATCGTCACTCCCGACGGATTGCAGAAGTCCGGGACTATGTAGATGAACTTCGCCTTGCCGGCGCAGGCAGACTGCCCCTGACGGGCGTGTCCACCCCCGGACACGGGCAGGGGGATGGGGCCCGACGGAGACAAGTGGTCGGAGACCACGCAGGAAACGTTGGGAGGGGCCGGAGCGACCGAAGGGAGCGGAGTCCCGTCAGGGGCAGTCTGCCAGACGCCGGCCATAGCGCTGGTCAGGTCCCGGACTTCCGCCCTATACGCCCGGAAGGACTGAAGGGCGCCGAGGTAGGCTGGGTTGGTGGTGAGCACGACGTCGCCCGGATTCAGGAAAACGCGCGCGCAAACATCGATACCCTGCTGGCTCGAAGTCGTAATCTGTATATGGTCCACCGGGACACCATAGCGCGCGGAGATACCCTCCCGCAACTCCGGCACACCCTGGGTCCCCCCATACTGCAGGGCCCGGGCCCCATACTTCTCCACGACGGTCTTCGTCAGCGCCTCCATCTCCCCGAGAGGAAACGTGGAAGCATCGGGATATCCCCCCGCAAACGAATATATCGACGCCAGGTCCACCTTGCGGAAAATCTCCCGCACGGGCGAACGCATGAACGACGGTACATCGTCGGAGAAGAAGTGTGAGTAGTCCATAAACTATTTACGGGTAATCTTAGCTCCCAGGGCATTCAGACGGCCGTCAATATCCTCATAACCACGGTCGATCTGCTCGATGTTGTCGATTTCGGAAGTGCCCTTCGCACTCATCGCCGCCAGCAGCATTGCGATACCTGCACGGATATCCGGCGAGGTCATGCGGTTGGCGCGGAGCTGGAACTTATGGTCGTGGCCTATCACCACGGCACGGTGAGGGTCGCAGAGTATTATTTGCGCACCCATATCTATCAGTTTATCGGTGAAGAACAGACGGCTCTCGAACATCTTCTGGTGGATGAGCACGCTGCCCTTGCACTGTGTGGCCACCACCAGCAGCACGCTGAGGAGGTCCGGGGTCAGGCCCGGCCAGGGGGCGTCCGCGATGGTCATTATGGAACCGTCGATGAAGGACTCGATCTCGTAACTCTCCTGGGCGGGGACGTAGATATCGTCTCCCCTCTGCTCCAGCTTCACGCCTATGCGGCGGAAGGCCTCGGGGATGATACCCAGGTCGGGGTAGGAGACATTCTTGATGGTAAGCTCGCTCTGGGTGATGGCGGCGAGGCCGATGAAGGATCCGACCTCGATCATATCGGGGAGTATGCGGTGGTTCGCGCCGTGCAGTTTCTTGACTCCGTGGATGGTAAGGAGGTTGCTGCCTATGCCTTCGATGTTGGCGCCCATCGCGTTCAGCATCTTGCAGAGCTGCTGTAGATAAGGCTCGCAGGCCGCATTGTAGATGGTGGTGTCGCCGGTGGCGAGGGACGCGGCCATCACTATGTTGGCGGTGCCGGTGACGGAGGCCTCGTCCAGCAGCATATATGAGCCCTTCAGGCCATTGGGTGCCTGGAGATGATAGGCGCGGCGGTCCTTGTCGTATTCGTAGGATGCGCCCAGCTTCACGAAGCCCTCGATATGGGTATCCACTCGGCGGCGGCCGATCTTATCCCCGCCCGGCTTGGGGAAATAGGTCTCCCCGAAACGGCTGAGCATAGGGCCGGATATCATCACCGAACCGCGGAGCGAAGCGCACTTCTTGACGAACTCCGCGCTCTCGACATAGCTGCGGTCGATATTGTCCGCCTGGAAGGTGTATTCCCCCTTCTCGTGGCGGGTAACCTTCACGCCCATGTCCTGCAGGAGGCCGATGAGGTTCTTTATGTCGAGGATTTCAGGTACGTTGCTGACGCGCATTGGCTTGTCGGTAAGAAGCACGGCGCTGAGTATCTGCAAAGCTTCGTTCTTGGCACCTTGGGGAGTGATGGCTCCGCTGAGGCGATGCCCGCCTTCGATTATGAATGTTCCCATATTATATGTGGTCTACTTCCGGATGGAGTACAATATCGTATTTTTCCTTGACTTTTGCAATGATTTCGTTCTCAAGGGCCAGTACGTCCTCCGGCGTAGCGCTTCCGCTGGCGTTCACTATCACCAGGGGCTGCTTCTCGTAAACCTGCGCTCCGCCCAGCTTCTTTCCCCGGAATCCGCACTGGTCGATCAGCCACGCCGCCGGTACCTTGACGGTCCCGTCCGGCAGGTCGTAATGCGGAATGTCTGCGTGGGCGCCCTGCGGGCGGGCAATGCCGGTATCCGGGCCCCCTTTTTCGGGGCACGGAACCGGCCCTTTGCCCGCCGCGGATGGCGGACATTCCGCATTGAGAATGCGTTCGAAATGTTCGCGGGAGATGACAGGATTCTTGAAGAAAGATCCCGCACTGCCGATTTCGGCAGGGTCGGGGAGCTTGGCATTGCGTATGCGTATGATGGCCTCGCGGATGTCGGTCGGCTTGAGGGCGTTCAGGTCATAACCTTCCAAGGCGTTCCGCACCCCACCATAATCCAACTTCGGAGAATACTTCCGCGTAACACGGAATAGCACGCTGGTGATGATGTAGCGCCCGCGCTCGTGCTTGAATCGCGAATCGCGATAGCCATATCCACATTCGCCTACCTTGAACACGGTCTTGGTCCAGTCTTTGGTGTCGAGGCAGACCACTCCGGAAATGATGTCCTTGGCTTCCACCCCGTAGGCCCCGATGTTCTGCACCGCAGCGGCACCCACCTCGCCGGGAATCAGCGAAAGGTTCTCCGGGCCCCAAAGCCCGTTTCCCGCCACGTTGGCGATGAAATCATCGAAAACCACGCCCGAACCGACGGTCAGCAGCACCTCGTCCAGGCCCATATCCACATACTTGATGTACTTTATGTTCGAGTGCAGTACGGTGCCGGGAAAGTCCTTGGTAAACAATAGGTTGCTCCCTGCGCCGATGTGGAATATCGGCTGGGGGAGGGACTTGTAGTCCAGCGACATCAGTTCATCCACACTGTCGTACTCGATATACAGCGCCGCCTTCACCTTCATCCCGAAGGTGTTATGTGCGCCAAGGTCGTAGTTTTCTATTCTTTTCATTCAAATACTATCCAGTCAAAGAATTCCGGCCGGTGGTAGTCCGGCTTTTCGGTCGCTATGGGAGCCCAGGTCACGAAGTGTGGCACCGAAAGCCCATCCCCGCATTTATAGAAATTCCCCCTTGCCCTGAGACCGGAAAGCGACTTGATGCCGCTCTTCCAAAGGGCTGCCAGAGGAATATATAGACTCAGTTTCCAAGGTCCATCCGCGGGCCTTTCAG
>JAFZJI010000138.1 GCA_017552105.1 Bacteroidales bacterium | reverse complement strand
CGCAGCGACGTGGGCATGTTCATGGTCGAGGAGCTCTGCCGCATCGCCCTCCAGCGCTGCGACAATGCCCGGGATGCGGTGAAGATGATGGGTGAGTTCGCCGAGAAGTACGGCTATATCGACGGCGGCGAATGCCTCACCGTAGCCGACCCGAAAGAAGTCTGGTTCTTCGAGATCCTCGGCCCCGGCAAGGGCGAGAAAGGCGCGGTCTGGGCTGCCCAACGCGTGCCCGACGGCGAGATCTCCGTATCTGCCAACATCTCCCGCATAACCACCATCGACCGTTCCGACAAGAAGAACTTCATGGCCTCGGACAATGTGGAGGAGGTCGCGAAGAAGTACGGCCTCTGGGACGGTGAAGGAGAGTTCATCTTCTACAAGGCCTACCACGCTGCCTATGGCGGAGGGAAGAACTTCCGCGAGCGTGAGTGGTGGATCCTGAACCAGCTGGCCCCCTCGCTCGGACTCAAGTTCGAAGACGACGAGCTGCCATTCAGCGTCAAGCCCGAGAAGCCCGTCAGCGTGCGGGACGTCATGCAGCTGCTGCGCTCCACCTACGAGGGCGTGCCCGGCTTCGACATGTGCGAGAATATCAAGATAGATGGCAAGGTCTCCCCGATAGCCAATCCCTGGCCCACCACGAACTACCAGAAAACCATCAACGCCATAGCCCCCGGAACAATTACCTTCCGCCGGACCGTGGCCGTTGCCTGGTGCGCATATTCCACCGTCATCCAGCTCCGCGGATGGCTCCCGGACGCCGTGGGCGGCATCTGCTGGCTTGCGGTAGATAACCCCGCGCAGAGCCCGCACATCCCCATCTTCGCCGGCGCCACCACCCTCCCGGAACCCATGTCCGCCTGCGGGCAGACGAGGTACGACCCATCGCTCTTCGTATGGCAGTTCCGTAAGGCCAACAAGCTCGCCACCCTCAGCTGGCAGACCACCAAGGAAGGGTTCAACAAAGTGCTGAAAGAGGTTGAGGATGCCACTTTCGAGGGCCTGCCCGGAGCCAAGGCGACTCCCGAAGAACTCGACGCCTACACAAAGAAAGTCTACGAGAATGCGGCCGCCCGCTGGGCCGAGCTCGAAGCAAAATACTGGGTTGAATTCGGTCGCGGATTCTAATACTGAAATAGATTTATGAAAGCCTCCAAAAGATCGACTCTCGAAGCCATAGTTTTCCTGGCAGTCCTCCTGGCAATCTTCGGCATACTAGGCCACCGCATGGGCAGCGGAAACATGCTCAAGACCATGATGAACACAGCGCACGACCTGCTGCTGAACACCGTCTTCTACCTCATGGGAATCACCGTCCTCACCGGTGCCCTGTCCAAGCTCATGGCCGAATTCGGGGTGGTAACCCTGCTCGAAAAAGTGCTCCGCCCGCTCATGAAACCCTTCTTCAACCTGCCCGGAGTCGCGGCCCTCGGAGCCGTCATGACCTTCCTCAGCGACAACCCCGCCATCATCGCCCTCAGCAAGGACCGCTCGTTCGCATCGTACTTCAAGAAATACCAGCTCATCTCGCTGACCAACTTCGGAACCGCCTTCGGAATGGGCTTCGTGGTGCTCATCACCATGATAGGCTACGGCAACGCCGGCGCCGCCTTCATAGGGCTCTTCGGCGCGTTCTGCGGGTCCATCATATCTACCCGTCTGATGCAGCGCTCCTGCCGCAAGGCTTGGCCCTCCGAGATGGAGGAGATGGTGATTTCGGCGAGTCAGGAAGAACTGGCCGAAGAAAGGATAGAGACCGGCAACAAGGACGGCGTGTTCATGCGTTTCCTGAATGCCCTGCTGGACGGCGGAAAGAACGGCGTGGAACTGGGCCTGCAGATTATTCCCGGCGTGCTCATCATCACCACCGCCGTAATCATGATAACCTTCGGCACCGGGCCGGAAGGCTACACGGGCGCCGCCTCGCAAGGCGTGCCCATCCTCCCTTGGCTGGCCGGAAAGATACACTGGCTGTTCGAATGGCTGTTCGGGTTCGAGGCAATGGAACTGATCGCCTTCCCCATGACCGCACTGGGATCGGTGGGTGCTTCGCTGGGGCTTCTGCCCAGCTTCAATAACGCGGGATTCCTGGACGGCAACGCCATCGCAGTCTGCACCGCCATCGGCATGTGCTGGTCGGGATATCTCTCCACCCACACCGCGATGCTGGACTCCCTGGGCTGGCGTAAAGCCATTCCCAAGGCCCTCGGCGCCCACACCATCGCCGGCCTCTCCGCCGGCATCATCGCCCACTTCGTCTATTTGCTGATAGCTTTGCTGTAGGTAAAGCGGCGCTTCCTAAGATCTTTCGGCGACGACGACGTGCCGACCTCCAGGACATAGCGACCGGGGGTAGGTACCATATCCTCGGCCTCGGCATCCCACCAGAGGAAGGTCTCGTCGTCGATAGGGATCTCCACCTTCACGGACTTGCCCGCAGGCACGGAAACCCGCTTGAACCCGCGCAGAGTACGCACAGGGCCCTCGGCATCGGCAGGCAGCGAAACATAGAGCTGGACGACCTCGTCGCCATCCATCTTGCCCTTGTTCCGGACCTTGACCACCACCTTGCCGTCCCGCACGCGCACGCGACCGACCTTGAACTTGGAATAGCTCAGGCCATATCCGAAGGGATACAAAGCCTCACCCTTGAAGAAACGGTAGGTCCTGCCCGCCATGTCATAGCACTCGAACGGAGGCAGCTGCTCCGTGTTCTTATAGAAGGTCAGAGGCAGCTTCCCGGAAGGGTTGCAATCCCCATAGATGATATCCGCCAAGGCAGACCCGCCCTCCTGGCCGGGGTACCACGCCTGCAGCATTGCATCGCAGATCCTGCTTTCGGGCTCCAGGCCCATGGCAGAACCGCTGAAGTTCACCAGAATCACCTTCTTGCCGGCCTCTTTCAGCTTCGCGATTAGTTCGCGCTGCACCGCCGGAAGCTCGATGCTGGTACGGTCGCCCCCGTCGAAACCGGGATATCCGCCCGCATCTCCCTGCTCACCTTCGTACTCCGACGAAATCCCCGAAGCGAAGATAACGGTCTCTATCCCCTCCAGCTCGGCAAGCACCTTCCCGAACTCCTCCGCTGCGTCGATATGCCCGCAGCCCTTCACGTATTTAACATCTCCCACGCGCTCCTTCAAGCCCGCCAGCAGAGTGACGGTATTCCGGGGGATGGGGTTGTAGTTACCCCACATCATTATGGTGTCGTCGGCATTCGGGCCCATCACCGCGACAGGAACCTCCTTCCTAAGGGGAAGGATGCCGTCGTTGCTTAGCAGCACGATGGATTCCTGGGCCATCTTCCGGGCCAGCGCACGGTGCTCCGGGCCTTCGACTATATCTTCCGGGAGATTCTCCCACGGGTCGATGCCGTCGAACTCTCCCAGGCGGATGCGGGTGACGATTATCTGCTTGAGATTGCGGTCGAGCTCGGCCTCGGTCAGAAGCCCGCGTTTTACTGCCTCCGGGATGGCCTGATAGGCGTGCCCGCACTCCACCGCGACGCCATGGCGCACTGCCAGCGCCGCCGCGGTAGCCTGGTCCTCCACGTACTCATGCCTGCCCTTGATATAGAAGTCCGCCACTGCCCAGCAGTCGGAAACTATCAATCCCTTGAATCCCCACTTCGCGCGCAGCACGGTGTCCAGCAGATAATCGCTGGCCCCGCAAGGCTTGCCCTCGAAACGGTTGTAGGCCGTCATCACCTCCTCCACTCCGGCCTTGGTGACCAGCTCCTTG
>JAFZJI010000137.1 GCA_017552105.1 Bacteroidales bacterium | reverse complement strand
TTGTGGTTCTCCAGGAGTTTCGCAAGACCGAGAGGGTTGCTCTGTGCGAAGTTGGCATCTTCGGGGCCGTCGTATCCGCCGTCGATGGAACGTGCGGAAACTGCAGGGGACTGCTTGAGGGCTACCTGGATAAGGCCTTCCTCGTTACTTGCGAGTGCGTTGATGTTCTGGTTGGAACGGCTGGCGGTGAGGCTTGCGCCGAACTTGAGCCACTTGCGTGCCTGGATGTCGGTGTTGGCACGGAGAGTGAAACGGTCGAAGCCGGAGCCGTAGGCGATACCGTCCTGGTCGAGGTAACCGGCGGAAACTGCATAGGTTGCAGAGTCGTTACCACCGCTGACGGTGAGGTTGTACTGCTGCATGGCCGCAGGTTTGAACAACTCCCTCTGCCAGTCGGTTCCTGCGGGCAGTGCCTCAGGAATAACATATTCGTCGCGCAGGGGCGCGCCGCGGAGTTCCGCGAAAGTGTTGTAATGCTCGGCATACATGGGAAGGTCCATGAGGTCGAGATATTTGGCCATGGTCTGAACACCGACCTGGGCATCGAGGTTTACGACAGCCTTGCCGGCCTTGCCACGCTTGGTGGTGATGATGATGACACCGTTGGCGCCGCGGGAACCGTAGATAGCAGTTGCGGAGGCATCCTTCAGGATATCCATTGTTTCGATATCGTTGGGGTTGATGGAGGCCAATGCATTCTCGGTGTTGCTTCCCGTGCTAGCTTCGATGACGACACCGTCGATCACGATGACAGGTTCGCTGGATTGGAAAATGGAGCTGACACCACGGACGCGGATGGACGAACCACCACCCGGAATACCGGAGTTCTGGACCATCTGCACGCCAGCTGCGCGACCCTGAAGGACTTGGTCGGCAGACGTGGCAATAGTTTTGGTGATAGCATCCGCTCCTACGGAAGCGACGGATCCGGTAAGGTCGCGCTTCTTGATGGTTGCGTAACCGATGGCTACTGCTTCTTCAAGGAAAGAGCTGTCATCGGACATCGTAACATTGATAACGCTACTATCGCCAACAACAACCCTTACATCTTTGTATCCGAGGCAGTTGAAATAAAGGGTCTGCCCTGCGGAAGCCTGGATGGCGTAGGTGCCGTCGACTCCCGTCGTGGTAGCTGTGGATGTTCCCTCCACCATTACGACGGCCGATATGACCGGCTCGCCGTTCTGGTCCGAGACAACGCCCTTGACCGTTTTCTGCTGTGCAGATGCCAGTACAGGCACCATCAGCAGGACAGCGGCGCAGAGCCCTCTCCAAAAGCTGGTTGATAAAGTTATTTTCATAAAGAAACTCTGATTTTTTGTTGATTAACAGTTTTACTTTATGTCGGGAAACATAGATTCTTTCTTACGATGCAAAGTTCGGAAGGATTATCCAATAATATTACGCGTGTGGAAACAACTCTTTTCAACATTGATACATACCCCCGAATTTTGATACAAAAAGTGTTAATTTTGACAAAAACGCTAAAAATGTTTCGGTTTTGACACGAATTGTTGCGAAAATCTAAAGCGTGCATCAAAAGTGTAAAACTATGTGACAGAAGCGTAAAGGTTCGCCGTTTTTTATCTATAATTTTGCATCGTGCCTTTATGTCAATGGGAAACGCATAGAGTATCACAACAACTTTTAGAACAAACAACACAAATGAAGAAGTTAACCACACTTATTCTGATGTCAGCCGCCCTGCTCGCCGTCTGGTCCTGCCAGAAGGAGAGCGAGATTGTCGAGCACTTCGACAAACCGACTGACGTTGTGAATCCTAATCCCCCGGCCCCGCCTGTGGATTTCACTAAGACTTCTCTCGGAGAACTCGCTGCGCAGCAGGGCATAAAGCTCGGTGCCGCCTTTACTTATAACGAGTATTTCCAGAACGATCAGGTAGGCGAAATCCTCAAGCATGATTTCAAAGCCGTTACCTTCGGTAATGAGATGAAACACGATGCCATCGTGCAAGCCAACGGAAAGCTTAATTTCACCACGGCCGACAAGATGGTAGCATGGGCTCAAGAATCAGGAACCGAACTTTTCGGTCACGTACTCGGCTGGCATTCCCAGCAGAAAGTGGACTATCTGAACGGTCTTATCAGCAAGGCTGCTGCCGATAATAGCGCTTCCCTCCTCCAGAATAACTGGAACTTCGAGGGTGGCAACATGGATGGCTACACCTCCAACGGCATGGCCGTAACCACTAATTACACGCACGTATTTGCGGGAGAGTATGCCGCCGAGGCCAATGCCGCCGACGCATCTCTTTCGTTCGCAGCTACCCTCGAGGTCGGCAAGCCCTATATCCTTTCCTTCTGGGCCCGTGCCGAAGCTGCCGAGGGCGCCAAGGTCGTAGTTACATCCGGAGACAATCAGAAAGCCGAAACTCCTGTGAGCGCAGAATGGGCGAAGTATTCCGCCACGTTCAACACCAAGTCCGCAGGCGAATTCGCATTCCAGCTCGCTCCTACCCAGGGTGTCTGCATCGATAACATCCGTGTCATCGAGACCGAACCCGAGGAAGAAGGCGACAACTCCGGCGTAGTCTATATCAATCCCTTTGCAATCGACGGTGGTACCGACTTCGAAGCCTGCGTGCCCGGAGCCGATATCTCTCCTTCCGGATTCACGGTACTCAACGGAGCCAGCATGGTTTCCATCACCGACGAGCTCTCCAACAGCGGGAGCGTCTCCCTCAAGATGGACAATGCATCCGGAGCCGCTGCCAATGCCTGGGATATCCAGGTCCTCAGCCCTACTTACACAGTAGAGCCCGGCAAGGTCTACCGTATCGGCTGGTATGGACGTGCCAACACCGATGCCGACATCCAGATCGACATCCGTCTCGCCAGCGGCACCCTGTACAAGAATTCCGCCTGGGGTCAGTATGCTCCTATGGCATCCGACTCGTGGACCTACCAGTACCTCGACATAACCCCTGAGGAAGGCGACACGGAGATGTCCGTCGCTTTCTACGGAGGCACCGCAGCCGCCACCTATTATATCGATGACTTCCAGGTCTTCGAAGCCATCAAGGAAGGCGACTACACCAATTATATCGACAAGACCAACCTCCTCGTAGGTGCCGACTTCGAAGATGCAGGTGCCTGGGGCGTGTGGAACGGCTCTTCCTATGTAGAGTTCGTCTCCCGCAACGAGCCCGAGATCGGCGCCAACGCCGCCTATGTGCACAGCGCCCTCCGCGCCCTCAAGGTCAACAACATCGGCACCGGTTATACCGGAGGCGATTCTTGGCATATCCAGGTCGCTGCCAACAACAAGGTCGAGGTCGTCGCCGGCAAGGAATACCGCATCGCGATGTGGGTCAAGTCTCCCGACGGAGCCACCACCATCCAGTATCATCTGACTCCCGACAGCGGAGATACCATGTACCGCCAGATTCCCGGCATTACCGACCAGTGGACCTATATCTACAGCGACGTGGTCATCCCCGACGGTGTCGCCGAAGTCCAGCTGGTGCTCGACTGCGCCTATGACGAGGCCACTTACTACATCGACGACGTACAGCTTATGCCCAAGCCCATCGAGAGCTGGATAGATCCTAACTCCATCCTCTCCAA
>JAFZJI010000136.1 GCA_017552105.1 Bacteroidales bacterium | reverse complement strand
TTCCATGCCTGAGTGCCTATCCTGGTATCTACATAATCGACAGGTAGGTCCTTCTTGCCATCTCCATGATTCATGGCAAAGATGGCCATACCAATCACCAGAAGAGCCATTCCGCTGCCCATCTTGCACTTGGCGGATTTGGGCGCGTCCTTCCATTCGCCAAGCATCAGGCCGGCTACGCCGCTGGCAAGGATGGCTGTCGCCTGCATGATGCCCCAGCCTACGCTTTCTGCGTAATTACCCATCTGGTTGCATCCCATCCCGTAAAGTAGGATGCTGCCGTACCAGAGTACACCGGCAAGCATGGCCCAGAGATAGTTCTTGCCAGATGCTCCCTTGTAATTTGCGGCAGTCTTGTTTTTGCGGAGCAGATGTATGCATTGAATGGCATTCACCAGGAATCCTGTGACGAAGATAACCGCCCAGGTGGCATTGGCACTGTTGATAGGATTGGCCCCGAGCTCGACTGCCGTCTGCTGGAGGGGCTTGCCTACCACGAATCCGAAGTTTATCATAGGGCCGAATACACCGGCCAGTATACATATTAGCAGTCCTTTGCCGAAATTCTTACCCTTGGTATCGCCCTCGGACGGATTCTTTTCTTTTCCTGCCCTGGCGAAAAGGATGATTCCGGAAAGCGTGACCACAGCCCCGATGGGAATATGGATGAATTCCGGCGAGAAAAGATCCGCAGGATTTCCCATGAGGAAAGGAGCCACGATTCCTATGACATTGATGAGGCCTTGCATAATGGGGATGGCGAGCGAGACTCCCAGGGCGTCGATTCCCTTGCCGAACAGGAGTGCTCCTATTCCCCAGATTATACCGAATCCCGCGATTATGGCGGTAACGGAAGGATGGGCCGCATAGACATCGAACACATGAGGGATGGTCAGCGACACGGCTATGGCCGGGCAAACTATCAGGGCTATGAAGCTCCATATCAGCCAGTTGTTCTCCCAAGCCCACTTCTTGTTGCGCGAGAAGGGGGTGGAGAATACACCGGAAAAGCATCCTGCGATCAGGACAAGGGCAATGCCTATGTAGAACCCATTTTCCATAGGATTATTTCTTTAAGTTATTAACGGCATCCTGAAGATCCTTCTGCTCCTTGGCAGAGAGGTCGTGGAACTCGAAGTCGGAAACGTGCGTATTGCTCTTTTCCACTACGCAGACCCGGCTCCCCTCGTACATGGCTATCTTGTGCCAGGTGTTTTTGGGGATGTTGTAGATAACCCCCGGAACCATATCGGCCAGATCGTAGGTGATGGTGTCGCCGATGGTGGCAGCTATCAGCACCGCCCTGCCCTCGAGGAGCACGAATACCTCGTCGGTCAGGAAGTGTATGTCCAGTTTCACGATGCTTTCCAGGGCTTCGGCAGGGGCATAGTTCAGGAAAGCGACCTGCCATCCGTCGCTGATGAAGGTAGGATCGTAGCCTTGTGCATCGAATCTGTATGATTCTATCAGTTTCATAAGCGTTATCAGTTTTCGAGTAAGCGGTCGACGACAAGCTGGCGGAATTCCGGAGACAGCATGCAGAAATAGGCCGTGAAGCCCGTCACCCTGACTACTAGTTCAGGATAGGCGAACGGGTCTTTATGGGCTTTCAGCAGCGTGTCCTTGTCCATTATGTTCACGTTGATGAGCGTTCCGCCCAGCTCCATGTGTGTCTTGATTATGGATTCTATGATGTCTATGTGTTTTTCTTCCGCGAACGACGGGTCCAGCTCCCACTGCATTGGGGCGGTGTTGCCATATCCTGGCTGTATCCTGGCGATGGAAGAAGCCAGGGAAAGCGATGCTCCGTCGACCGCGAAACCGGGCACAGGATTGGCCCCGTGCGATATGGGAGTGCCGGCCTTCCTGCCGTTGGGCGTAGCCTGGACGTGCTTTCCGAAAGCTACCGTATTCGCCCATGAGAAGAATCCGGGGATGAATACGTGGTTGGATTCCGACTGGCTGCGTACATCCGCGACGAACTGGTCCCGGATCTTCAGGGCCCATTTTTCGCCGAGGGAACCTTCGCAGCCGTAGTGTTCGCTGTTCTTGAGTACGTTGCGGACTATCTCTCCCCCTGCATTCTCGAAGTTCTCGGCGACGCTTTCTTTCACGAGGTCCCAGCTGAGCCGGTGTTCCTTCTCTATTCGCTGTTCCAGGGCTGCGAAGGAGTCAGCGGCAATGGCCAGTCCTGCACCGTCGATGGCCAGGTTGTAATATTGCGCCCCGCCGTCGGAGGCATCCAGTCCCTTTTCGATAGGTCCGTGGCTCAGCAAGTTCAGAAGCAGTTCGGGCTCATTGTATTTCTGGTATTTGAGATGATGCCGTATGCCGTCGGCCGCGGTCTTTACGGCCTTGTCGAGGTGGGAGACGAACACATCCCATAGCAAGGCCGTGGAATAAGGTTTGGAACCATCGATCATCTCCAGGTATGCGACCTCGAACACCTTGGCTATGTTTACCTTTACCAGGTCGTTCATGGTGTACTCGAGGCCCGGCAGCGACATCCAGTTGCATCCTACCGCTATGCGTTGCCTTGCGAGGGCGGCGGAGTATCCGTTCTTCATGAAACCGCTCACGAGGGCCTTGTCGCCCGAGAATCTGGGCCAGCCGTTCTTGTTCTTCACAAGGTATTCGACGCCCTTGCGCAGCAGCAGCTTGTCCAGACCGTCCCATACCCTGATGGTGATATTGAGCGAGGTGTTTATCTTGTCGGCAGCTTCCAGGATCAGGAAAGAAATCCTGGAGGTCTGGTCGCGGCCGTCCTTGTCCGGGCCTCCCAGCTGCCAGTAAATAGGATCGTTTATAAGCAGGCACCCGAGATAGTAGATTGCGTCGTCTTCAGTAATCCTGCCGTCCTTGATATCCTTTTCGAAATAAGGCCTGAGCAGGGAATCTATCTGGCCGCCGGCTCCGTCGCGATTGTAGGTCCTGGATGCGAGATGGAACCAGATAATCCACTGGCATGCTTCCCTAAGGGTCCTGGGAGGGTTGTTCTTTACCCAGGCGTTTACCTCGGCCATTTCTTCCAGATTCTTCCTGCGTGCAGGGTCGATTTCATTGCAGGCCATTTCCCGTGCGGCGTCCACATGGCGCTGTATCCATCCCTGGACGGCACGGATGGCGCGGACGTGCAAGTCATAGAAATGCTGCTGCTCTGCAGATGTGTTCAGTTTGCGGTATTTATCTATCTTTCCGATCAGGCCATCCCATCCAAGAGAAAGTCCTATGCTGAAGTCGGGGGCGAAGTGTGCGTCATCTCCTATGCCGCAGATTATATCGTATTTATCTATGTTTTCTTCAAGGAAATCGTAAGGATAGGCAGGATTCCATTTGTTCTTCCGCATCTTGGACATGAAATACATCCATCTTCCGCAGAAAGCATCGTCGGGATCGACATAGACCGGATGCACCGCCATCAGGCTGCAGAAATTATCTGCCCAGGCATCATAGCCATAAAAAGATCCGTCCGGGTTGTTAGGAATTGTTTCCCAAAGACCGGCAGGAGGCACGATGCGGCCGTAGTCGTCTTCGTCGAGAAGACCCTCCACCCGGATTTTTTCTTTTGTCTGGGCGAGTTTCTTCGCACGCAGGGCTTTTAATCTGTTCTCTAGTATGACGTCCATTTTGCAACAATTTTCTTCAGTTCTTCAAGCGCCTCGGGCTTCAAGGGCTCCGTGTCGCGGAGCTCATTGCACATACCTAGGGAATCATATTTCCCGAATCCCAGCGTATGGAAGCCCAGCAGAGTGTAACGCAGTTTCCCCTTGTAGGGCGACAGTATCCGGCATATAGCCTCAATGTCTTCCGCACTGTCGTTCACGCCGGGAATGACAGGTGTGCGCACTATGAGGTCGGCGCCGCTGTCGGCCAGTTTCCCTATGTTTTCGATGATGGTAGCGTTCCCTATCCCCGTCCACTTCCTGTGCTTGCCGTCATCGGCATGTTTAAGGTCGCACATCCATAGGTCGGTCAAAGGAAGCAGTCCTTCGATTGACGGCCATGGAAATGATAGGTTAGATTCAATTGCAGTGTGGATCCCGTTACTCTTGCAGATGCTAAGGAAATCCTTGAGGAAATGTAGTTGCATCATAGGTTCTCCGCCGGAAACCGTAACCCCTCCGTGGGACTGCACGAAGTAAGGATTATCCTTACTTACTTCTGCCCAAAGTTGCTCTGGGGAGACTTCCCGACCGATCATCGACAAGGCATTGCTACAGCACGCAAGTGCACATATTCCACAACAATCGCATTTGCTCCTGTCGATGACGATCGAGTCGGTTCCGGCCTCAATCGCCCGCCTCGGACATACCTGGAGACACGTCAGACAATGAATACACTTCTCTCTAATGTATTGAACCTGAGGGTTCAGGCTCCATGTCTCCGGGTTATGACACCACTTGCATCTCATGTTGCAGCCCTTCATAAAAACTACCGTCCTTATGCCAGGGCCATCGTGTATAGACATGCGTTGAAGCGATGTAATCAGTCCTTTCATGATAACTCGTTTCCCTCTTCTGCAAATCTATACGATTATTCGACTTGTTTTACATCGCAAGTTTATGGAAAATAGCACAATTATTACTCTATTCCGACATTTGCCGGAATTATACGATTTTTTGGTTCAGTTTCCTGTAGTCCGACGGCGTCTGGGCATAACGTTGTGAAAACTGCTTGTAAAAGTAGGCTATGCTCTCGAACCCGCAGGCGTATGCTATGAGTTTTATGGGTATGCTCGTAAGGATCAGTTCATCAGCAGCATACTTGATCCGGATGTCGTTCACGAACTCGGTCAGGGTCTGCTTGAAAACCGTCTTGACAACCCTGTTGACGTAGTCCGGATTCCTGTTGCAGAGTTTTACGAACGAGCTTATCCCCTCCCGGAAGCAGTCTGTGTTGTTATATGCCTTGATGGCCGATACCAGCCACGACGGAGCCGAAGAGAAATCCTGCTGCGTGTTCAGCTCCTGGAGATTCCTGAAAATGAAAAGCAGCAAGCTGTCCATCTGCATGTTGGAACGCTTGAAGCGCATGGTTTCCTCCGCACGGGAAGAGAAGCGTTTCACCAGGTTCTCGGATATCTTTATCTGATACGGGAGCTTGCTGTCGGTCCAGAAATACTTGTTCGAATTGGCGAAGTACCTGTAGTGGAAATAATCCAGGGTTTCTTTCGGAAAAGCGACATTCACTATCGTCAGGTTCTTTCCGTTCGAAGAGAAGGTATGTTCGTCCTCGGGGCGGATCAGCACCATGTCGTTGGCCCTGATGGTGACCTTGTTGCCGTTCACATGATGTATTCCCTCCCCTTTCTCGACCCAGAAAAGCTCTGCATAGTCGTGCGAATGGTAGGAGATATCGTATCTCGTGGTAATGAATACCCTGGCTATGTGGAAGACCTCGTCTTTAGCCAAAAAGTCCTTGAGCCTGAAGTACTTGCTCATAGGCCCGCCCCCCACTCCAGGTTGGGCTCGTCGCCCATCACGAACTCGAACCTGGCTCCCTCGAGTATATCCTCGTGGGTCAGATAGTTCTTGGTATAGGCTTTTCCGTCCTTCTTGGCGGATTGGATATATCTGTTGTCCTTTCCCGTCTTTTTGGTGGATACGGAGAAAGAACGTCCGTTCTCCAGCCGGAATACCGCCTTGTCGAACTGGGGGCTTCCTATCATATACTCTGTCGTGCCGGGGCACACGGGATAGAATCCCAGGCTGGAGAATACGAACCATGCAGCCATCTGCCCGGCATCGTCGTTACCTGCAAGTCCGCCGGGGATGTCGGCATACTGGCCGTCGAGTATGTCCCTGACGTGCTGCTGGGTCTTCCAGGGTTCTCCTGCGTAGTTATACATGTACGCCACCTGATGGCAGGGTTCGTTGCCATGCCAGTAGAGGCCCTCCTGGAACAGGCTGTCCAGTTTGGCTACGTACTTGTCCCTTCCGCCCATTATCTCCATAAGCCCGCGGGGGTCCTGAGGAACATACCAGGTATAGTGGCAGGGCGCCCCTTCGGTGATGTATCGGGAGAGTACCTCGGGCTTGTTGTCTTCGAAGAAGCTTCCGTCCTCGTGACGCCCGTTGGCATAACCGCTCCGGGGGTCGATCACGTTAGCGTAGTTCCGGCTGCGTTCAATCAGTTGCTTGTAGTCATCATCTTTCCCCAATGCCTTTGCCACCTGGGCGAGCACGAAATCATCGTAGGCATATTCGAGGGTGCGGGATGTCTGTTCGCGCGAATGGAATGCCTCCCTGACCGGATCTTCCAGAGGGATGTATCCGTATTTCAGATAGCTGTCGAGTGCGCGGCGCCCCATTCCGTTAATGTATTCGGACCTCTCTTCCGGAACTTCGAACGCATTCTTGCGCATCCCTTCGTAGGCTTTGTCTATGTCGAAATTCCTGACTCCCTTCACATAGGCATCGCCTATCGCCGAGATGCAGTGGTCGCCTATCATGGCGGCGGTGTAGCTGTTCCAGCAAGGGAAAATCGGCAGCCATCCGCCCTGTACGTATTTATCGACAAGCGACTGCATCATCTCGCCGTTGCGGGTGGGAGATATTATGTTGAGCAGCGGATGCAGGGCCCTGTAGGTATCCCACATCGAATAATCGTCGTAGTGCGGAATGGCGGATTCCATGATGGGAGTTCCGGTAGAGAAGGCCGGATAGCGGCCGTCCACGTCGCTGATAACCCTGGGGAGGAACGATGCGCGGTAGAGGGAACCGTAGAACTTCCTTGCAAGCACCGTATCGCCGGTCGAGACGCTTATCTTGGAAAGATGTTTCTCCCATACCTTGGTAAGCTGCTTCCGTGTTTTGTTGAAATCGTATCCCGGAATCTCCTTGTCGAGGTTCCTCCCGGCGCCTTCGATGTCGGTGAAGGAAGTGCCGGCCTTGATTATGACCGGGCCGGCGGTGGGTTTGCGCTTGAACTGCAGGAAGACTCCTATACCCTTTGCATCGCCTATGGAAGTTGCTCCATAAATGACCGTATCGCGGCTGAAAGTACCGCAGTAGGCAATATCTTCCCTGAAGCGTATTACGAAATAGCCGCTGTAGCCTGCAGGCTTTCCCCAACCCTGGTATATGCGGTGTATGGGATTGTATCCGCGTATTTCTTTCTTGAGAGTGTCAATCTCGATGTATCCCTGCCCCTCATCGCTGTTAGGATTCACTATAAGGCATGCGGGACCATTCTCGGGATAAGTGAAACGGAAGATGGCACTTCTGGAACGGCCGGTCATCTCGGCAAATATGCCGGAGTCCTCCAGGAATACAGAATAATATGAGGGCGTAGCCGTTTCTTTCGCATGCCTGAAGACGACCGCCCTGTCCATGGGCTGGAGTCTGGCAGTGCCGGTAGCCGGAAACAGTGTCATGGAACCATAGTCCTGGGTACATCCGCCCACTATCCAGTGGGAGTTGCGGAAGCCCTGGAACAGGCTGTCGCGATAATAATAAGGTGCCACGCACTTGCGCTCCGAATCCGAAGTCTGAGGCGTCCAGAAGTTCATTCCATTGGGCTCCAGTACCGCCGGAAGGGTCTGGCCATATTCTTCGCTTCCTTTGCCGAAGCGGCCTTCGGTGTTAATTGCGTTGGCATCTGTGCCTACGCGGGTATCCACATAACCAATCAAAGAATTGCCGGATCCATTTGAACAAGCGGGGATTACAATCGCCGCAGCCAGCAACAGCAAATATCGTTTCATGTCGGCAAATATAGCATTTACTTATAAAGAAATACTCCATTCCGATAAAATAAGGCGGAATTTGCCTAAATTTGTACCGCATAGAATACATCTTATGATTTACAAGAACCTTACTGAACTTATCGGACATACTCCCCTGCTTGAGATTTCAGGCCTTGAGGGGCAGAAAGCCCGCATACTTGCCAAAATAGAGTTTTTCAATCCTGGCGGCAGCGCCAAGGACCGCATTGCCCTCTCGATGATCGAAGATGCCGAGAAGAAGGGCATTCTTTCCCCCGGGGCGACCATCATCGAGCCCACCAGCGGCAATACCGGTGTAGGGCTTGCATGGGTAGGTGCCGCCAAAGGATACAAGACAATTCTTACCATGCCGGATTCCATGAGCCTCGAGCGTAGGAACCTGCTCAAAGCCCTCGGAGCCACGCTCGTGCTGACTCCCGGCGCGGAGGGCATGAAGGGCGCAATAGCCAAGGCTGAGGCTCTGAGGGATGATATTCCCGGATCCGTCATCCTTGGCCAGTTCGTCAATCCCGCCAACCCTGCCGCCCACGAAAGGACCACCGGCGTAGAGATTTGGGAAGATACCGCCGGTGCGGTTGATATCTTCGTCGCGGGGGTGCGCACCGGGGGCACCGTGAGCGGGGTCGGCAAAGCCCTCAAACAGCGCAAGGCAGATGTCAGGATAGTCGCAGTGGAGCCCGCATCTTCCCCGGTGCTTTCGGAAGGAAAGTCCGGGAAGCATCTGATACAGGGAATAGGTGCAGGTTTCGTGCCCGGGACCTACGACCCGTCAGTGGTGGACGAGGTTATTGCCATTTCTGACCAGGATGCAGTCCGCGCCGGCAGGGAACTCTCTTCCAGAGGCTTGCTCGTGGGTATCTCCTCCGGTGCTGCATTCGCGGCCGCATCTGCCCTTGCAAGGAAAGAAGAATACGCTGCAAAGACTATAGTCGTGCTGCTTCCGGACACCGGAGAACGCTATCTCTCCACAGTCCTTTTTGATTTTGAACAATACCAGGTTTAAGATGATAGATAAGAGAAAGGTAGAGCACCTGATGGAGTGCGCCAGGAAAGCCTTCTTTCCTGATGTCTATGGCCGCAGGTCCGATCGCGAAAAGGGCCTCTCGGTCCTTTTGGGCGAACTTGTAGGCGAGGATAAGGCCGCTGTTTTCATGAAGGAACTGCCCGCAATAAGGCACGAACTCCAGACCGATGTCGAAGCCATCGCCAACAACGATCCTGCGGCGTCCGACCGCGAGGAGATTATTGCCTGCTATCCGGGAATAGAAGCGATACTGCATTACCGTGTCGCCCACCGCCTGCTCGGGCTGGATATACCCATACTTCCCCGCTTCATTACGGAACTGGCTCACTCTGCCACGGGAATCGACATACATCCTGCCGCAAAGATCGGAGAGTACTTCGCCATCGACCACGGCACTGGCGTCGTCATCGGCGCTACCAGCGTCATTGGAAGCCATGTGATGCTATATCAAGGGGTAACCCTTGGCGCCCGTAATTTCAAGTACGACACCAAGGGCCGTCCCATCGACCTCCCCCGTCATCCCATCATTGAGGATAACGTTACGGTGTATTCCAATACTTCCATCCTCGGAAACGTCCGCATCGGCCACGATACCGTCATAGGAGGTAACATCTGGCTCACCCACGACGTGCCGCCATATTCACGGATACTCCAGAGCAAGGCGAAGGAATCCTGTCAGAACTTCGACCTGAACGATCCGAAGAGGTAAAGCATAGGGAATATCTCCAGACGTCCTATCAGCATCTCTATCACCGAAGATATCTTCAGCAAGGCCGGAAAATCGCTGTAGTTCGACATCGAACCAACGTCGCCGAATCCGGGTCCTACGTTTCCTATGCAGGCGATCGAAGCAGTTAGTCCTGTGGTGAAATCCAATCCGGCCGCGATGTTGATGGAGGCGAAGATGACTACCAGCAGCATATAGCAGACTATGTAGCAGAAGGCATCGTCCACCTGGGCATCCGTCTGTATTCGACCGTCTACCTTCACGGCCCGCACGACATTGGGAGATATCGACTCACGCACTTTCCTGTGTATGCCCTTGGCAGCCAGGATGGCCCTGTCTATCTTGATACCGCCGGAAGTAGAACCCGAGCATCCGCAGATGAGCGAACATATGATCAGTATGGTCATGCTTAAGGCGGGCCAGAGAGTGGTGTCGCGGGTGGCGAATCCGGTAGTGGTCGCTATGGACGCTATCTGGAAAGAGGCATCCCTGAGGGCCTTCCAGAACGAAGTGGTATGACCGCTCAGCATGAGGTTCGAGCAGACCATCACTATTGCGGCTGCAAGCAGGATGAGGAACACCCTGACCGTTGCGGAGCGCCTGAAATAGCTGAACTGTCCCTTTATCGTGGAAAGGAAGAGTATGCCGAAATTCAGACCGGCTGCAATCATGGTGATGGTCAGCACCACCTCGGCGGCAGGATTGTCATAAAAGGCTATACTCTCGTTCCTTATGCAGAATCCGCAGGTGCTGCAAGCAGACATCGCGTTGGTCGCCGCGTCGAACCATGCAAGCCCCGTGAGCCTGAGTGAGAAGAAACTGATGACGGTAAGCGAGACATAGGTGATCATCATGCGCTTGGCAAAACTGTACTTCCTTTCTCCCTCGAAAGGCTCCCTCGCCAGGCTGGATATCTCGGCACCTGAAAGCGTCGCCTTGTTGGTGCTGCCTGCCATTATCATCGAGAACAAGGTCACTATGCCTATACCTCCTACCCATGCGGTGGATATACGCCAGAACTGCAAACCTCTCGGCAGGGCTTCGACATCGTTCAATATCGATGCTCCCGTTGTGGTGAATCCGGAAATGCTCTCGAACAGCGAGTTTATCAAGCTGAACTCTCCCCCGTAGAGCAGGAAAGGAAGCATTCCAAATGTGCAGGCGGCCAGCCAGGCCCCTACTACTATACAGTTACCTTCCCTGAATGACAGACGTTTCGGGCCTCTCTGTACGAAGATCAGAGGGAAGAAGCCGGCTGTCCCGGTCACGAATGCGGAGTAAAGCAGTGCTACCCTGCTGGAGTCGGCCGGGGTAAGGCAGGCTATCAGTGCGGATACTCCCATGAGGGTTGCGACCATTATGAGGGAAATGCCTATATAGTATGTTATATTGTTCCAATTCATATCTCTTAACTGTTTCTTAACGCAAATTTATCCCCTCGCGCACCATAAATCAATACAATTTTTTTTATCTTTGCATTGATTTTATTAATGACACTCGGAAATGACACTGCAACAACTCAAGTATATCGTAGCCGTCGACGACTTCCGCCACTTTGGAAAAGCTGCCGAGGCCTGTGGCCTTACCCAGCCTACATTGAGCCTTATGATCAAGAAGCTGGAAGAGGAACTGGACATACGTATTTTCGACCGTGACGCCCATCCTGTAACGGCAACCGAAATCGGACGCAAAATCATCGACAGGGCCAAAATGGTGCTTTACAATGCCGACCAGATATGCGAGATGACCCGCAGCGAGAAAGAAATGCTTTCCGGACCTCTGAAGATAGGTTTGATATCGACCGTCTCCCCCGTCCTGGTTCCGGGTCTATACAAGTATATAACGTCTGATTATCCATCCATATCCCTCCGTATCGAGGAAATGCTCACCCAGACAGTCTTGGATAAGCTTAGGAAGGCCGAGATAGACATGGGAATCATCTCCGGACCGCTGAATGACCCGGATTTCCTTGAGATTCCTTTATATGCCGAGTGTTTTTTTGCCTATGTCTCCCCCGGGCATCCGGCTTTTCTGCAGGAATCGATTAGCGCCGAGGATCTCTTCAGCCAACCGGTGTGGATCATCAAGGACGGACTCAGGCAGATATCTCCCGAGGAGTTCAGGAACGAGGAAGAGAAGTCCTACGAGCGTTTCTTCGAAGGCGGAAGGGTCGGCATTTTGATACAGGTCGTGAACGACAATGGAGGGCTTACGGTAATTCCCGAGACCCATGCCGGGCTGATACTTTTCAGTCAGCAAGCCTGCCTGAAACCCATCGTCGACCCGGAAATCAAGCGTACCATCTCATTGGTGGTGCGCAACGATTACATCCATGAGAGCATGCTGAACGTGGTAGTGGATGCCATAAAAAAGATAATCCCGGCGAAGCTCTGGGAAAGAGTCATACGCCAGGATCATCTCAAGATCTGAATTCTTCCTTATTTGTTCCTGAACACGAAGTCCTGGAGCGTACAGATGCTTTGCTCCTTGGTGTCGGAGAAGAACTTAAAGTAGATGGCGTGTTTGCCGCTGCTTTTCTCGAGGCCGGGCAGGTCGATCTTAAGCTCCCTGGAGCGTTCGCGCCAGCCGGATTTGACATCTACCGTAGCAAGAAGGGTCCCACCCTGCGATTCCCAAGGCCTGTCCAGCATTACCTGGATCGTGCCGTCGATGCCGGCGGGAATCAGGCGCAGAAGCAGCTGAGGATTGGACTTCCCGCACATCTTGTTGAAATTGAAGTACTTGTATCCTACTATCGAACCGTCGGTATTGAATATCACCGGGTTAGTGTTGTTCTTTATGTCGTAGGGGGCGTCGAAGTTGGAGGGCGTGCCGTGTGCGGCCGCTACGTATGAACCGAAATAGGTCTTCTCGGGCCAGGCATGCTCCGCAACCTTGGGGCCGGTATACCAGCAGGCAATGCCGGCAGAATGGCGCTCCAGAGGGTCGAGGCCGTCAAGCGCGAAGCCTTCGGAGGTGTATTCCCCTTCCGAAATGACGACCTTTCCGCCCGGGCCGGGTTCGACCTTCACGTCGATGGGGGCCACCATAGGCTGGCGGGCGAACTCGTTGGTGCCGGTCTGGCGGTGATAGAATACATACCACTGGTCCTTTATCTTGCAGATGCTGCCGTGGGTATTGCCGCTGATGGTCGCCGAGGCAATTGTCTCTCCGTTTTCGTTGACTTCCCTGCCGCGGGCGTCGATGATGGTACCGCCGAAGGTCCAGGGGCCCAGAGGAGCATCGCTGTATGCGTAAGCGAGAGTGTAGTTGGTGTCGTGCAGGCCGAATTCGCCGTCTTTCGTCCAGCGGCTGTATATGAACACGTACTTGTCTTCTATCTTACGTATCGATGATGCCTCGAAGAATCGGAATACATCGTCTTCGTGCCTTCCCGGAATCATTCCGTCAACTATCTTGGCACCAGGTTTCACGTTAGCCATGTCGGCCGGGTCGAGTTCCGCACCGTAGGAATGCTCGAACCCCCAGTATCCGTAGACGCGGCCGTCGTCATCCACCAATACGGCAGGGTCGAAGGTAAGTACGCCCTTGGTCTGGTCGGGGTTGGCCGGATCCCAGTTGCATATTTCGAAGGGGCCGTCCGGCCTGTCGCTCTTTGCGACGAGGGAGTTGCGCCCCATGGCCTGGTCGTTGGGATACAGGTAATATGTCTTCTTGCCGTTCCCGTCCACCGTCACGGCTACATCCGGAGCGTAAAGGATATCTCCCTGGCCGTCGGGATGGAAATACTCTCCCTTGGCATTCTTGTCCACGACAAGGATTACGCCTTCGTAGCGCCAGACGTTCAGGCTGTCCACCGATGCCGACCAGAGCACGAAATCGTAACCGCAATACTCAGTCTGCAGCACGTCATGCGATCCGTATATATATGCGCGATACTTGCCTGGCTGGTCGGGGTCTTCGAACACATATGGCTCACCATCGGGGATGTGCTCCCACAAAGGAAGGTAGGGATTGCCCGGAGTTGCCATGCAACTTGTGCATTTATCTGTCTGATTATCACAAGAAAAGAGGATTGCAAGGCAGCAAATGGCTGCTGCGACAAGTTTGAGGTCATTAGTTTTCATGATGCAAATAAAGCAAAAAAAACTGGAAAATGCCTTTTGTTTTGTCTTAAAAAAGTCGTAACTTTGACCACGGTCCAGTTTGTGTAACTTACCTAACATCTATAATACTTTATGAACAAAATCGACGTTGTCCTTGGTCTCCAGTGGGGAGACGAAGGAAAAGGAAAAGTTGTTGACTGTCTGACACCCGGTTACGATGTCGTAGCACGTTTCCAAGGCGGACCGAATGCCGGGCACTCTATCAGTATCGAAGGGAAAAGCCACGTTCTTCACACGGTTCCCTCCGGAATCTTCAGGGAAGGGGTCCTGAACATCATCGGAAACGGCGTTGTAGTGGATCCTGTAATTCTATACGACGAGATCAGCAAGATCGAACTCCTGGAAGGTCCCGTCACAGACAGAATAATTATTTCCAAGCGCGCCCACCTCATCTTACCTACACACAGGGCCTTGGATGCCGCCAGCGA
The DNA here is from genome assembly GCA_017552105.1 of Bacteroidales bacterium. Classification (GTDB taxonomy): domain Bacteria; phylum Bacteroidota; class Bacteroidia; order Bacteroidales; family UBA932; genus Cryptobacteroides. Next base: position 10,002 of record JAFZJI010000136.1, on the reverse strand, counting down.
AGCGGCAAAGGGAAAAGCCAAGATCGGTTCGACTCTCAAAGGCATAGGCCCAGCCTACATGGACAAGACCGGCAGGAACGGATTAAGATTCGGAGATGTTCTCCTTCCTGAATTCAACCAGAAATACCAAGCTCTCAAAAACAAACATCTCCAGCTCCTCTCTCACTACAAGGACTTCACCTTCGATATATCTTCTTACGAGGAGCAGTGGTTCAAAGCCATCGAACAACTTAAACGCTTCAAATTCGTCGATACAGAATTCCTCGTCAACAAAAAACTCTCCGAAGGCACTCCGATGCTTGCAGAAGGTGCACAAGGGTCGCTTCTCGACGTAGAATTCGGTTCCTATCCCTTCGTAACTTCTTCCAACACCCTTGCAGCGGGCGTATGCTCCGGACTCGGAGTCGCTCCCAGCAAAGTCGGCAAGGTATATGGAATCTTCAAGGCATATTGCACCCGCGTAGGCAGCGGCCCCTTCCCTACCGAGCTTTTCGATGATACGGGCGAGACCCTGCGCCAGATTGGCCGTGAATACGGAGCTACCACCGGACGTCCCCGCCGTTGCGGCTGGCTCGACATGGTAGCCCTCAAATATGCCGTCATGATGAGCGGTGTTACCGACCTCATCATGATGAAATCCGATGTCATGGACGACTTCGATACCGTCAAGGTCGCTACTTCCTACAAGATCGGCGGTGAAGCGACTACCGAGTATCCTTACGACGGCGGCACCAATGCAGAGCCCGTCTATACCGAATTCAAAGGCTGGAAGACCGACATAACCGGCATCCGCAAATACGAGGACCTGCCCGCTGAGATGAAGGAATACGTCGCCTTCATCGAAAAAGAGACCGGATGCCCCGTCAGGATAGTGTCCGTAGGCCCCGACCGTGATGCAATCATCTTTAAAGACTAAGCAGATATGGAAGCAATAATCAGCACCGATTTCCATTTTGATGGGCAGAAAAGCAAATATGTAGGCAAGGTCCGCGATGTGTACGACCTTGGCGACAAGATAGTAATGGTGGCTACGGACCGTATCTCCGCCTTCGACTGCGTGCTACCCAAAGGAATTCCTTTCAAGGGTCAGATACTCAACCAGATTGCGGCACTTTTCCTGGACGCCACCTCCGACATCGTCCCCAACTGGAAGATTTCCGTTCCGGATCCTGCCGTGACAATCGGCCACAGGTGCGAGCCTTTCAAGGTCGAGATGGTAATACGCGGATGCCTTTCCGGGCACGCCTGGCGCGAGTACCAGGCCGGTAAGAGAACCATCTGCGGTGTTGCCATGCCCGAGGGTATGAAAGAGAATGAAAGGTTCCCCGAGCCCATCATCACCCCTACTACTAAGGCTGATGCAGGCCACGACCTGGACATCTCCCGCGAGGATATCATCGCTACCGGCCTGGTATCTGCCGAAGATTATGCCCAGATCGAGAAATATACCCGCGCCCTGTTCAAGAGGGGCAGCGAAATCGCCGCCAAGCAGGGCCTGATACTGGTAGATACCAAATATGAGTTCGGAAAGAAGGACGGCCGCATCATGCTGATGGACGAGGTCCATACTCCTGACTCTTCACGCTATTTCTATGCCGACGGATACGAGGAGCGTATTGCCCGTGGAGAGAAGCAGAAACAGCTCTCCAAGGAGTTCGTGCGCGAATGGCTGATGGCAGGCGGTTTCTTCGGACAGGCCGGCCAGAAAGTGCCCGAGATGACCCCCGAGGTGGTAGAAGGCATCAGCAAGCGTTACATCGAGCTCTTCGAGCATGTAACGGGCCAGAGTTTCAAGGGCTCGTCGCGCAGCGTCGAGGAAATGGAAAAGAACATCAAGGCAGCTCTCTGATATGATAGAAAGGTATTCCCGCCCGCAGATGAGGGCAATCTGGACAGAAGAAAACAAGTTCGATGCATACCTCAAAGTCGAGATCCTCTCCTGCGAGGCCTGGAGCGAGCTTGGAGTGATCCCTGCAGAAGATGTACGGAAGATAGCTCAGAATGCCCGTTTCAACGTGGACCGCATCCACGAGATAGAAGAACAGACCAGGCATGACGTTGTAGCCTTCACCCGCTGCGTGAGCGAGAGCCTGGGCGAAGAGAAGAAGTGGGTCCATTACGGGCTTACTTCCACCGACGTCGTGGATACCGCCAACGGATACCTTATCCGTCAGGCAGACGATATCCTCCGCAAGGATATGGACGCATTCATGGAGGTTCTGCGCCGCCGCGCCCTGGAGTTCAAGGAGACCCCCTGCATTGGCAGAACCCACGGAATCCATGCTGATATCACCAGCTTCGGCCTCAAATGGGCCCTCTGGTACGAGGAGATGAAGCGTAACGTCGAGCGCTTCAACCTCGCATCCAAGGGCGTGGAAGCCGGAAAGATGAGCGGTGCGGTAGGTAACTTCGCCAACATTCCCCCGTCGATCCAGGACTATGTCTGCGACAAGCTCGGAATCGAAAGCGCCAATATCTCCACCCAGGTTCTCCAGAGGGACAGGCATGCCTTCTACCTCTCCACCCTTTCGGTAATAGCATCTTCCATAGAGCAGATGGCCATGGAGGTCCGCAGCCTGCAGCGTACGGAAGTCCGCGAGGCCGAGGAAGCATTCCGCAAGGGCCAGAAAGGTTCGAGCGCAATGCCTCATAAGCGCAACCCCATCGGCAGCGAGAATATCTGCGGCTGTGCCAGGGTTATGCGCGGTTATATGGCTACGGCCAACGAGAATGTAGCTCTCTGGCACGAGAGGGACATTTCCCACTCCAGCACCGAGCGCATCATCCTTCCGGACGCTACCGAGCTCCTGGATTACATGCTCAACCGCTTCAAGGACATCCTGGACAATCTTGTCGTATATCCCGAAAAGATGAAAGAAGACATCTACATCACCAACGGAGTCATCTTCGCCCAGAGAGTGATGAATGCCCTCATAGGTAAGGGTCTTTCCAGGGAACAGGCATACGACACCGTCCAGCCCATCGCCATGAAGGCCTGGAGCGAGCATCTCGACTACAATACCCTGCTGAAGGCCGACGAGGGCGTCCGCGCGAATCTGAGCGAGGCCGAGATAGACAGCTGTTTCACCTTGGATTATTATTTCAAGAACGTAGATTATATACTCAAGAGGGTCGGCATCCTGAAGTAGCCGCCCATGCAATTATTTATGAAGAAAGGGTTCAACAACGACAAATACCTGAAAATACAGTCCGAGCACATCAAGCAGCGGATTGCAACCTTCGGAGGCAAGCTTTATCTCGAATTTGGAGGAAAGCTCTTCGACGACTACCACGCCAGCCGCGTCCTCCCGGGTTTCGAGCCGGACAGCAAGCTTAAGATGCTGCTACAGATGAAGGACGATGCCGAGATCATTATTGTCATCAGCGCCGTCGATATCGAAAAGAACAAGGTCCGCAACGACCTCGGAATCACATACGATATGGACGTCATCCGCCTCAGGGATGAATTCATCGACAAGGGACTCAGCGTCAACAGCGTCGTTATCACCCACTTCAACGGCCAGTCCAGCGCGGAAGCATACCGCAAGCGCCTGGAAAGCATGGGAATCAGAGTTTACTACCATCACACCATCGAAGGCTATCCCAACAACGTAGCCTTAATCGATTCGGAAGAAGGCTTCGGAAAGAACGATTACGTAGAGACCGAGAAACCGCTGATCGTCGTCACCGCTCCGGGCCCCGGCAGCGGAAAGATGGCCGTATGCCTCAGCCAGCTCTATCAGGAGAATAAGCGCGGCATCAAGGCCGGATATGCGAAATTCGAGACCTTCCCTATCTGGAACCTGTCCCTGACACATCCTGTGAACATCGCCTACGAAGCCGCGACGGCCGACTTGAACGATGTGAACATGATCGACCCCTTCCATCTGGATGCATACGGAGAATCCGCCGTCAATTATAACCGCGACATCGAGATTTTCCCCGTGATGAATGCCCTCTTCGACGACATCTACGGTTCCACTCCGTACAAGTCGCCCACCGACATGGGCGTTAACATGGCGGGATATTGCATAGATGACGACGATGCCTGCAGGGATGCTTCCAAGCAGGAAATCATCCGCCGTTACTATACCGCGCTGTGCAATTTCGCAGATGGCAAGGCAACGGAGAACGAGGTCAACAAGATTTCGCTGCTGATGAAGCGTGCCAACATCACTACGGCTTACCGCCTTTGCACGGTGGCTGCCAAGGAAAGGCTGGAGAAATCCGGTGTTGCAGCCGCGGCCATCGAGCTTTGCGACGGCACTATCATCACGGCTCAGACTAGTCCCCTTCTCGGCCCTAGTGCGGCTCTGCTGCTGAATGCCCTCAAGCATCTGGCCGGCATCGCACATAATGTGAAGCTGATTCCCCAGACCATGATCGCGCCTATCCAGAAGACCAAGGTGACCTATCTGCACGGGCACAATCCCCGTCTGCACAGCGACGAGGTTCTGGTTGCAATTTCAATGATGAGCCTGATAGACGAGAACTGCAAGAATGCGCTCGACCAGCTCCCGAATCTCGCCGGTGCGCAGGTGCATTCTACCACGATGCTCAGCGAGGTTGACAGGAAGACCTTCAACAAGCTCGGCATAGGCCTGACTTGCGATCCCGTACGTAAGATTAAGCCTAAGGCTTAGCGGATTATATCCAACCTGCAGGTAATACCCAGTTCGAAATTATTACGCCTGCCATCGCTGTCCCTGTAATAGACGGCATGCAGGCGTAAGCCGTCTCTGCCGAAGGGGAACCACTCGAGGCCGCATCCGGCATAAACATACTCGGTTCCGGGGGCGATCACCAGGTCGTAAGCCCTGCCGTTGCCGTCGACATTGAATTCTTTGTTCCATTCATAGCCGGCTTTCGCGCAGAGGTTCCAGTCCCCTACGCTCCAGATGAATTTCGAGATAAGGGTCATGTCGCTGAACAGGAAGCGGGACTGCATGAAGCTGCCGCGGTTCATCACATCCAGGTCCAGTATGGCATCCCCAAGGATGAAATGGTTGCCGAGGGAGATGTAATTGATGAACTTATGCTGCTGGTCTTCGACCATGTTGAAGGTCCAGATAGTCTTCCACCATGGCATGAATTCCCCGGTCCATCCAAGGTTGTAGGCATATATGTTTGAAACTCCCAGGGAAAGCGGCGAATTGCAGATCTGTGCAACCACTGCCTGCTTGCGGCTGAAGTGGTAGGTCGCGGATGCTCCGAAGGTGAAGCCCTGGTAGATGTTGTTGCAGAACTTGCTGTAGTAATATACATCTATAGGTGCGGCATCGTATTCGTATCCGCCGATGAGAACCGCATATTTACCCGCAAGGAAGCTCCAATGCTCGTTCATGTTCCAGTTGACATACATTATGTCGGTAGCATTGAACGCATTGTTCGGCACTATCGGCAGCTTGCAGAGGCTGTGACGTATGCGATAGTTGATGTCGCGCGTGATATGGCCATGCATATGGAAGTTGAGATGCTCGCCTCGGATCTGGCTGTCGTACACACCATTTGTCGTTTCCTGGTGGAAAGATGACCTCAGATCTACGAACATGCTGTCGACTGCATTCTGGGAATACATGGGAGCCGCAAGCAGCAACATGACGGATAGTAAAAATGCTTTTCTCATTTTTTGCTTAAAAATTGTCACTAAAATAGACGAATATTTTGATATGTCAAAGCAATTTGCCAAATTTGGGAAATAAATGTTATATACGATGACGAGCATACTTAAACCTCTCTCTACTGGAAAGTTCTGGAAAGAACTTCTTATCATGACCTTGGGAATGTCCTTCGGCGCAGCTGCAGTCTATTACTTCCTCATGCCTAGCAAACTTATCATAGGCAGCATTTCCGGTCTTTCCATAGTTATTTCCGAGGTGCTCGGTTCGGCTGGCGTGGCTATAAAGACATCTACCATAATCCTTATAATCAACGCGTTGCTGCTGGTGCTCGCCTGGTTGCTCATTGGTGCGGAGTTCGGACTTAAAACCGTTTATACAGCCCTCATCCTCGGCCCGCTGATCGATTTCTGGGAGTATGTGCTCCCCTATCAAAAGATACTCGGCGACGGGGCGTCCGTGATGAATGACCCTTGGCTCGACCTTATCTGCTTCGTGCTCATGCTCAGCATATCGCAGGCCATTCTGTTCCGGATAAACGCATCCACGGGCGGCCTGGACATAATAGCAAAGATCGTCAACAAGTATCTTCATTTGGACATCGGCACTTCCGTAACCGTTGCCGGAGCGCTCATCTGCTGCTCTGCATTTGCCATCAATCCCTTCCGCATGGTCGTCATTGGCCTTATCGGTACCTGGATAAACGGTATTGCCGTGGATTACTTTACCGATACCCTTAACAAGCGCAAAAGGGTTTGCATAATCACCAACGATTTCGAACCTATCCGTGAGTACATTCTCAACACGCTCATCAGAGGATGCAGCCTCTATCCCCTCAAGGGAGGTTATTCCCTTGAAGACAAGGTCGAACTTGTAACCCTCCTCACCCAGGATGAATACGCCAAACTGTTCAATTATCTTAAGGATAAGAACTTTGACTGCTTTATCACCGTGGGTAATGTCAGCGAGGTCTATGGCACCTGGAATACGAAAAGAGGTATCCAAAACAGCCAGAAGATTAATTAGTTACTCGGCAGGCATCGACTTGATGTAGAGGTCGCGCTGAGGGAACGGGATCTCGATTCCGTGCTCGTTCAGCGCGTTGTAGATGGCTTCCTTGGCCCTGGAGGCATAGGCCATCCTCTCTTCGACCGAAACGAACTGGACCACCTGTAGGTTCACTGAATTATCCCCGAAATCCTGGAAACGCACCTGTATCCCGAACTTGGCGTCGAGTATCTCCCTGCCGTATTTGTCGGTTTTCTGAAGGGGGATCAAGGATTCTAGTATAACCTTGCGGACTTCTTCCACGTTGACTCCGTATTTCACGCCGACCGTGAAGGAAAGCAGTTCGTATGAATGGTTCCTGGTGAGGTTGCGGAAGTTCTTGTTGAACAAGGTTGAGTTCGGGAATGCCATCACCGATCCGTCTGCAGCCACTATCTGGGTTGTCTGGTAGGTAATGCTCTCCACCTTGCCTCGGATGCCGTCGCATTCGACATAATCCCCCACACGGAGGCGTCCGGACATCAACTGGACTCCATAGAAGAAGTTGTTAAGGATGTCCTTCATAGCGAAACCGAGACCGGTGGCGAGACCGGCGCCTATAACCTTAACGGCCGTGGTAGGTATCTTGAGGATTATGAAGAGTGCTATCACGTAGATGCCCCAGAGGCTGATTCCGATCAGGTTCTCGGCCAGGGTGAAGTTGACCTGGTTCTCGTTGAGCACCTTTACGCTGGAATTCTTGAGTATGGAGTGGATCTTATGGTATCTGAATGCGGCCTTGGCGGCGTAGTTCATGAACTTGAAGATGAAGTACAGCGAAAGCACCGTCACTATCTTGTAGAACGAAAGGCTGATATAACCCTCCACATTCAGGAAGGGGAAGCGCAGGTATTCTTTGAATATGGCGGTAAGGTCGAATACTCCGGAGGCCATATACAAGCTTACGGGCAGGGATAGCACCATTGCCACTGGAAGAAGGGCTTTCCTTATGAAGGCGTTGGGCCAGGTTACCAGTATCATGTCTTCGTCGGTACGGTGAGGCATGTCGGGATGATCCTGTATATAACGGTGCTTCCTGGATTGGATATGGTTGGTGTAATAGATATTCAGTATGTCATACACGGCCGAAATGGTCTGCAGCAGGGTGAGTTGGAAGAACCACCAGATGAGCAGCTGTACGCCAAGAAGCACGTATCCGTAGAATACTATCAAGGTGCTGCCTACCATCATCATGAACGATATCCACCCGAACACTACGTCGCTCTTGGGAAGGGACTTCCTATTGTGGAATATGGCGAGGCCCTGCAGGACTGTGAAGAGCAGCAGTATAGGAGGGAATATTATGTTGATGAGGCTGTTCGGGATGAACGCTATGCGGAAGCAGATGATGAACAGGCACATCAGCAAGGTGGGCAGATAGAGTCGTATTCCCTTGCGGACGTTGTCTTCCTTTACGCGGATGATCAGCGACACGAAAATGGCCGCCAGCATCCAGGCAAACTCGATGAGTATCTTGGAAGCCATGCTGAAGAAGTGCTGCTTCGAGAAGCTGCTGGCCATCATGATGCTGAGGGCGAAGATGACCACGGTAAATATGAGCGTAGTGGTGAACTTGTTCTTGAGTATCCTGTCTTTCTTGAACAGTTTCACCTTGCGGGTGAGGATGTTGACAGCTATCAGGCTGACCACCAGTGCCACGAACATGTAGAATAGCACGAAAACGCCGAATCCTACCACCATGGGGCCTCTCCACTGGCTTTGCACGTTATCTTTGTTCTCGAGGCTATACTTGTCCTTGGCATCGTTCGAAGCCTGGTACCAGTAATAGTTGAACTTCTTGATGATGTCGGTATAGGATGCCTGTCCCTCGATGAATATCTTGTTCTGTACCGTCTTGTAGCGCATCTGTGCGTAGTCATACGCCGACTTCAGCATGTTGGCGGTCTGTTTGTAATGGGTGCTGTCTATCACCCAGCGGTTGCGCCTTGCCCTGCTTTGTTCCAGCAACTTTTCCGCAAAGTAGATGCAGCTGTCCCTGTCCGCCTGGCCCAGCGAATCCAGCTGGAAAGCATTCTTGCCTGGCCCATAACGGCGCGACAGGCCGCTGCTCCTGCCCACATGCACATTGGCGTCGAGGGTTACTACGTTCCCGAGGCTGTCCAGGTACTCTACGGTCGTAGAAGGCGGGAGGCTCTTCAGGGCATGGATAAGCCTGTCGTAACGGTCGATATCGATATCGCAGCGCTTTATGATATCATCGTAAGGGCGGCGCTTCGAAGTGAATTCGTCATACTGGCGCGACACCTCGTTCAAGGCATAGGTCATGTCGAAGGTGTAATCCTGCTTCTGGGAATAGAGCATTAGCGAAAGCTCATTGCTCCTCTGCATCATTCCCACGAGGCTGGAATGCTGCATGTCCCCTCTGTCCTTCACCTTCCTGGGCATCCTTTTAGGCCTTTTCTGTGATTGGCGGAATGTGGAACCGAGTTCGTACCGGAGCACCGACAGAGTCTGTGCAAGGTCCTTTTCGCTGAGTACGGCATAGGCCGGCAACACCAGCAGCAGAGTAAGGACGAAAGCAATGATCTTCTTATTCTTCATGGCGCGATTATAGGATTTTTTTAACTATCGGGAACAGCTTGTAAGGCATATATCTGAATTTCAGGTCGATCCACGTAGGCGTGCAGATGACTGAACGTTCGTGCGAGAAGGCCAGGAAACTCCTTTCGCTATGGTAGGAACCCATGCCTGAGTTGCCTACGCCGCCGAAGGGCACCTTGCTGTTGGCAATGTGCATTATCGTATCGTTGATGCAGGCTCCGCCTGATGTGGTACGGGATATGATGTCCCAGGCGTCCGCCTTCTTTCCGAAGTAATAGAAAGCCAGGGGCTTCTCCCTGGACAAGACGAAATCCACTACTTCGCTGCGGTCGCCGAATTCCATTATGGGGAATATGGGCCCGAAGATTTCTTCGGTCATCACGGAGGATTCCGGACTGACCTTATCCAGCAAGGTGGGCTCTATCCAGCGTATGGATGCATCGGAACGGCCTCCTGCAACGATCTCGCCGTCCTTGAAATAAGCGGTAAGCCTTTCGAACGCGGAATCCTTGACTATGTGCACGAAGCAGTTGCTGTCGTGGGTTCCGGCCGGGTACAGGGCCGCTATCTCGCGTTTGAAAGCCTCGATGAACTGAGCTTTGATATCCTTATGCAGGAAGAGATAGTCCGGTGCTATACAGGTCTGTCCGCTGTTAAGGGACTTGCCCCAGGCAATCCTCCTTGCGGCTATCTCTATGTCGGCGTCCTTGTCCACTATGCAAGGGCTCTTTCCGCCGAGTTCCAGTACCATGGGAGTCAGGTAACGGGCCTGCGC
>JAFZJI010000135.1 GCA_017552105.1 Bacteroidales bacterium | reverse complement strand
GACCTTGCCCTCTGAAATGCTGTGGAAAGGGGTTAGCATACAAAGATCCTTCGCTAACGCTCAGGATGACAATTATCGTGCAGCAGCCAAGTGATTGATGGAAAGTGCTGGTAATCAAAGGGTAGGCGCTGCAGGGCGGATGAGTTCTGCGGCACCGCCGCTTGCCGAATGGCAAGGCAAGCGGCTACAGTTCGGGCGCTGCGGGAGGCTCTGGGGGAAGGCCTTCCTCGCGCCCGACTGTTGCTCGCAGCCGCGAAGGGGAGGAGGAAGGGAATAACGGAACCGAAGCCTATACTAAAGCCGCTCCCCGCCCACCCCTGCGCGAGAAAGCGCAGCGGTGGGCGAGCCGAGGAACAAAAAAGACCGGCCCGGAGGGGTCGGTCTTAATCGCATATGTAATTAACTTACTTCTTGGCAGCGGCTTTCTTGGTGCTGTCGAACATGATAGGAGTACCGATCATGATAGAAGCGTAAGTTCCGATGAGGATACCGAGGATGAGTGCGACGGAAAGACCGCGGATGCTCTCACCGCCCCAGATTGCGATAGCAACCATAGGAAGGAGGGTAGATACCGAGGTGTTGACCGTACGGGTGAGGGTCGCATTGAGCGAGGTGTTCACAGTCTCGGCGAAATCGGCACTCGGGTGCAGCATCTTGTTCTCGCGGATACGGTCGAAGATAACCACGTTATCGTTGATAGCGTAACCGATGATGGTAAGGATAGCTGCGATGAAGGTCTGGTCCACATCGAGGTTGAACGGCAGGATACCGGTGAACAGCGAGAAGAAGCCGATCACGATGATAGCCGTATGGGCGAGGGAAACCACGCCGCCGAGACCCCAGTTCCAGCCCTTGAAGCGGAACGCGATGTAGGCGAAGATGATGATGAGTGCGAGGATCACGGCGATGATAGCGTCGCGCCTGATATCGCTTGCGATGGAAGCACCAACCTTATCGGAAGATATGATACCGTTAGGATTCTCGAGAGTGGAGGTGAAGTCCTCGAAGGTCATGTTCTCGTTTGCGAACAGACCATGGAGAGCCTCATAAAGCATTCCTTCGATCTCGGCATCCACGGAAGAGGACTCGTCGTCGATCTTGTAGGAAGTAGTGATCTTCATCTGGCTGTCACCACCGAACTGCTTGACCTCGACGGAAGCGTTCTTCACGTTCTCGTCGGCAGCGGCAGCAGCGTCGAACACGCCATTGACTGCAGCGCGCACATCCTCTGCGATGACGGGCTTATCGAAACGCACCACATAAGTACGGCCACCGGTGAAGTCGACACCATAGGTGAATCCCTTGGTGAAGATGCTTGCGATGGCGATCACGATAAGAGCACTGGAGATCACATAAGACCACTTGCGACCAGCAAGGAAGTTGATGTGGGTGTTCTTGAGGAAGTTACGGGTGAACTTGTTATCGAAGGTGATGTTCTTACCCCTGGACACGCGGGCCTCGAAGATGAGGCGGGTGATGAAGATAGCGGTGAGCATCGAAGTGATGATACCGATGATGAGGGTGGTAGCGAAGCCCTTGACAGGACCCGAACCGAAGAAGAACAGCACGAGACCGGTGAGCAGGGTGGTCAGCTGACCGTCGATGATAGCAGAATATGCATTGCTGTAACCATCGGCGATAGCCTTGCTCAGACCCTTACCGGCCTTGATCTCTTCCTTGATACGCTCGTAGATGATAACGTTGGCATCCACAGCCATACCCAAGGTCAGGACGAGACCGGCGATACCAGGAAGGGTAAGCACGGCGCCGAAGGATGCGAGGGTACCGAAGAGGAGAACCACGTTGGCGAGAAGTGCGCAGTCAGCTGCAAGACCTGCTCCATGATAGAAGAGGATCATGTAGATAAGCACGAGGATGAAGGCGATGATGAACGAAATCATACCATCGTGGATGGACTTTGCACCGAGCGAAGGACCTACGACCTGCTCCTGGACGATAGTTGCAGGGGCGGGGAGCTTACCGGACTTGAGAACGTTCACAAGGTCGGTAGCCTCCTCCACGGTGAAATGACCGGTAATGACGGAATTGCCACCGCTGATTTCGCCGTTGACCACAGGGTAGGAATATACAGTACCGTCAAGCACGATAGCGATCTGCTTGCCGATGTTGTCTTTGGTAAGATGTGCCCAGATGTTGGCACCCTCGGCGTTCATGCTCATGTCGACCCTAGGCTCGCCATTGGTGCGGCTGTCGTAGCTGACGCTGGCGTTGGTAACCACCGAACCATCGAGAGGAGCCTGGCCATCGCGGGAAGAAGCCTTGATAGCGACGAGCTCGTAGATGTTCTCGGAACCACTGGCGGGCTTGACCGACCACATAGGACGGAACTCCACAGGGAAGATAGCTGCGACCTGAGGCATGGACAGATAACGGTTCACCTTTGCGGTATCGGCAGAAGTAGCGTAACCGATGCAGGCACCATTGGTACCACGGACGGGCTGGAGAACGGCGAAGAGAGGATTGGCAGCCTTGTAGGCCTCGATGTTGGAATCCTCCTCGGCGCTCTTGCTCATCTCCTCGGCAACGATATCCTTCTCGGCTTCGGAAGCGGCCTCTGCTGCAGGAGCAGCGGCATTCTCCTCGGCGATGATACCGGCGAGAACCTCATTAGCCTCTGCGAGGTAAGGAGCAATCTCACCATTCTCGAACGTTGTCCAGAACTCGAGGGATGCAGTGCCCTGGAGCAGCTTACGCACACGCTCAGGCTCTTTCACACCCGGGAGCTCGACGAGGATACGGCCGGAATTGCCAAGCTTCTGGATAGAAGGCTGGGTAACACCGAAACGGTCGATACGGTTACGGAGAACGTTGAAGGAGTTGGCAACTGCGCTCTCGGCCTCTTTCTTGATGACGGAGAGAACCTCGGAATTGCTAGATTCGGGGGTGATGCTCTCGCGCATCTCGTAAGTACCGAAGATCTGGCTGAGCCTTGCACCGCCGGTGATCTCCTCCCAAGCCTCACCGAAAAGGGTGATGAAGTCGGACTGGGAGTTCACGCTGCGGCTCTTTGCGAGGGCAAGTGCCTGATGGAACTGAGGCTCGGTGCTATTGCCGGAGAGAGCCTTCACGAGGTCCTCGAGCTGCACCTGCAGCATCACGTTCATACCGCCCTTGAGGTCAAGGCCGAGGTTGATCTCTTTCGTACGTACATCCTTGTACTTATAGCCGAAATAAACCTTCTCATTCGAGATGGAATCGACATACCACCTCTCCTGATCCTTCTTGATGGAGTCAAGATAATAAGCCTGATCCTCTACTGCCACTTTAGCGAAAGCGGGAGTGCTCTGCACGGCGATGGCTGCCTGTTCGGCATACTTTTTGGCTTTCTTGCCCTGGATTGAAGAAACCAGAGTGAAGGAAAGCTGCCAGACGCATGCGATGAGCAGCAGGATGGCTACAAATCTGATTGCACCTTTACTTTGCATAACGAAATCTATTTGTTTTAAATTAATTTAAATTCGCAAATTAGCCGACAAAGTTACGATTTTTTTCTGATAAAGAAATTATATAAGGGTTATTTCTTAATTTTGCAGGATATTGTTAACAAAAATATGAGAATCAATGCCCTGAAAACGGCTCTGGCGGCTGTGGCCTTAATGGTCCCGGCCCCGATTCTCATGTCCCAGGCACTGCCTATTCCGGCCTACGAAATAGCCATGATGGACGCCGAAGGATACCATGCAGATTACGACTTCGCAGCGGCCGTCCAATTCTACTCCGAAGCCCTCCGGAAATGCCGCGACACCTCCCGCATTCCCGAGATCGAACGCCTGCTCTCCCAAAGCCGCAACGGCCGCGCCATGGCCGGCTACTGCCAGAAACCTAAAGTAGTGGCACGCAAGAACTTCTCGCTCAAGGACTTCTTCCTCTACTACCCCCTCGCCGACCGCTCCTGGCGCCCCGCCCCGAACCGGCTCGACTCCCTCGGCGGCACCTTCTCTCCGGTGACCTGGTTCCCCCGCGGCAGCAAAGAAGCCTATTGGTCCATGCGCGACACCGCCGGAGTGCGCAACATCTACTACGCCCGCGACCTCGGCACCCGCTGGTCTTCCCCATACAAGATGCCATTCAGCTCGACGGAGGATGAAATCTTCCCGATGGTGAGCGGAGGCAAGCTCTACTTCGCCTCGAAAGGCCTCTTCGGCGTAGGAGGATACGACATCTACGTCTGCGAAAGGCGCTCCGACGGCCGCTGGGGCGAACCCCGCAACCTCGGATTCCCGTACTCGTCGCCCTACGACGACTTCCTCTTCGTGAACACCCCCGACGGCCGCTACAGCATCTTCGCCAGCAACCGCGACTGCTCCATCGACAGTGTCAGCGTGTATGTCATCGAACGCGAAGTGAACCCCGTATCCTCCGCCGTGAACAACGTCGAAGACCTCCGCAGGCTCTGCCACCTCTCCCCGGCCAGGGACCCCAAGAAGGTCGATAACAAGAGCGCGATGTCCGCATCCAAGGCCGCCGACCCCAACACCGAACTCTACGCCCGCAAAGCCGCGGAAGTCCGCCGCCTGCGCGAAGAAATCTCCCGCGTGAACCGTGAACTGAGCACCCTGCGAAGCTTCTACAACAGTGCCACCACCACCGCCGACCGCGAGGAAATGCAGGACAAAATCGTCAAAAAAGAAGCCCGGTTACCCGGGCTCCAATCGCAGCTCGTAGCCGCGAACAAAGATCTTCAGAAAACCGAAATGGACTTCCTGCTGCACGGAGTGCTCATCGACCGCAGCCGCGTCGAGGCGGAAAGCGACAACGAAGTGGTAGGCGTGGAATCGTCCTACACCTTTACCCGCCGCTCGCTCGGCAGCTCGGACTTCTAGCGTCCGCTATCCTTAATCATCCCCGCGACACGCGTACAGAACTCCGCGCTTTCCAGCAACTGCGTGGTAGTGAGATGCATCCTCCAGCACCACTTGTTGTTCGGGTCGGCGGGATCGTTGATGCGCTCGGCCTTGGGATCCGCGGCGCGCAGCGAAGCATCCATCGACAGCCAATCCTGCAGCGGGAACACCGCCAGCATGCTCACCGAATCCAGATGCTCCTTCACAATCCTGCGGCACTCCTCCGGGGTCTTGTCGTCCCCGTTCCAGAGGCGGATCGAGGTCATGTCGTGCGACGAAGTAGCCACCACGCTCAGGTAAGGCCAGCCGCGGCCCTTCTCCATACGCTGCATCTCCAGAGTCAGGATCTTCTCGTGATCCATCACGCTGGGCACGCAGTCCGGAACCATGCCAAGGTCCTCCCCGCAAGCCAGCATCCCCGTACAGGAAAGCAACTTCGGGAGCTTGCGCATGGCATTATCCGCCCAGAAATCATTATGCCGGTGATAGAAGAAATCGGTGTAGAGGTTCTCGAAACGCTCCTTCTGCCAACCCTGCAGGCCCGAGGTATCCGGGGAGATGAGCGGATGGAACCCGCCCGGCTTGCGCTGAGCCTCTATGAAGAGGCCGAGTATGGGCAGGCCCAGCGAATCTATCTCCGCCCGGTTGTAGGGCAGGGCATGATTGAAATG
>JAFZJI010000020.1 GCA_017552105.1 Bacteroidales bacterium | reverse complement strand
GTAAGGATGCCCGGTCGGGGCCGGGCATGACAAAAAGGGATGGCCGGGCATGACGGGCGGAAACTGCGGCACCGCCGCTTGCCGAATGGCAAGGCAAGCGGCTACAGTTCGGGCGCTGCGGGGGGCTCTGGGGGAAGGCCCTCCTCGCGCCCGACTGTTGCTCGCAGCCGCAAGGGAATGGGGGAAAGGGGGAACGGAACCGAAGACTCTACTAAAGCTACTACCCGCCCACCCCTGCGCGAGAAAGCGCAGCGGTTGGGCGTGCGGGCTAAGGGGTTTTGGAAAAAAATCATAACTTTGTAATAGCTATAATTTACCATGGCAACGAAAAAAGGGAAGATATTGGTTGTGGATGATAATGCAGGTATCCGCAACGCTCTGAAAATCCTGCTGCCGATGCATTTCGAGGAGGTGGAGGCGATTCCGTCGCCTGCCACTCTGGTGAATATGCTGGAGAGCTTCCGGCCGGACGTGGTGTTGCTCGACATGAACTTCAACACTTCTATCAATACCGGCAACGAAGGCCTCTATTGGGCAGGGGAAATCAAGAAGATATCTCCCGACGTCGAAGTTGTGCTCTTTACCGCCTATGCCGATATACAGCTTGCGGTCGAAGGGATGAAGCGCGGCGCCTTCGACTTCATCGTGAAACCTTGGGAGAACGACAAGCTGGTGGAAGTTCTGACCGCCGCCCGCGACAAGGCCCGTAAATCTATGGGTCGGGATTCTTCCGGCAAGGGCGCCAACTCGGCGGACTCTTCCCGGCAAGGGGCCACCTTCTGGGGCAGCAGCGCAGCCATGAAAGCCATAGCGAAAACCATCGCCAAGATCGCGCCCACCGACGCCACCGTGCTGATTACCGGCGAAAACGGAACCGGCAAGGACGTCCTCGCCCGTGAAATCCATGCCCGGAGCCTCCGTAGCGGCAAGCAGATGGTTGCGGTAGATGCCGGCGCCATCACCGAGACCCTGTTCGAGAGTGAACTCTTCGGCCATGTGAAAGGCGCCTTCACCGACGCCCACGCCGACCATGTCGGCAAGTTCGAGCAGGCCGACGGAGGCACCCTCTTCCTCGACGAAATAGGAAATATTCCCCTGCATCTGCAAGCGAAACTGCTGCGCGCCATCCAGAACCGCGCGATAGTGCGCGTGGGCGGCACCGAGGCTAAGCCCGTGGACATCCGCCTGATCTGCGCTACAAACATGGACCTGGACGCCCTGGTCCGCGAAGGCCGCTTCCGCGAGGACCTCTACTACCGCATCAATACCGTGCACATCGCGCTGCCGGCGCTGAGGGACAGGAAAGAAGATATCGCCCCGCTCGCAGAGATCTTCCTGAAGAACTTCGCAGAGAAATACCACCGGCCGCTGGAAGGCATGGACGATTCCGCCCGCAGGGCCCTGGAAAGCTGCCGCTGGAACGGAAATATCCGCGAACTGCAGAACTGCATCGAGAAAGCGGTGATTCTGTCGGATGGAAACGTGTTGACCGCGGGCGACCTGCAGCTGGATTCTTCGACCGGCGGCGTCAGGGGCGCTCAGAGGACTTCCGGCTCTGCAGCACGCGAGGCCGATGAAGAAGAGCTGGTCCGCGATGCCATGCAACGCACCGGCGGCAACATCTCCGCCGCGGCCGCAATGCTCGGAGTCAGCCGTCCTACCATGTACGCCAAACTCAAGAAATACGGCCTGTAGCCATGTCCACCCTGCAGATCATAATACTGGTAATAGCCGTCGCGGCCATCGCTGCGATACTCTCTTCCATCCGCATACGCAGGCAGGACATAAAGAAAGTGGCCTATATGATGGATGCCTTGGAAGATGGCGAACTGAACTTCCGTTTCAAGGACAGCAGCAAGTTCAACCGCACCCTGAACCGCATCCGCACCATATTCGAAAGGCAGCGCCAGGCTCACGAACAGGACTCCTGGACCAAGCTCATACGCGTGCTCACGCACGAGATAATGAACACGGTATCGCCCATCGCTTCGCTCTCTGACGCACTTGCGAAGTCGGTAGATGAGAGCGGCCGCAGCGACCTCGACCTGAAGGCCGGCCTCGAAACCATCTCCGACAGCTCCAAGAACCTCATAGGTTTCGTGCAGACCTACAGGGAACTGTCCGGCGTGGCCAAACCCATACGCAAGGCCCTCGACCTGCAGGAGCTTATGGACAGCGTCATCGGCCTGAACAGCGAATTCATCGCATCTTCCGGCGCCATCTGCAACTACACCCCTGCCGAACCCGACCTGGTGATCTACGCCGACGAAGGGCAGATATCCCAGATTCTCATAAACCTCATAAAGAACGCCCTGCAGGCAGGAGCGAAGCACATCGACATCACCGCCCGGATGGGTAAGGAAGATGATGTGATAGTGGATGTGGCCAACGATGGCGAACCCATTCCCGTCAGCAGCCAGGAGCAGATATTCATCCCGTTCTTCACAACCAAGAAGGAGGGTTCCGGCATAGGCCTCAGCATCTCCCGGCAGATAATGCGCAACCACAACGGCAGCATCGAGCTGCTGCGCAGCGATGCCGCCAGCACCGTCTTCGAACTGCGCTTCCGCTAGCGCCATCTCCACCCGCCCGGAGGCATGCTTCCCATAAGTGTAAAGGTGTAAACCCTAAAGTGTAAAGAAGAGTGTAAAACTTTACACTTTACAGTCGCGTTGTAATTAGTCTAATACGCAGATAATCAGGTAGTTGCATATTTTGGCACGGGGAGTGTTACGTGTGTTTGCGATTAAACAATAAAACACATGATTTCACTTTCCATAAAATGTGCAGTTATAGCTCTGGCGTCCGCAGTGACTGTGTGCGCCAGTGCTCAGACTGCAATGAGCGTGCAGGACTGCATGAGGTATGCGATTTCCAACTCGACCAAGGTCCGCATCCAGCAGGCCGCATCGGACGACGCCAGAATCGCACGCCGCGATGCAGTCCTTGCATTGTTCACTCCTCAGATTCAGGCTCAGACCTATTCATACTACAACTTCGGCCGCAGCATCGACCCTCAGACCAACACATATTTCAATACGACATCCTTCCACAACAACTACGAAGTGAATGCCGGAATCGAACTCTTCAACGGCTTCAAGGCGGTGAACAACTACCGCATCTCCCGCACCGGCCTCTTGATCGCCGATTCCCAGGAAAAGCAGGTCGAGGCCGACATCTGCCTCGCGGTGATGGAGGCTTACTACAACGTAGTCTACTTCAAGCGCCTCGCAGAAATCTACGAAGAGCAGGTATCCGTTGCAAAGCAGTCCCTGGTGAAGGCCAAGAGGCAGGAAGAACTGGGGCAGAAGGGCCATGCGGACGTCCTCCAGATGGAGGCCGACCTGATGGACCGCGAGTACGACCTCATCAATACCCGCAACCAGTACGAAAGCCATAGGATGAAGCTCGCCGACCTGATGTTCTGGCCCATGGACGAGGAACTGGTGGTGATTACGAGCATTCCTTCGGAAGATGCCGTCCTCACCGGTCCTGCCGATGAAGGCGTGGTCAGCTTCGCCCTCGACCACAACCCTGGCATCCAGATCGCATCTTTCCAGCAGATGAATGCCAAGAGAGAACTGAATACGGCCTCCTGGCAGGCCCTTCCCAAAGTCGGCCTCTACGCCGGATGGGGGACCAGCTATTATACCTATCAGGGATCCGCTACCGATGTCTTCCGCAATCAGTTCCGCAACAACGGCGGTGAATATGTGCAGCTGTCCATCAGCATCCCTATCTGGAACCGTCTGAACAGGTTCTCCGAGATATCCCGCAGGCGTAACGACCTCCGCAAGGCCACGGCCGAGCTGGACCAGAAGCGCCGCGAGGTGGAGAGCGAAGTCCGCCGTGCCATCCAGGACCGCGACGGCAGCGAGACCGCCTATCTTCAGGCGCTGCGCAAGTCGGAGGTGCAGGCCGAGGCCTATCAGCTGAACCTCAAGAAACTCGAGCAGGGTCTCATCTCCCCTCTGGAGTTCCAGACCGCGACCGGAAACTATCTCCGTTCGCAGGCCGACGAGATGAACAGCCACTTCCAGTATCTCATAAAGCAGGCGGTGGTGAAGTATTACAGTGGAATAGAATACGTTAATCAATAGATATGGACAAGATAATCGAAAAGAAGACGGGTTGGCGCGTACTGTTTACCAAGAACGCCCTGAAATGGTGGGTGGGAGCTGTCATTGCAGTGTTCGTGGGCTATCTGGTGACCAAACCCAATAACAAGATACTGAGGGTGGACAAAGATACCATCATGCTGGCAAATGCCGTGAAGGGTGAGTTCAACGACTACATCCGCGTCAGCGGCCGCGTGCAGCCTATGACCACCATTCAGCTCAGCCCCCAGGAGGGCGGCGTGGTGCAGAAGATCCTCATCGAAGAGGGTTCTGCGGTCAAGGCCGGGGATCCCATCCTCGTGCTGGCAAACGATAATCTCGACCTGTCCATCCTGAACTCCGAGGCGGAGCTTGCCGAGAAGGAAAACATCCTCCGCAACACACAGATCCAGATGGAGCAGCAGAAACTGGACGTGCGCCAGAATGTGCTGGAGTACGGTACCCAGGTCGAGCGCCTGCGCCGTACCTATGAGCAGCAGAAGGCTCTCTACGATGACAAACTCATTGCCAAGGAAGATTATCTGAAGGCAGAAGAAGATTATCTGCTTGCCAAGCAGAAGTACGAGCTGATGGCGGAGCGTTCCAGGCAGGACAGCCTTTACCGCGGTACCCAGATCGACCGTATGGAGGAGAGCCTGGAGAATATGGAACTTAACATGCAGATGATACGCAAGCGCAAGAGCAACCTGATTGTTAAGGCTCCCATCGATGGCGAGCTGGGCCTGCTGGATGTGGTTCTGGGCCAGAGCATCGCGAGCGGTACCAAGATCGGGCAGATAAATTCCGTGGGCTCCTACAAGGTCGAGTCTCAGATCGACGAGCACTACATCGACCGCGTCGTTTCGGGGCTGGAGGCGACTTTCGAGCGCCAGGGCGAGACTTATTCCACTGTCATACGCAAGGTTTATCCCGAGGTGCGCGACGGCAAGTTCAAGGCGGAGTTCAAGTTTGACGGCGAGCAGCCGGACAACATCCGCGCAGGTCAGACCTACTACCTGAACCTCCAGCTCGGGCAGAGCGAAGAGGCCGTCATCATCCCCCGCGGAACCTTCTACCAGAAGACTGGCGGCAAATGGATATATGTGGTGAATAAGGAGGGTACCAAGGCCGTGAAGCGCGAGATCCGTATCGGCCGCCAGAATCCTCAGTACTATGAAGTCCTGGAGGGCCTTTCCGATGGCGAGCAGGTCATCACCTCCGGCTACGACACCTACGGCGACAGTGATGTACTGGTATTCTAAACTGTCATTCTGATCACTGTCATTCTGATCACTGTCATTCTGAGCGAAGCGAAGAATCTAAATAAGCGATAATATGTACAATAACTACTATACTTACATTATGTCAAGTCTGAATAACACAACAATATATATTGGTGTGACTAACGACTTGGAACGAAGAGTATCTGAACATAAATCCGGTTTGATACCAGGTTTTACCCAAAAGTACAACTGTAAAAAACTTGTATACTTTGAATCATTCTCTGATATAGAACAAGCTATAGCTAGAGAAAAACAATTGAAGGGGTGGGTCAGGAGGAAGAAAGATGCTTTAATTGATTCAGTTAATTCCGACAGAAAAGATTTGGCTGCAGAATGGAATTTAGATTCTTCGCTGCGCTCAGAATGACAATTACAATGAAGTTATTTAGAAAAACAGGCGTTTCGACGCTTATCAACATACTGGGATTCGGGGTTGCGTTTGCGGCCGCGTCCATACTGCTGGTGCAGGCGCTGTGGGATGTACGTTACGACGACAATTTCAAGGGATGCGAAAAGGTGTACCGCCTGGAACATAATATGTTCGACCGCGGCAGGTACGCCAGTATGCTCTCCCGCCCCCTTATCGAACTGATACGCTACAAGAACCCGGATATCGAGGCTATGGGCACTGTCGGAATGATTGGCCAGAGCGCTTCGAACCAGGTGTTCCCTGTAGGCAAGGAAGAGGCCAAGATCTCGACCAGCATCACGCCCATCGATACGGTAATGTTCAGGATTTATCCCTTCGAATTCATCGAGGGATCTTCCAAGTCCTTCGTCGGCGGGCAAGATGCCATCATATCGGAGTCCACCGCCAAGAAGCTCTTCGGCAGCGAAAGCGCCGTGGGAAAGATGGTGAACTCGGACAATGGCGGCACCCTCACCGTAGTGGGCGTATATCGTGACCTGCCCAAGAACTGTACTTTCTGCAGCGATATGTTCTCCAATCTGGCCGATCAGAATATGGATAACCCCGGCGAGTGGTCCTATTCCTGCTTCGTCAAGGTCAAGGACGGAGCAGGCAAGCCCGATGGGTCATTCGTCCGCGAAGCGGTGATAGAAGCATATGGCTCCGAGGCTTCGGAGGAGGAACTGGCGAAGTTCCAGTACCTGTTCCGCCTCACTCAATTGCACGAGGCCCATTACGAGCGCGATGCGCGCTCCGGTGTGGTCTGCGCAAACAGGGGAGTGGTCTATACCCTGATAGCCATAGCCCTGCTGCTCATAGCCATCTCCGTCATCAACTTCATAAACTTCGCTTTCGCGGAGATCCCCTTCCGCATCAAGACCATCAATACGCGCAAGGTCCTGGGAGAAAGACGCCGCTCGCTGGTGCTCCGTCAGCTGATGCACGCCTGCGCCGTAGCCCTCGCGGGCTTCGCCCTTTCATTACTGTTGTTCTATCTGTTCTCAGGCACTTCGCTGGCATCGTTCGTGTCCGGAAGCCTCAGCCTGACGGATAATATTCCCCTGCTGTCGGTGATGCTTGGGATCGCTCTCCTGACAGCAGTCGGCGCAGGCGTGGCACCGGCTTTATATTCCACCTCCCAGCCCGCGGCCCTGGTGCTCAAAGGGAGTTTTGGCACCAGCGTCGGGGGCCGCGTACTAAGGAACGTGCTCGTCTCGGTGCAGTTCGTGCTTTCCTTCCTTTTCATAATCGTCTCCTTCTATGTGAGGGTGCAGACGGACTATATGATAAACAAGGATATGGGATTCAATATGGAAAGGGTGTTGCAGGTGATGGGCACTTCCGAGATGGGGAAGAAACAGGACGTGGTGGAGGGCAACATGCTCAAGAATCCGGACATAGTGGATGTCACCTTCGCCGATTGCGAACTGGTAGCCGATCTCAGGATGAGCTGGAGCCGCGGAAACACCGACGCGGGCGAATTGATAGTTTTCGAGGTATATCCCGTGGATGTGGATTTCCTGGAATTCTTCGGCTTCAAGATTCTCGAAGGGCGCGGTTTCACCAAATCCGATGATCAGTCTGAGGGCGGCGTCTTCGTTGTCAACAAGACTTTTATGGATGCCTATCCTGACAATTTCCGCGTAGGCGGGCAATTCCCGGCCCACGCCAATGAACCGGGAGAACTTGTAGGCGTGGTCGATGATTTCAATTTCAAGGCCTTGCAACACGCCGTCGGCCCGTTCGCGTTCATGGTCTGGGGAAAGCAGGCATGGCGCTATTTCAGGGTAATGTACGTCAAGCTCGCCCCCGGGGCGGATATCCAAGCCGTCACCTCTTACATAACGGAGAACATACCTATCGACGATCCTTCCTACATATCGGTCAAACCCCTCAAAGGATATATAGAGGAATACTACAGCAACGAGAAGGCCCTGGGACGTCTTGTCACCCTCGCCTCCCTGGTGGCCCTCCTCATAGCCATAATAGGCATTATCGGCCTGGTGTTCTTCGAGACCCAGTTCCTCCGCAAGGAGATAGCCGTACGCCGGGTGAACGGTGCAACCGTGGGAGGAATACTCCGTATGATAAACAAGAAATACCTGACCGTGGCCGCCGTGAGCTTCCTCATCGCCGCCCCGATAGCATACTATGTGATTATTTCGTGGCGTGCCGGCTTCGCCTATCAGGCCCCGGTGCCCGTGTGGATATTCCTCTCAGCCTTCGTGCTGATATCCATCGTTTCCATAGTGGTGGTGAGCATCCAGAGCTGGACGGCCGCCAACGCCAATCCCGTCGAATCATTAAAATTAGAATAAATAGCATTATGATCAAAGTTACCAACCTGACCAAGATCTTCCGCACGGAAGAAATTGAAACCACCGCCCTTAACGGTGTATCCTTCGAAATCAAAGACGGTGAATTCGTCGCCATCATGGGCCCCTCCGGATGCGGCAAGTCAACGCTCCTCAATATCCTCGGCCTGCTGGACAATCCTACCAGCGGCAGCTATGAGCTCCTCGGCACCGAGGTGGGCGGCCTCAAAGAGAAGGAGCGCACCTCCTTCCGCAAGGGCAACATCGGATTCGTGTTCCAGAGCTTCAACCTCATCGACGAACTCAATGTCTATGAGAATATCGAACTGCCGCTCCGCTATCTGAACATCAGCGCCAGCGAACGCAAGGCCAAGGTCACCGAAATCATGAAGCGCATGGCCATCAGCCACCGCGCCCAGCATTTCCCCCAGCAGCTCTCCGGCGGTCAGCAGCAGCGCGTCGCCATCGCCCGTGCGGTGGTAGCAGGCCCGAAACTGATACTCGCTGACGAGCCTACCGGTAACCTCGATTCCAAGAACGGCAAAGAGGTCATGGACCTGCTGCGCGAACTCAACCAGGAGGGTACCACCATCGTGATGGTGACCCACTCCCAGAAGGATGCCGCCCAGGCTCAGAGGACTATCGACCTCTTCGACGGCCAGATAGTATCGGATGTCAAGAATGAACTCTGATGAGCAGTTATCTTAAATTCCTGTCCCGCAACAAGCTCTACACCGTCATCGAGGCGATGGGGCTTGCCGTGAGCCTGGCGTTCGTAATCCTGATAGGCAGCTATGTGGTGCAGCAGTATCAGGTGGCGCACGAGGCCCCGGAATGGGAGGATGTGTATGCCCTGCACGGCGGCGACTACATAGGTCTTACCTATTGGGATAAGGAAGAGGTGCTGATGAACATCCCCGAGGCGGCTTCCGCAACCCACACGGCCATACGCTGGAAACCCGTCATCAAATGTGGCGAGGAGGTCTATACGGGGCAGGGGATGGAGACGGATGCGGATTTCTTCGATGTCTTCCCGGAGTATGCCATAGTGCAGGGCAGCGCGAAGGATTTCGTGGCCAAGACGGATGTGCTGGTGAGCGAAACGCTGGCCAGGCGCATAGGCAAGGACGGCCGGGACCTTATCGGCAGTCAGATTTCGGTGGATGACGAAATATGCACCATTAAGGGAGTTTTCCGCGACTTCGACCGGAACTACTTCCTCGACTGCGACATCATCACCCACATCAGCAACAGCTTCGGCGCCCGGGATTCCAAGGCCTTCAACAGCATAGGCAACTATACTACCTGGTACCGCCTCTGCAAGGGCGCGGACCGCGATGCCGTCGAGGCCAAGATCAAGGCCCTCCTCCATAAGAACTACGACGAGCACTGGTCGGCCGAGAAGGTCGACAGGTGGGGAAGCATACGTATGGACAAGCTGTTCTTCGCGGACGGTTTCAGCAACAGCGCTACCCGCACCGGCAACGCCCAGATGCTGCGCCTGCTGATAGTAGTGGTGCTTCTTCTGCTTCTATCCGCCATCTTCAACTATGTCAACCTCAGCCTGGCCCTCACCGGCAGGCGGGCCAAGGAGATGGCTACCCGACGCCTGCTGGGCGCCGACCGCGTCAGCATCCTCCTCAAATACATAGGGGAGTCGGTGGCGTTCACGGCGGTCTGTTTCGCAGCCTCGATCGCGCTGGCCTATCTCTTCGAACCGATGGTCAACGACCTGGTGTTCTCCGGCGACAAGACCCTCTCGTATATGGGCGCGGGATACACTGGCGTGCGCATCACCCTTATGATGAGCCCCGCTTACGTAGCGGTATATGTTGCTGCCATACTCCTGCTGGGAGTCGTCTGCGGATTGCTGCCGGCCATGGCCGCATCGCAGCACGAGCCCATCGACATCATCAAAGGCGACCTCCGCCGCCGCAACAAGATGGTGCTCAGCCGGGTGTTCATCATAGTTCAGAATGTGCTGACGGTGTTCCTGATCGCGATGTCGCTGGTCATGGAGATGCAGATGCGCCATATGTTGAACCGCCCCATGCACTCCAATGTCGATAATCTCTATTATCTTGATTATCAGGCGATGCGCTATGACGATATGCGTCTGCTGGAAGACAAGGTCCGGCAGCTCCCCTTCGTCACGAGCGTCGGGCTTGGCCGCGGCATCCCCGGAAGGATAATGATGATAATGAGCATAGGCGGCGATGAGGACCAGCGCACCGACCTGCCTGTCATCGTCGGCGATTCCACCTATTTCAGGCTGCTCGGATTCGAGATAAAGCAGGATTTCGGTCATCCTCTGTATAACAGTATCTGGATGTCGGAGTCGGCCTTCAATGCCACGGAATCCTCCGACACATCTACCGTCTTCCCCAGGAGGATAATGATGAACGGTGCCCGCCCGGAGTATATCGGCGGCGTGTTTGCAGACTTTCCCACGAAGTCGGCATCGGACAACAACGCCAATCCCAACGGGGTGATGATAGTGGCCCCTGCCACCGAGACGGTCTTTGCGCACAACCTGCTGATAGGCACCGTGGGCGAGGATCCTTCCTATGGCAGGCAGATACTGCAGGCCTTCCGCGACTACAAGAGGGAGACTTCCGGTTTCGAGGATGAACCCTGGAGTTCGGGCTTCCTGCGCGAGCTCATCCGCAAGCAGCTGGATCCCGAGCGCAAGACACTGCGCCTGGTGGAACTCTTCGCCGTGCTTTCCATAATGATCGCCCTGCTCGGTCTGCTGGCTATGAGCACATATTTCGCGGCTGAGAATACCAAGGAGATAGCCATACGCAAGGTATTCGGCTCGTCTGTCGAAAAGGAGACCCTCAGGGCCGTCAAGAGCTATATGCTGATGGTTCTGGTGGCCTGCGCCATAGGCCTGCCGCTTGCAATATGGGCGGCCGGGGTATATCTGCAGCGCTTCGCCTTCAGGATAGAAGGCTATGGCTGGGTGTTCGCCGCAGCTTTGCTGATTTCGGTCGCAATCGCTTTCGCCACCGTGCTCTGGCAGACCCTCAAGGCCGCCAGGACCAACCCGGCTCTCGAATTGAAAAAAGAATAAAGATGCCCGGTCGGGCCGGGTATTACGAATAAAATGAGAAGAAAAAACGACATAGTGATAAAAGTCCTGTCCCTCGGAGTGGGGCTGGCCATAGGTATCGTGCTGATTGCAAAGGTATTCTTCGAACTCAGTTTCGACAGGTTCTACAAGGATATCGACAGGACTTACATAATCAGGACCTGGGCTTCGCAGCCGGGTGGCGAGGCGGATTTCGGGCAGGTATCCGGGGCTGTCGCCGTGGGCTTCATGAACGAGGTCCCCGGTGTGGAAACCGGCACCCGCGTTACTAAAGTATGGAATTCCGACACTTTCCTGGACGAGAATAACAACAAGTTGGAAGCCATGCTCCTTTGTGCGGATACCTGCTTTTTCAAGGTGTTCGACCAGAAGGTGCTTGTGGGCGACCCGGTGAAGACCTTGGGCAAGTGGGGCTCGGTTATGGTGAGCCGCAGTTTCGCCGAGAAGCTGGTCGGCCCCAAGGGGAATGTCCTGGACGCTGTCGGCAGGCACATCGCCAATGAGGAAGAGCCCTCGCTGAAGGTCCCTATAGAGGGAGTTTTCGAGGATTTCCCCAAGAACGGATCGATGAGGGCTGACATACTTCTGTCGATGGTTTCCTACCCCAAAAGCAGCACCGAAAACTGGCTGGGTAACGACCGCTACAGGGGCTTCGTCAAGCTATACGAGGGGGTGGATCCCCACGGCCTGAAGGACGCAATCCGCAAGATGCAGGAGGCCCATCAGCCTTTCGATATGTTGGAGAAGAGCGGGGTAGAACTCAGATACTATCTTTCCCCGCTGTCGGAGATGCATACCTCCGACCCCGCGGTCAGGGCGCAGGTCGTACTGCTTTCCATAGTGGCCGTGCTGCTGATAGCCATCTCCCTTCTCAACTATATACTGATAGTCATCTCCTCGATGGTAAAGCGTTCCAAGGAGGTGGGCGTGCGCAAGTGCTATGGCGCCGAGAGCAAGCATATCTACGGTATGCTCGCCAAGGAAGGGTCCCTGCATCTCCTGCTGTCCCTCATCCTGGCTGCGGCCATAATCTTTGCCGGCCAGGGGATAGTGGAGAACCTGCTGGGCGTGCCGTTCAGCACCCTGCTGGTGCCGCAGAGCGTCATCGCCGTAGTGGCGGTGCTGCTGGGTGTGCTGGTGGTTTCGATAGTGGTGCCCGCCGAACTCTACCAGAGGATCCCAGTCTATGCCGCACTTAAGAACTATACCGAGAATTCCCGCCGCTGGAAACTCGGCCTGCTGGGAGTGCAGGTGTTCATCAACGTCCTGCTGGTGGCCATGATGCTCGTCATAGGCCGTCAGTACGAAAAGGTGATGAGCAGCGATCCGGGTTACGACAGCAAGGATCTTTTCTACTTTAAAATGAAGCGCCGCGACCTCCAGGCCCAGGAACGGGCCATGCAGGCTCTGCAGGCCCTGCCCGAGGTGAGTGGCGTGGCCGCTTCCAACTACATCCCCATCGACGGGTGCCCAGGCGACAATGTCTATCTTATGAATGACGACAGGGAGCTTTTCAACTTCACCGACCAGTACTCTTCTACCACCAACTATTTCGAGTTGATGGGGATAGAGTTTGCCGAGGGGCACGCTCCGGCGGATTCCACCGAGATGGTGGTGGATGAGCGTTTCGCCGCCAAGCTCATAGAGTTCGCCGGCTGGACCGACGGCGTGGTGGGCAAGCAGATAAGGGTTACCGGCCACGAAATGAGCATTGATTATGACAACCTTTCGGTTTTCACCATAGCCGGTGTTTACAAGACCTTTGTCATAGGGAATTTCCAAGATATGGACAGCCGTCCCAGCGCCTTGTTCTTCGGTGCTACCGGCGACCGCCGCTACTGGATGAGGAAGGTCGTTTTCCGTACGTCGGGAGAGTCTCTGCCCAAGGTGAAGAAGGCTCTGGAGGAGGCCCTGGAGGACGATTCCGTGGATATCGTTTCCTACGAGGATGCGATGAGGGCGGATTACGATGATTGCAAAAAGATACGCAATACCGTGGTGCTGGGCGTGGTGTTCAGCTTGCTGATAGCTCTGCTGGGGCTGATAGGTTTCATCTCCGACGAGAGTCTGCGCCGCAGCAAGGAGATGGCCATACGCAAGATCAACGGTGCCGTCACAAGGGATGTGCTGGCGATCTTCGCGTCGGATATCCTTAAGCTGGGAGCAGTAATGGCGGTATTGGCTTGCATCGGCGCCTACTTCGCCGCAAGTAAATGGCTGCAGCAATTTGCCGAGAAAGTCACCCTCGGGCCGCTGCTTTTCGTAGCGGCGACGCTACTGGTACTGCTGATTGTTTTGGGCGTAGTAATACTCAACAGCTTGCGTATCGCCCACGCGAATCCAGTGGATTCATTGAAGAACGAATAGCAACATTTATTGAAGGACAAGCCGGTGAAAGCTGGCTTGTTTCGTTTGTTTTTCATAGATTTGTCGAATTGTAAGTGACATTTATTCATAGTGTTAGTATAAATCTGCACTAATGAATGGCTTTATTGTTAATTTTGGCACAGAATCAAATCTGACTTGTATGAAAAAGATTATCATTGTGTTATTTACTGTCTTCGCCCTTGGCGTGACAGCCTGTGAAAAACAAGGAGGCGGCAACGGCGGAGGCGGCGGCACCGCTTCTGAGAAAGATCTAATCGCGGCCTGGGTCGATTCCGAAGGCACCGAAATCAACTTCACTTCCGACGGAAAGGTTGTCGCCAAGTACGAAGACGGCGAAACGGACACCTACACATGGAGTTTCAAGGATGGCAAGCTGACGGTGAGCTCTTCCGATTCCGACGAAGAAGACGAGGTCTATGACGTCATCTTCGCTGCCAAGAAGAATGCATTGATTCTTGCACAAGATTATAACGTCAAGTCATATGCGGGCGGCCGCTTCTTTATGATGTATTATAAGAAAGGCGCGACCATCCCTTCCGCCACCCTTTCCGACGGCCGCTGGGATTGCCCCCATTCCGGAGTAAAGCCCGAGAATCCTACAGCCCTCGACAACGACTACAGGTTCACGCTCATCGTGAAGGGCAGCACCATGGACATGTACGTACATGCTTGGGGCTTCCATATGACAGGAACCTACGCCATAAACAACGGAACCCTTAACTATAACATAAGCAACAGCTGGCAGGGAATCTACCGCGAGGGAGAGTCCTGGGGATGGAGCGCATCAGGCCCGCCCTACGAGAGCGACAAATGGCCTAATTGGGATTACTCCATGCAGAACATGAATCCCGAGACCTTCGAGATCCGTGCTCCCTACTATTACGAGGAGGGCGATCCCCTCAAGAACAAGGCTCCTTTCCATAGCTTCAAGGTCGTTCTTACGGACGATGGAAAAGAGGCTTACGGTGTGGTTGCCAACATGGTAAGCTGGTTCTATAAACGCTAATGACTGACGCCATGAAAAGACTACTGTTCATCGCCATGGCTGCGCTGGCTCTTTGCTTCGCAGCCTGTGAAAAGAATCAGGGTGGCTCCGACGTAACTGCCGTCAAGTCCATCAAGTTCAGCAACCTTATTTACGACGAACCGCACTTCGTCCAGGAGTACGCTCCTACTTACACCAACGGCCTGCTTACCAAGGTTGTGGCAAAGGCCTGGAACAGCACCACCTGGACCGAGGACGGCAAGCCTGCCGGCCTTATCCAGAATTCGGAGATGGTCTATAACATCAAGTGGGACGAGAAGACCCACAAGATTTCCGGCACGGTCGATATCAAATGGTACGACGAGGAGAAGCAAACCCTCGTGCCTGCTGAGAAGAACCAAACCGTATCCGGCACATTCAACGACAATCACGACATCCTCAGCTATACCGACGGTATGGTCGACAGGGCCTACGAGTATGACGGCAACCGCCAGATTACCAAATACACCGTCATGGATAATACCTATAACTACAACTGGGAGGGCGGCCTCATCGTCCGCCACGACGTGTGGAGCACCACCCATGCTGAAATCGAATATGGCAACGAGACCAACGACGCTCCTGCGAACGCGAACATAGTCATGGGCCTTTTCCTCAGCGGTGACGAATTGCCCATACTGGGCCTCTGCGGTGTCGGTGTCAAGAAAATACCCGTCAAATACAATGAAGTCTCTACCGGCGAATACGGCAACACTACGTACTACATGGTCGATACCAAGAGGGATGCCTCCGGCCGTATTTCCTACATCACCCGATATATGGTCGACGGTACCACCGGCGAGGCTTTTGAAGGCGGCCACGTAGAACGCTGGGAAATCATATACTGAGCCCTTTGACTCTGATCCCGATAG
Source organism: Bacteroidales bacterium (assembly GCA_017552105.1). Taxonomy (GTDB): domain Bacteria; phylum Bacteroidota; class Bacteroidia; order Bacteroidales; family UBA932; genus Cryptobacteroides. The sequence continues at coordinate 5,381 of JAFZJI010000020.1, read as the reverse complement.
ATACGGGCAGATATTTGAGCTTGACGGCGGGCGGCTCCCTGTAGTATCCGTCGTGATGGTAGAACTTGAAGTATAGTCCGGGTGTATCTTCCGATATGTCCGGGCTGTATCTTTCTATCGAGAAAGCGATGAAATAGCGCCCTGGTTCCAGGTCTATCGTCTCTTCGGGGCGGATCACTATCTCGTTGGCGCTTTCCTGCACCGGGATATCCACGAGTAGAGGTTTACGCAGCACGTTACGGTATATCTTGGTCTCCTTTTCAAGACGGTAGATGCCTATCCTGCCTTTGCAGCCGGGGATTCCGTTGCTGACCACGGTGAAACTGATTTCCTGCACGCGGAAAGGTTTTCCCGTCGAGGCTGTAGATCCGAATTCCATGGAACTCAGCTTGCCGTCCTGGTAGATGAATCCTCCCAAGGCCTGCCCGGCCAATACGGCGACGCCTTTGCGCAGCAGATACTTCTCTTTCGTGGCCTTTCCCGTGAAAACAAGTTCCGGAATCTGGTCGTAGTACATGGTGGTGTCGACCTGCTGCGCACCAAGGGCCAAGGGCAGCAGCAGGGCGGCAAGCAACAACTTAATCTTCATAGATGTCTTCCTCCATCTCCATGCCTTCGGGATCCGGCTGGTAATCCAGGATGTCGCCGGGGAGGCAATCCAGGACCTTGCAGAGTTTGTTCAGTGTGGTGAAGCGTATTGCGCGCCCTTTGCCTGTCTTGAGCAGCGAAAGGTTGGTCATGGATATGCCTATCTTTTCGGAGAGGTCCGAGAGCTTCATGTGGCGCTCCATGAGCATTTTATCGAGATTTACGGTAATCATATGGCAAGGTTGCTGTCTTTTGCGGAAAGATAAGCCATCTTATAGAGCCCTGCGAACAGGAAGATGGACAGAGGTACTATGAATGTGTTGGATTCGAGGACCGAGACCGGGTCGCCTTCCAGCACGCCTTGGTAGTTGGACTGCACGAAGGTGGAGAGTATGGTGGTTAGCGCCGCCCAACGGATTACGGAAATGTTGGCTTTGGGGAAGATGACGCCGCTCTTCATCGCCTTGTCCGTCTTTACGAGGAAACAGAAGAGGAATACATAAAGTAGGATGTCGGTTACTACGCGCCCGGCCAGGATGAATACCTGCCAGGCTTTATGGTCGGGCATCCAGACGATGCGGTTCCCCTCGCTTGCGAGCCACAGTTTGTTCGCAAGGCCTACAAGGTCGAATAAAATGAATACCGTTGCAAGCAAGAGGATTGCAACCGAGAGCCATTTGATGGTCTTGAGAGTTTTAGTTTTCATATCGTTTCTGTTTTTGTTATGATCGGACTCGAAGACAAAGATAATGCCAATTTTACGAAAAACATAAAATAATTTACGAAAATCGTAAAAAATAATAATCTCTATCTTTGTAAAAGATGAGGCGTTTCCTTGTCATATTCTTCTTGCTGCTTCCGTGGAGCCTTGGCGCCATGGAGGGGCGTTTCGTGAATTATGGCAGTGCGGAAGGTCTGCCCTCCAACAGCGTGTATGCCATAACCCAGGATGCCGACGGTTTCCTGTGGGTGGGCACGCGCAATGGCCTTTGCCGCTTCGACGGCACCCGCTTCAAAGTCTGGAAGGAATACGGGCGCGTGAACGCCCTTGCGGTCGATAAAGACAATCGACTGTGGGTGGGTACGGAAGATGGGGTCTTTGCCGGGCATCCTGCCGGCGACGGCCTGAAAGTCGGCCGTATACGCGCCCTGCTGGCGGATTCCGACGGTTTTGTATGGGCCACCGTAGGGGACACCCTGCTGCTCAAACTGTGCTACGATGGGGGGATTAAGGAAATAGCGCGTACCGACTACGGCAAGCGCTATCACGAGGGAGATTATCCCTACTTTCAGATATATGAGACCTCCGACGGCAAGATCTGGTTGGGCGGCCGGATAGTCCATACCCAGTATGTAGCCGACAGGGAACATCCCAAGGTCGAGTATCCTTTCGGGAAGGATGGCCACTGCTCCGGCAGCTATGCCGAGGCCGGCGGAGTCCTTTATGGCTTCGACGACCATCCTTCGCTTCTGGAAGTCATCGATGGCGACAGTATCATCAGCCGCCACCGCCTTCCCATTCCCCACGCACGCCTGCTGACCGACCACCTAGGCCGACTGTGGGCAGCCGGATCATACGGGGTCGGTCTGGTAGATATGGACCATCCGGAGCGGACGCAGGTCCTTAAAACTCCATCTACCGAACTCTATTGCATCTTCGAGGATGCCCAGGGGAATATCTGGGTCGGTGGCGACGACGGTCTTTCCGTGCTCTGCCCGGCCCTGCAGATGGTGCATACCATATCTACCGATAATGTGACGGCCCTGCTGCAATCAGGCGACGGAAAGATGTGGATAGGGACGTCGGAAGAAAGGGCCTCGTGCCTCTATGAAGACCGTGCCGGAACGGTGTACAAGGGGCTCTGGAACAACACCGGCTTCGAAATCTATAAGAACGGGAAGATGACCAAGGGCATCGTGAGCGGCCCGATTCCCGAGGAGCAGAGCATAGCCGCCTGGGGCGACCGCCGGACCTCAAACTGGATATCGGATTTCCTGGAAGATAGCCGCGGGCGTTTCTGGGTAGTGACCTGGGAGGGCGTCGGCCTCAATGAATGGGACCGCCGCACTGGCAAGACCCTTCCTCCGCAGTGGCTCAGTCCCTTCTGGTATCCATCCCCCGAAAAAGATTCCACCATTTATCTGAGTTCCAGGCTGGGTACCCGTGTGATCGAGGATGCCTCCGGTAATTTGGTGTTCGGCACTACGGAGGCGGGCCTGAATGTTATTGACGGGCGTACTGGCCTGGTTACCAAGTACTATCGCGGGAATTCCTCCATCCCCGACGATTATGTGACCGACCTGTGCATGACGCCCGACGGCACCGTGTGGGCTGCTACCCGCGCCGGGCTCTGGACACCCGGTAAATCTTACCTCCCCGGCATGCTGGTGCTGTCCGTCGAAACCGACACCGCCGGCCGCCTCTGGGCCGGAACCGAAGAAGGCCTCTACTTCATCGAACCCGACGGCACCGTCGGCCGCATCGGCAAAGGCCTTGGCATGCCCTCCGACATCTACGGCGAACGCGTCTCCTGCACCCTCGCCGACGGCTCCCTAGCCTTCGGAGGGGCCTCCGGCGCCGCCATCTTCCACCCCGACTCCCTCCTCGCCCTCTGTCACTCCGGGCGCAGCCAAGAATCCCTGATCCTATCCGACCTCTCCATCACCGGCCCCACCCTGCAATTCAGCTTCTCATCCCGGAACATGCCGCTCGCACCCCTGCTGAAATACCGCTACCGCCTTTCCGGCAGCAACTCCGACTGGATTCCGGCAGACTATCCCCAGCTGCAGGGCCGCTACAACTCCCTCATCCCCGGCAGATACACCCTGGAAATCCAGTGCACCGACATTTTCGGCCGCTGGCAGGAAGAACCCCTCGCGCAGAGCTTCCGCATACATCCGCCGATGCTGCTGCGCTGGCCCTTCATAGTTCTCTACCTGCTGCTTCTGGGCGGAGCTGCCTGGCTGTTCATCCGCTACAGGGAGAACCGCCAGCGGACCATGGTGCTGCAGGAAGAACTCGATACCCGCAACCGCTTCTTCGGCATCATCTCCCACGACCTGCGCAATCCTGTTTCGGGAATGAAGATGCTGGCCACGGCCCTGAAGGATGCCCCCGACGACCAGTTGCGCGAGGGCGTAGGAATGATAGGTGCCGCGGCCGAACATACCTCCGACCTTCTGGAGAATCTGTTGATGTGGTCGCTGGCGCAGAAGGAGATGCTGCGGCCCGTGCTGCGGGAAGTGTTCGTGGAAGATGTGGTCCGCGAGGCCGTGGGCACGAGGAAGGTGGTTGCCGATGTGCCGGAAGGCCTCACCATAGTCACCGACCCCAACATGCTAAGCACCTGCATAAGAAACCTGCTGGACAACGCCATCCGCTTCTCTCCCGAAGAGGAATCGGTGCGGCTGAGTGCATCGCCCGAGAGGATAGTAATATCTGACCGTGGTCCCGGAATGGAAGAGGATATGCTGCGTTCGCTGTCCCGCCCCGGGCATCTGGGACTTACGATAACACGCGAACTTTTGGAAAAACTAGGCGGGACGCTTTCCGCCCGGAACCTCCCCGAAGGAGGCTGCGAAGTAACAATTCACCTGAAATGATAAAGGTTCTTCTTGTGGAGGATTCCTCCGTATTTGCGATGGGCCTTGTGATGGCCCTCAAGGCATATAAAGAATTGGAAGTGGTGGCTAACGTGGCCTCCCTGGGTGCTGCAGTGGCTTATCTGAACACCCATCCGGAGGTGGATGTGGCAATCGTGGACATTACCCTCGAGCAGCAGGCGGACGGGCTCACGCTGCTCGGCATTCTCAAGGAGGCATTCCCACACGTGGCTGCCCTGGTGCTGTCGAACGACAAGACTCCTGCCTACATCATACAGTCGTTTACATATGGGGCGAAGGGATATCTTGCCAAGGATTCGTCGGCTTCGGAGATCGCTTCGTCGGTGCAGAAGGCTTTTGCCGGGGATTGCCTGTTTTTTGGCGAGACCTTGCCGGAAAGTGAGATAACCCGACTTTTCGGCGGCGAGGATAATCTGCGTTCGCGCAGGCCGCAGGCCCTTTCGCCGAAGGAGCTGGAGGTTTTACAGATGGTTACTTCCGGCTACAGCAATGCACAGATAGCGGCTGCCATGGGCGTGGCAACCACCACGATAGATAGCTATAAAGAGCGAATCAAGGGAAAGTTCGGCCTGGACACTATCGTCGAATGCGTAGCCCAGGCCGTTCAATCGGGTCTTGTGAAGGTTAACTGTTAGTATCCGGCCAAAGTCCAATGCTTGCCGTCGGTGCCGAGGGTGTTATGCAATCAAGGCTGTTCGAAATCGAGCAGCCTTGATTGCATAATGTGCTGATGTTTAACTAGTTGCCCAGCACGGGGCGCGGCGCCATGTTGGGGAAGATGCCCGCCCCCCTTGTCATGCCCGACCCCAAATACTTTTTTGTCATTCCGAGCGAGCGCAGCGAGCCGAGGAATCTGATCGCTGGGCTGAAAGCCCGGTCCTGCCTCGACCGGCAGCGTTGCCCACAGGTCGCACTCCATTTGTGCCCAAAAAACCCTTGTTTTGGTCACGGAGCTTTCCGCAAACCCCATTCGTGCCCAGGAATGGTTGTTTTTGGGCACGGACTCCGCGCAGAACGCACTCTGATGTGCAAGGTCTAATTTCAGGGGCGACACCTTGCCCGCATTTCGGCCACACAGGTACTTCCAATGGGCAAGGTCCCCACCACGAAATTAGACCTTGCCCACTGAAACGCTGTGGATGGGTAGTGGGTGATTCCGGTCTGCCACG
>JAFZJI010000134.1 GCA_017552105.1 Bacteroidales bacterium | reverse complement strand
TTCATTTCGCGGAAGAACTTAGGAGCGTCGATGACGCAGTCTTTCATAGTCATGTGGTCGCTGTACCAGATGGCGGAGCGGGATTCGGGAGCGAAGTAGCATGCTTCTATCAGGGAGCGGTCGACATGCCATAGCGGATACTTGCCGAAGAAACGGCTCCGGACCACTTCGATATCGCTGCAGAACTTGATTCCAGACTCACCGTCCGTTATTACTATATCCTCCAACCTGCACTGTTCTAAACCGAACAACGGCCTCTCTCCTCCGAATGATTTTTCTTTGATTAAATTCATTATATTTGTAGGTATTTAGAACGACGTTAGTGCAACAAAAATCAAACCAAGCAGCCATGATTCTGAGTATACTGGATACCGATCTTTACAAGTTTTCCACCTCCAACGCATATTTCCATCTCTATCCTCTTGCAGAAGGGACATTTAAGTTCAACGACCGTGCAGCGGAAGTTTATGACTCTGCCTTTTTGTCAGCGCTCAAGGAGGAGTTCAAGCATTTGGAGAGGCTTCGTCTTACCGACGAGGAATTCTCGTATGTCACAGGGAAGATCCGTTATATCAACCGCAACTATTGGGAATGGCTGCGTGGTTTCCATTTCGAGTCATCCAAGATAGATGCCCGCCTCGATTCCGAGGGGCATCTGCAGATAGAAGTGACCGACTATCTGTATAAAGTCACACTCTACGAAGTTCCCATACTTGCAATAGTGGCGGAGCTGAGGAACAGGGTCCGCGGAGTCAACGCCGACATAAAGACCGCCATCGGCCTGCTCGACACCAAGATCGAGCTTGCCAACGCCGAGGGCCTTTCATTCTCGGAATTCGGCACCCGCAGGCGTTTCTCATCAGTATTGCACGACGCCATAGTCAAGGAGCTCAAGGAGAAGTGCCCCAAGTATTGCGCCGGTACTTCCAACGTATATTTCGCAAAGAAATACGACATGACCCCCATAGGGACGTTCCCTCACGAGTGGGTGATGTTCCATAGCGGCGTATTTGGCTACAAGAGAGCCAATTACCTTTCGCTCGAAGACTGGATCAAGGTCTATGACGGTGCACTGGGTACAGCCCTCATCGACACCTTCACCACCAAATCCTTCCTGCGTACGCTTACCATGAAGCAAGCCAAGCTACTCGACGGTTTCCGTCAGGACTCCGGTGACGAGAAAGAGGTCGGGGATGCCATAATTGCCCGTCTGGAAGAGTTCGGCATCGATCCCAAATCCAAGATCATAGTTTTCAGCAATGCCCTGAACTTCCCCAAATACAAGGAAGTTGCCGATTATTTCCGCGGCAAGGTGAAATTCAGCGCCGGTATCGGCACGAATATTACCTGCGATCCGGGTATCGAAGGCTACAAGGCTGCAAACATAGTAATGAAGCTTTCCCGCTGCCGCATGAGCTCCAAGGACCCTTGGGAGAAGGTTATCAAGATTTCCGACGACCAGGGCAAGCATATGGGAGATGACCGTGAATTCGATATAGCTAGCTACGAATTGCATCTCGCATGATCAGACGCGCCATACTCGTCCTGCTTCTGCTTGGCACTCAGCTTCCGCTGTGCGGCCAGGACCGTTACGGCCGTCCTTCCGGCGACACCTACAACACCTCCTTCAATTTCAAGCAGATAATAGTTCCTACCGTACTTGTAGGTGCCGGGAGCCTCGGGCTCTTGGATGCGTACAAGAAGGATGTCAACATCCCCATCAAAGATTACATGAGCGATATCCGGGGGAATTGCTACATCCACGCCGATGATTACATCCAATATATTCCCATAGCCTCCACCTTGTTGCTCTGCCTGGACAAGGGCAAGCGTGAGGGATGGCAGGAGAAGATAGCCCTTGCTGCCACCGGTTCCGCCATCACATGGATGCTGGTAACCAGCCTCAAATATGCCGTAGGAGAAACAAGACCGGATTCCAGCAGGAACAATTCCTTCCCCTCCGGCCATACTGCGACCTCTTTCTTGGGTGCCGAACTCGTAAGGCTGGAATACGGCAACTATTGGGGTGCAGCTGCTTACGCAATTGCCGCCACCACGGGCTTCCTACGTATGTACAACGAACGGCACTGGAGCAACGACGTGCTTGCGGGTGCCGGAATAGGAATATTGAGTGCAAAAATCGCATACTGGTTGCTGCCTTGGGAGAAACGGCAACTGGGAAAATTGAACTTCCTCCCATATTTCGCGCCTGATTCCGAAGGCAACAGCTCGGCAGGCCTGGCTTTAAGCTACACATTCTGATGAGATTCTTTTATCTTTCATCTCTGGTCCTGTTATTAGCTGCCTGCAGCAGCCCGGGAGATTATACCGCATACGTCGCTTCCGGAACCGCTACCGTGCGGGTGTTCGAATCTGCAAAAAAAGGCGAGCTGAATCCCATAGATTCCATACCCAGAGGCACCGGGCTCATCATCAGCCCGGATAAAAGCCTGAAATCCGACGGAGTCCGTTATTTCGCCGCCCGCCTGGGCAAGAAGCGTTTCTACATCGATTCCGAAGCTCTTGCATCCGATCCCGGAGCGGTGGTGCTTGAGAAAGAAGTATTCGTACAGACTTCAGCATCCGTAATCGACGATACCCTGACCTCCCATATCTGCGGTTTTGCCAAGAAAGGCTCGCGCCTGGAAGTGCTGGGTTTCGACAAAGTCCTTCCGGATGGAAGAGTCTCACGCTATAAAGTGAAATATGCCGGCAAGGAAGCCTGGATATTCGGCAAATACGCCGTGCTCACCGCAGAGGAAGCGGCAGAGCGTTACAGCATTTTCGACGAATCCCACGCCAAAGCCAAGAATACATTCAAAGGGGGAGAAGCCACAGGCTGCGAGTTCAGGCCCTACGAGAAGCCCGTATTCGCCGGCAATCCCATGCCGGATCCGGTCAACGCCTTCTACCTTACCATCAATCCGGCAGGACTCAGGAACATAGATTCCTTCATCGCCCTTGCCGACAGCACCCGCATCAATGCATTCGTCATCGATATAAAAGACAACGAGTGCCCCGGATACAAGGCAGAGGCAATGGAGAAGTATTCTCCTACAAACTACAAATGGGCTGGCAAGGAGAAGGAAAAGCTCTACAAGCAGGCCATAGACAAGCTCCACGCAAAAGGCTACTATGTAATAGGCCGTATAACTTGCTTCAAGGACAGTTACTATGCCAAAGACCATCCCGCATCCTGCATCTGCGAAAAAGCCACGGGACAGCCCTTCCTGCATAACAAGAGTTACTGGCCCAGCGCATTCAGCCGCGACGTGTGGCAGTTCAACGTAGAACTGGCCAAGGAATCAGTGCGCAAGTTCGGCCTTGACGAAATCAATTTCGACTATGTCCGCTTCCCGGATAAGATGATAAGCATTGACGAGCAGATGGACTACCGCAACCGCTACGGAGAAAGCAAGGTGCAGGCCATTCAGAACTTCGTACGCTATGCCTGCGACGAACTCCACCAGCTGGGAGTATATGTCTCGATAGATGTGTTCGGCGAATCTGCCAACCCTGGTTACACGACCGCCTATGGCCAATACTGGCCTGCAATATC
>JAFZJI010000133.1 GCA_017552105.1 Bacteroidales bacterium | reverse complement strand
TGGTGCTGATTGCGGAAAGGGGCAGGGCCATCAGCAGGGCCGCAGCGATGAGCAGAATCCTTTTCATAATCTGTCGGAGAAGATGTTGATGCAATCTACCACCATGTTCACGTCCTCGGGCTTATCAATCCAGTTCAGGGACAGTTTGTGCTCCCCGAGCGGAAGGTCCCAGATGCCGCAGATCTCGCGGGTCTGGCCGTTGCCTGCGGTGGGAAGCTTGACGGTACGGTAGAGGCTTCCGTCCACCCAGACTTCCACCGTCGCCTGATAATCGGTCACGGAGTAGTTCTTGGGGAGGATGAAGTGATATGTCAGTATGGCCCCCTTGCCTACGAAGGAGTATTCTCCCATCTTGAAGGGAGTCTTCTTGATATCCTTCTTGGCGACGGGCCAGAGGCCGGCAAAGCACTGTTCGAAGCGCACGGCCTTGGGGTCCTGGGTCTTGATGGTGACCGACTGTGCGGACACCTTTCCTCCGTTCTTCGCGATTACCTGCAGGGCCTGGTTGTAACTCATCTGGCAGGCACGGTTAAGGGAGATGTCGGTGTACTTGAATTCGCGGTCCTCAACCTCGTAGATGGGCTGTTTCCAGCGTTCGGGGATGCCCTCGAAGCCGAGGATGGTTCCCAGGATGCCGCCGGCGGAGGCAGGGTTACAATCGGAATCATGCCCGCAGCGGGTGGAGATGTCGATGGTACGGAAGAAGTCGCCGCCCCCATAGAGCAGGCCGATGATGATGTAGGCGCTGTTGATGACGGCGTCGATGTTGAAGGCGGAGTTCAGTCCGGCCGGGCATCCGATGTCGTATCCGTACTTCTCGTTTGCGAGGGCCCAGGTGATGTGCCAGTTGTCGGGATACTGTTCCCACCAGCGGATGACATCCGCCATGCACTTGTAATATTTGCTTTCGGCAGGGATGGTCTTGAGGGCCTCCCGCACTATGAAGGGGATGTCGTCGTAGATGAATGCGAGGGAGTACATCGCGGCCACGTACACTCCACCGTACCAACCGTCGCCGTAGTTCATTATATGGCCGATCTCATCGGTATAATCCACGGCGGAGTTCACCATTCCGGGAGCCATTATGCCGGCGTAGTCGGCCTCGATCTGGAAGTCGATATCATCGGCGTGGGCATTGTTCTTCCAATGGCCGGATTCCGGGGGCATAATGCCCTGGAGTATATTGTAGCGTGCCTGGAGGTTTGCATGCCAGAGGGGATATCCGGCGTGGGCGAAAGCCTTGGCGAAGCTTTCCACGGGGGCATCCAAGCCCTCGCGCTCGAAGACTTCGACGAAGGTGAGATCCATGTAAACGTCGTCGTAAAGTCCGGGCACATGGTCGTACCACCACTTTACGATATGATCATGCCATTCGATGGGATATTCGTCGGGGATGAAACTGGAGAATTTGAACTCGGTGGGGCCGCCGTAGGTACAACCTATCACCTGGCCGGCCCAGGCTCCGCGGATCTTGTCCCGGAGCACTTCTTTGCTGATGGTAACCTTGGTTGATTTGGCTTCAAGGGCATTCGCCGACAGGAGGGCCATTCCCGCGGCTACGATAAGAAGTAATCGGAATTTCATACGTTAATCAATCTTTGTGGTTAGAAGCAGTCCTCAAAGATAATAAAAAACGTAAATTCATCGAAGGGTCTTCGTATCGTATTTTGATCTTCTTACTTTCTGATTTGCGAAGGGCCTCCAGCATTTCCGGGTCGTTCTTGAAGTTGACGGACCAGATGTGGGGAGAGGCCACAGTACGCATGGGGATGTAGGAGCGGTTGCGGGAGCGGCCTTTCTTGGGGAGGGTCTTGTTGTAGGCCACAACCTCGAAGGCTTCCGGGGCGGGCTCTTTGCGCAGCGGCACATCTATCCAGCGGCGGCAGCCCGAGAGCTTTACGCGCACTTTGCCGGAGGTGGATCCGCCGTAGATATTCAGTACCAGCCGGGTGCTGTCGGCTATCCAGGCAGAACCTTTCTCTGCCGCCGGACGGCCTATGACTTTGTAGTCGAGCTTGTATCCCTTGCGGGAGAATTTTGCCAGATAATAGCAGCGAGAAGCTCCGCATCCCTGCGTTGCGGAGGGAATGCCGTGGGCGTCGGGGCGGCCTCTCCACCAGGAGCCGCAGGCAGCGCCGGCGAGCACTTCTTCCAGGGCCAGTCCGCCGGGGAATTCCAGCATATGGCGGGCCATGGTATGGGTGTGGCCGCACATCAGCAGCATCTTGGGATGCACGGAGAGTATGGTTTCCAGCGAGTCGAGGGCCTTGAATTCCGAGAAGGGGATGTGGGCGCAGAGCACAGCCTGCATCGCATCGGGAGTGTCGGAAAGAACCTGCGAGAGCCAGGTTTTCTGGTCTTCGCGGAAGCCTCCCTCATAGTCGGACCTGCCATTGCTGCGGACATCGTCCATCATTATGAAGCGGATACCTCCCATCACGAAAGCAGTGTCGGGAGCACTTATTATGCGGCTGTAGGTGGCCATGTCGCGGGCCTTGCCTTCCTGCACGCTGCGGTCGAAACTGATGGCACGGCCCTTCTTGAGGCCGTAGAAATCGCGGTCGTGGTTTCCCGGCACGCAGGCCCAGGGGAAAGGAAGGGAATCCAGTATAGCCCGGGTGGGAACCAGCAGCGACACGTCGTCGTTCACCATATCTCCGAGGAAGATGGCAAGGTCGATGTCCTTCCGGGCCTGTAGTTCCGCATAGACCGAACGCCGGGCATATCCCAACTCCGTCTCATCATCCACCTGCGGATCCCCCACGAAGGCGACGCGGAGGGGCTGGGCGCCAAGCGGAAGGGCCGCCAGCAAGAGTATCAAGAGAATGCACCGTCTCATAGGCCGAACGACTTCATCTGCCTGGCCGCATTGTTGGCACGGTCCAAGCGGGAGGAATTCATCTTTCCGAAATTCCAAGTAATACCTAGCAGGACGTGACGTCCGATGGAAAGGCTGTAAGAATCCGTAACGCCGGTTGCGCTGATATCACGTGCGATGGTCAGCCCGTTGTTAAGGATGTCCTTGGCCTGCAACGAGATGGTAAAGGCCTTGATATCCTTGAAAATGCTGATGTTCAGGTCATGTGTCTTGTCAGCGAAGGAATCGGAGTACCCGAAATAACGGTTGAACTGATAGAATGCGCTCAGTTTATACTTTTTCGGAGTAGTGTAGGAAGCATTGACATACAAGGAATACTCGTAGGTGTCGGAGTTCGATTTCTTGTCGAGACTATACCATACGTGATTACCTGCGAACGAGTTGGTAACGGATACTTCCAGATTGTCGTCATCGCGATACCGCAGGGTAATGTCGGGATCGTAGTTAAACTGGCGTGTCAGGCTCTCTTTGAATCCGCTGGCACCGGAATAGAAACGGTTGCCGGAGGCATTCCCCCAGAAAGAGGCCATGAAGGACGAGTAGTCAAAAGCATCTATATCCATTCCGGCAAGGGTCCCCTGTGCCTGATAATTGACAGACTGCCGGAAACTGGCGCGCCCGTAGAAAGTAAGCTGCCATTTATCCTTTGGGCCGAAAGCCTTGTTAGCGATTATGCTGGGATATATGACGAGAGCGGGTTTCCGGGCGTTGACGGGCACCTGATACTGTATCCTGTCGGCATCGTACCAGCTTGCAACCACTATGCTGCCTTGCTGGACATCGGCCTTCAGCCGGAATTTCAGAAAGTTGGAAGCCTTGGCCCTGTCCGGTCGGCGGCGTCCGTCGTTCGGGGTCCTTCCTAAATCATAATCAATTTCGCCGGAGTGCGAAAAGTAAGGCTTGAGATAGCTGTTTCCGGTGCTTATCCTCAAGGGGTTGGTAATGTTAAGCACCAGCATCAGGTCGTTGTTGGATGGTTGGATAGAGTTTCCGTTGTAAATGAAACGGAATCCCTTGTATGAAAGGTATAAAAACGGTGCCCACTTCCATTGCCATTCATCCTTGCCGAGCTCGGTTTCCACACCGAGGTTGCGGGAGTATTTGTATAGGTTGTCGGCATACGACGACAGGCCGGCCTGGAAAGAAACTTTCTTGTTGTTGTATTGCAGCAGCATCGATCCCTGACCGGATGTCCCGCTGTTGCGCGATGCGGAAGTATAGTAGTCGTTCGCACTTCCGTCTGAATCATAGGCGATGCGCTCCTGCCGGTTGTTTTGCAGCCTGGCCGAAAGTGTGGTCTGCAAAAGGAAGTCTCCCCCCAGGGGTTCGACGTACGACAGTTTGAAAAGCCCGCTGGCATTGCTCCCGGTATTATCGTAGCGGAGGTCCTTGACAATAGAGCTACCGGACACCGTATAGTCCGTGCGGGTATATTCGCGGCTGTTGCCATTGCTGCTACCCAGAGAATAATTACCGGACAGTACGACACTCCTGCCCTTCTTTTCGAAGCGTCTGTATCCGATATAGAAGTTCCCCCGGGATGTCAGATCCCGGCTTTCCGATGAGTTGTTGGATACGGATTTGTTCGTCAGCCCCCCGTCTATGCTGGAAGACGAAGCAGAATTGCCGGAGGTTGTTCCCCTGCCATAGTTGAAATCCTGCTGCAGATTAAAGGTAATACCTTTGATTTTTCTGCTCCTCATGTTCAGGCTGGCGTTGAGGGCGTCATTCCCACTCAGGGAATTGCTGCTTTTCTCGGAGTCGACTTCTTCGCCCGAGGCAGGATAGTCGGAAGATACTTCCCTGGAAGCATTCTCCCGTGATCTTCCGTTGTAATAGACACTTACACCGGTATCGACATTCTTGACGCGGTCGGTCGTCCAGTTGGTCCCGGCTTGTCTGCTGGTATTAATGCCACTCCCCTTCATACTGATAGGAGAATCGCTCACGTTTATGTTCTGCCCGCGGGCCAGAAGCGTGATTTGGTCTTTTTCCCGGAAACTCGACAACAGTCCCGAAGCATTCCAGAGGAATGGAAGCTCGGCGACCATTTCGTCTTGGCCTTCAGAGGGGATGGATGCCCCGCCCGAAGCACGCAGGTTTCCGAAAACGCCCTTCTTGAACTCTTGTTTCAGCTCCACATCCATTGTCTTGTCCTTGGAGCCTCCGCCCCTACGAATCCCCGTGAAACGGGACAGATCGGATTCGTTATCGGCCACCTTCACCTTGTTCACTACGCTGGCGGGGAGGTTGTCGAGAGCGGCTCTCTTATCGCCCATGAAAAAGGTCTTGCCGTTCACGGTTATCTGGGAGACCGTTTCGCCTTGAACGGTGACGGTGCCGTTATCTTCGACCTGGATGCCCGGCATCTTCTTCAGAAGATCCTTCAGCATGTCGTTCTGACTGATGCTGAAAGCTGCAGCATTGTAGACCAGGGTGTCCCCTTTTATCTCCATGGGGCTGACTGCCGCGCTGACTTTTGCAGCCTCCAGCATCGCCACATCTTCTTTAAGGAGAATGTCTCCGACATTGGTATTGTCGGACAGGTACATGGCACGCACGAATGGCTTGTAGCCCATCAATTCCACGTTCAGGGTGTACTGGCCCCTAGTCACCTTGTCCAGGACAGCATTGCCATCGTGGTCGGACAGGGTGAAATTGGTAATGATGGTGTCCTTCGCCGGTTTGAGATAAACCGATGCGAAAGAGACGTTTTCGCCGGACAAGGAGTCTTTCACGTGCAAGGAAACGGTGAAAACCTTTCCGGCACGGCCATAATAACCTCCCCTCTGCGCCATC
>JAFZJI010000132.1 GCA_017552105.1 Bacteroidales bacterium | reverse complement strand
GCCCCGGATCCGCCTGGTGGAGTCGGAAGACACCGCGAAATCGGCCGCACAGCTGGCCGAGGAGGGCCTGATGGGTGTCGGCGCTGTCGCATCCGAACTGGCTGCCAAGCTTTACGGGCTCGAAATCCTCGCCCCCGGCATAGAGACATACAAGCAGAACTTCACGCGCTTCCTGATAATGGATCCCGACCTAAGCGTACAGGAAAAGGACATCGACAAAGCCTCGCTTTGTTTCACCCTGCCCCATACCCCGGGTTCCCTTGCGCACATCCTCACCATCCTCTCGTTCTACGAGATGAATCTCACCCGCATCCAGTCCCTGCCCATCCCCGGAAAGGAATGGCAGTACTTCTTCTATGCCGACATCAAGTTCAGTACATACGAAAGATACCAGCAGGCACTTGCTGCGGTGAGGCCGCTGATAGATGAATTCCAGATATTAGGAGAATATAAATCCGCCTTATGATCATACAAGCAGCCCGACGTACCGAGAGCGTCAAAGAGTACTATTTCTCGAAGAAGAATCGTCAAATCGCCGAAATGAATGCCGATGGCCGTACCGAACCCATCATCAACCTGGGTATCGGATCCCCTGACGGGCGTCCTCCGCAGGCCGCCATCGACGAACTCTGTGCCACCGCAGTCCAGAACGGAGTGCATGCATATCAGAGCTACACCGGCATTCCCGAGCTTCGCAAGGCCTTTGCCGTATGGTACGACCGCTGGTATGGCGTGAGCTTGGACCCTGCCAAGGAAATCCAGCCTCTGACCGGTTCCAAAGAGGGTATCCTCATAACCTCGCTCGCCTTCCTTAACAAAGGCGACAAGGTCCTGGTACCGGACCCGGGTTATCCTACCTACAGCTCCGCCGCCCGTCTTTGTGAGGCAGAGATAGTCTATTACGACCTGGTGGAATCCCGCGGGTGGCAGCCCGACTTGGAGGCTCTGGAAGCATCCGACCTGAGCGGCGTGAAGATGATGTGGACCAACTATCCTAACATGCCCACGGGCGCGCCGGCAGATCCCGAGCTCTACGTGAAGCTGGTGGACTTCGGCCGCAGGCACGGAATCCTCATCTGCAACGACAATCCCTATAGTTTCATCCTGACCGAGAATCATTATTCCATCCTTTCGGTTCCCGGCGCCAAGGACTGCTGCCTGGAACTCAACTCGCTCAGCAAGGCTCACAACATGGCCGGCTGGCGTCTGGGGATGGTTGCATCCTCGGCAGATGTAATCTACGAAATACTCAAGGTGAAGAGCCAGCTCGACTCCGGCATCTTCCGTCCCCTGCAGTTAGCGGCCGTCGAGGCCCTTGCCCAGGGCCCGGAATGGTTCAAGGAGCTGAATGCCGAATACGAGCGCAGGCGCGTGGCGGCCGGGAAACTTTTCGATGCCCTCGGAATCAAGTACAATCCTGCCTCCCAAGGCTTGTTCCTTTGGGGAAAGGTGCCGGAAGGAGTCGATCCCGTGGCCCTTTCCGACAAGCTCCTGCACGAAGCCGGCGTGTTCATCACCCCTGGCTTCATCTTCGGACATAATGGCGAAAAATACATGCGCGTGTCGCTCTGCGCAACCGTCGAGAAGCTGGGCAGGGCGCTCGAAAAAATAAAAGCTGTAATATGAATGTAGGTATAGTAGGTCTCGGACTAATCGGCGGTTCCATGGCCATCGACCTGAAAGCCCGCGGATATGCTTCCCGGGTAATCGGTGTCGAGAACGAAAAGGTGAACGCCGCAGCTGCGATGAAGATTGGCCTCGCCGACGAGATCCTCCCCCTGGAGGAATGCGTGGCCGCTTCGGACGTTCTGGTGCTGGCGGTGCCGGTAGATGCTGCTACGCGTCTGCTGCCCCGGGTGCTGGACATGATCGCCGGTACGGAGAAGATAGTCATCGACGTCTGCTCCGTCAAGGAATCCATGTGCCAGGTGGCCTATGGCCACAAGGCAAGGGCCCAATATGTGGCGACCCATCCAATGGCCGGTACCGAGTATTCCGGGCCTTGGGCTGCGATGCCCGGGCTCTTCGACTCCCGCGCCTGCATCTTCTGCGACGTCGAGGAATCTTCTCCCAAGGCCGTACGCGAGATAGAGCGCCTGTACGATGCCCTGAACATGCGTGTGACCTACATGCGCAGCGACGCCCACGACATGCACGTCGCCTATGTGTCTCACATCTCCCACATAACTTCTTTCGCACTCGCGCTTACCGTGTTGGATAAGGAGAAGGACGAGAAGCATATCTTCGACCTGGCTTCGGGCGGTTTCTCATCCACCGTCCGCCTCGCAAAGAGCAGCGCCGACATGTGGGTGCCCATACTCGCGATGAACCGCGACAACGTGCTCCGGGTCATCGATACCTACATCGACAAGATGAAGGACTTCCGCAAGGCTATCGACGCTTACGATTCCGATAAGATACGGGAGCTCATCGACGAAGGAAACAAGATTAAAAGGATTATACGATAATGGCTAGTAAAATGGATCTGGTACCGCTGAACGACTGGGGATTCTTCCATCTCCCGCCGCGTCCCTGTGTGATCGCGGGTCCGTGCAGCGCTGAAAGCGAAGAGCAGGTAATGGAAACTGCCAAGGGGCTAAAGGCCGTGGGCATCAATGTGTTCCGCGCAGGAATCTGGAAACCCCGCACCCATCCGGGCAGTTTCGAAGGCGTCGGTACGCCCGGCCTTAAGTGGATGCAGAAGGTGAAAAAGGAGTACGGGATGAAGATCTGTACCGAGGTCGCCAGCGAAAAGCATGTCTTCGAATGCCTGAAATACGGTGTCGACATGGTATGGCTCGGTGCCAGGACCACTGCCAATCCCTTCCTCGTGCAGGAGATTGCCGAGGCTCTGCGCGATACCGATATCCCGGTGCTGGTAAAGAATCCCGTGAATCCCGACCTGGATCTGTGGATAGGTGCCTTCGAGCGTCTGAATGCCCAGGGCATACGCAAGCTGGGTGCCATACATCGCGGAGTATCTTCCGCCGCTAAGATCAAATACCGCAACGATCCCCAGTGGGATATGGCGGTGGAGCTCCGGGCACGCTATCCCGAGCTGCCTCTGTTCGCTGACCCGAGCCATATGGGCGGCAAACGTGATTATCTGCAGGAGCTTTCCCAGAGGGCCATGGACCTCGGCCTCGAGGGTTTGATGATAGAGTCGCACTGCGACCCTTCCTGCGCTTTGAGCGATGCTTCGCAGCAGCTTACTCCTTCGGATCTGATAGTGCTTCTGGAGAGCCTGGTGGTCCGCGATGCGGTTACCATGGATGAGCAGTTCAATGATGAGCTGCGCCAGTTGCGTGCCCAGATCGACGTGATAGACGAGAACCTGATCTATACTTTGGCTTCGCGTATGAAGGTGAGCCGTGCCATAGGTTCGCTGAAGAAGCAGAACAGTGTTGCCATCGTGCAGCCCGGGCGCTGGGATGCCGTTCTCGACAAGGTCGGCGCTTCTGCCGTGAATTACGGCCTCGACCCCGAATTCGTGAAGCGCATCTTCAATCTCATCCACGACGCCTCCGTCGCCGAACAGAACAAATAGCCAAGGGGTACTTCAGGCCGCCGCTTCCATAAAGAAAAAAGTCCGGTTCATCCGGACTTTTTCGTCGAGAAGAGGCGACTCGAACGCCCGACCCCCACGTCCCGAACGTGGTGCGCTACCAACTGCGCTACTTCTCGAAAACAAAAGCGCGGATATTAACCGCGCTCTGTTATGATTTTTTTAGGAAAGCTTACCGATGTACAGCGCGATTCCGCTCTTGAGGTTAGAAGCCTTGTTCTTGTGGATGACACCCTGCTTTGCAAGTTTGTCGATCATCGCGAAAACCTTGGGAGCTTCTGCCTCAGCGGCTTTCTTATCGGTTGTTGTACGGATAGCGCGGATGGCGTTCCTGGTAGTCTTTGCATAATACCTGTTATGCATTTTCCGCCTTTCGCCTTGGCGATTGGCTTTCTCTGCTGATGCGTTATTTGCCATTGTTATACTTTTTTATAATTTCTGGTAGTGGGTAGGAGAATCGAACTCCTATTGCAGGAATGAAAATCCTGAGTACTAACCGTTATACGAACCCACCAGCATTTCAAAGGAGTGCAAAGGTACGAATATTTTTTTATTCCGCAACTAATTTTCGACCTTTATTTCTTTCCACTCCCACGAATACAGCAGAGACTCTACCTGACGGAGGTACTGACGCTTATCATATTTAGGTGCATAGACGAACGCGTCGCACACAATTACATATAAGCCGTCGGGGCTGTAGAACGAATGGGAAACGAAAGGACCACCCATATAATCATTGGCGACTTCCCAGTATCCGCGGGTCTGGGCAAAGTTGCGTGAACCGAACTTGATGAATTCCACCGTAGGGGTAGGAATCGTGCCCGTAGTCATGTAGGTGTTGTCGAACATGCCCGGCACATTGTTGCGCAGTACTTCGTTACGGTGCGCGATGATGTTCTCGCGACGGAAGTCGGAACTGTTGCCGAGGGCGGGATAGCGATAGACGAATACTCCCTGGATGGTGTACTGCTTTTCGTCGGCGATCCATATGAAATCCGAAGTCTTTTTCTTGAACTTGTATCCGGTAGGGAAGTGGAGACCGCCGCCGAAGATGTCCACCACCATGTTGTGCAGGGGCTTCTCCTCGTAAAGCATGGTATTGCGGATGACGCGGTTACGTTCGGACTGCTCGATAAAGGAAACTATCTTCTTCCCTTCTTTCTCGACAAGCTGTGCTGCCGTCTGGGAATCCGGAGCCGCAATCTGGACTACGGCCTGGGGTTTGGCCCAGACATCCTTGAGGAACTTGACGCCGCTGCTTTCCACCTGAGGGTCGATATCGAAGTAAACGACGTTGCGATGCACCTTGAACATGTCGGCGAATCCTCCATGGGTCACATTGCAGAGCGAGTAGAGCGGCTCTCTCATAAGGAACCAGGGGCAGTCGGCGGCGAGGAGCTCCCTGATGGAATTGCCTGCGGCACCTTCCCAGTCCACTTTCTCTATTACCACCATGACCTCACCTGCCTTGCCGCTTACGTTCGGCAGCAGGGTCTGTCGGTTTCCTTTGCACGCGCAAAGTGCAAAGACAAGCAGTGTGAGACAAATAATCCTTTTCATATAATCAATGTATTAATCTTCCAATATCGTTGCCGAAGGCAAGCAGCATGAGCCCCAGCAGCAGGAACATCCCCACTATCTGGGCTATCACCATAAAGCGGTCGGACGGTTTGCGGCCCGTGATTATCTCGAAGAGCAGAAACACTATGTGCCCGCCGTCGAGCCCGGGGATGGGCAGCAGGTTCATTACTCCCAGCATGATGGAGAACAGGCCGAGAAGGAACACGAACTGGTACCAGTCCCATACGGAGGGGAATACCTGGCCGATGGCGATGAAACTGCCCACCGACTTGTATGCTCCGGACGATGGAGTAGCCAGCAGCCTCAGGTCGCGAAGATACCCTGCGATGGTGCTGCCGGTGAACTTGATTCCCGCGGGAATTGCCTGCAGGCCTTTGTATTTGATGCTGGCAAGCTCCGGAAGCTGCATATAAACACCTATGCGGCCGGCGCTGTCCACCTGAACCTTCGAAGTGAGGGTGTCGGCATCGCGGACAATGTCGACATCAATCTCCTGACCGGGATATTCGGCGAATACCTTTCTGGCATCCTGCAGATATTCGACTTCCCTGCCGGAGATGGCAACGAAACGGTCTCCGTGGCGCAGGTCCCTGCCGGCATTGACTCCACCCGTCGCGACTGAATCGATGCAGAAGGGGATGGCAAGGTCGAACATGGTCTGGGAGTTGAGTACCTCTCCGAGCATGGCACCGTCGATGTAGAGGGTGATGGTGTCGTTCCCGCGGAGAACCTTGGCCTGACGCACGTTCCTGCGGGCCAGGTCGGCCTGCAGCATCCCGAAATTCCCAGGTACGTAGTTGTCGAAGGCGAGTATCTCGTCTCCCGCACGGAAGCCCATCTCCTCGGCCAGCGCATTAGGGTAGATCTTATTTCCCTTGTTGGGTATGTAGCTCTGCCCCCAGATGGCCATGATTATGCTGAATGCGATGATTGCGAAGATGAAATTATAGAGCACGCCCCCGCCCATTACCAGCAGGCGCTGCCAGGGATTGTGCGTACGGAACTCCCAAGCTTCGGGCTTGCGCTTCATCTGGGCGATGTCCATGCTCTCGTCTATCATTCCGGAAATCTTGCAATAACCTCCGAAAGGGAGCCAGCCTATTCCGTATTCGGTCTGCCAATCCAGAGCCTTGGGGCATATGCTGGTGAACCACTTGCTGCGTTTTGTGCTGAAGAGGAAAGTGCCTCCGGCGTCGAAAAAGAGAAAGAACTTTTCGACCCTGATAGAGAACAGTTTCGCAAAGGTAAAGTGCCCGAATTCGTGCACTATGATCAGTATGGACAATGCAAGCAGAACTTGCACGAATTTCATTAAAAAGACCATTATCGGATAGCTTCCCGGGCTTTAGCGGCAACCTCGGCGTGAGTGGCGAAAATGTCGTCGGGTTCAGGGGCTGCAACAAAATTCACGCCAGCGAGCGCCTGCTCGCACAGACGCGCGATGTCGTAGAACCCTATTTTGCCCTCCAGGAATGCTGCAACGGCGATTTCGTTGGCGGAATTTAAGGCGCAAGGGGCGTTTCCGCCACGCCTGATAGCCTCGTATGCCAGACCAAGGCAAGGGAAGCGGTCGATGTCCGCTTCGCTGAAAGAAAGGCTGCCGATCTGACCGAAATCCAGTTTCTTGTTACCCACCGTGATCCTGGCAGGGAAACTGAGCGCGAATCCAATGGGCTCCCTCATGTCCGGGCTGGCCATCTGGGCTATCACGGCGCCGTCCTCGAACTCCACCATGGAGTGGATGATTGATTCGGGATGCACCACCACATGGATGCGCTCGGCGGGGATGTCGAAGAGCCAGCGGGCTTCGATAACCTCGAAACCCTTGTTCATCATGGTGGACGAATCTATGGTGACTTTAGCCCCCATGTTCCAGTTGGGATGCTTCAAGGCCTGAGCCGCGGTGGCAGCTGCTATCTTCTCCTTGGGCCAGCTTCGGAAAGGCCCTCCGGATGCTGTGAGATGTATTTTTTCTACTGCATTTCCCTGGGCGCCGAGCAGGCACTGGAAGATGGCCGAGTGCTCGGAATCCACAGGCAGTATTACGGCCCCGTGCTCGCGCATGGTACGGGTAACGATGCTGCCGGCCGCGACCAGGGTCTCTTTGTTTGCAAGGGCTACTATCTTCCCGGCTTCGAGGGCGGCGAGGGTGGGGCGGAGTCCGCTGAATCCTACCATTGCGCCTACCACTATGTCCACATCTTCCGCAGCGGCCAGGGAGCATAGGCTGCCGATGCCGGCGAAGACCTTGCTGTCGCTGCCGGAAAGCGCTTCCGAGAGCTCTGCATAGCGGTTTTCATTGCAGATGACCACATTGTTCACGTCGAATTCCCTGGCCTGTTCGGCGAGGAGCGCGACGTTATTGTTGGCGGAGATGAGTTCCACCTCGAAGAGGTCCCTGTGCTGCCGGACTATGTCCAGGGTCTGGGTGCCTATTGAGCCGGTGGAACCGAGTATTGCAATCTTTCTTTTCACTCTCGGGAGATGTTAGAATTTACAGTATCTGGCGGGATCGACGCTCTCGCCCTGATACCAGAGTTCGAAGCGCAGATGATCCCCGGAAGTGAGCCCGCCGGTGCTTCCCACCAGGGCCACGGGGGTGCCGGCGCTGACTTTGTCGCCGACTTTGCGCAGAAGCTTCTGATTATGCTTGTAGAATGAAATGATTCCGCTGTCGTGCTGGATTGCGAGGGAATAGCCGGTGGCATCCGCCCAGTCGGCAAAGATGACGGTTCCGTCCAGCACCGCACTCACAACGGCACCTGCAGGTGCGGTGATGTCCACGGCGGGATGCAGCACGGCATCGAATGCCTGGGAGATCGTACCTTTCAGAGGCGAGAAGAAATGCTGCCCTTCGAGGGGGAGTTCCCGCTTGCGGTCGGAGATGTTGAACTGCTCGGTGTTGCTGACGCTGGTGCGCAGGATGGAATCCCCGCGGATAATCTGTTCGTCACTCATCTTGCGCAGGTATTCCTTGGTGTTGGCGGTGAGCAGGCTGTCGGCCTTGAGGCCTTCTTCCCCGGCGAGGATGCGGCTGAGATTCTGGGCGTAGATGGCCCAGCGGGTCATCTCGTTTTCGAGGGAATCTATCTTAAGTGCATTTGCTATTGCGCCGCGTTTGAAATGGTCGTCGGGATAACCGGGAATCGTGGTGCGCAGGGGAGTGAAGGAAATGATGGACCAGAAAAGCAGCGATACCAAAATCAGCGCTACGACCGCAAGCCCGATGAACCCTATCCTGGAGAACCTCCAGAACTTGATCCTCTGGTGCGTACGGTCTTCTACGAGGGATACTCTGTAGAGCTTATTCCAATCCGCAAAATTTCTTTTTCCCATAATAACTTCGTAAATTTGCACCCTGATGGACAGGATGATCGGTATTGATTACGGACGCGCCAGAGTGGGTGTCGCCATGAGCGACCCGCTCGGGATATTCGCGTCTCCGCTCGAAACCGTAGTGTCTGCAAAGATAATAGAATATCTTCAAAAATTGACTACTTCCGAGAGGGTAGTTCGTTTCGTCGTAGGGTATCCGGTCAATATGGACGGGCGCCCTTCGGAGGCCGCGGCCGATGTTGACGTGTTCCTGAAGCAGCTTGCGAAACGCTTCCCCTCCATACCCGTGAGCCTGGAAGACGAACGCTTTACTTCCGTACTGGCCCACCGGGCCATGATCGACGGCGGAATGAAGAAAAGCGAGCGCCGCAAGAAGGAATCGGTCGACAAGATCAGCGCCGCAATCATCCTGCAGAGTTATATGGATAGAAACAACAACAAATGATACGACCTATTTACCTGTACGGTTCGGGGGTGCTCCGCGAAAAGGCAGAGCCCGCCGCACTTGAAAAGAAAGAAGAGATCCGGCAGCTGGTCACCGACCTCTGGGACACCCTGGCGGCCAGCGAAGGCTGCGGTCTTGCCGCCCCACAGATTGGCGTAAGCCAGAGGGTGGTGGTCGTGGACGGCGACGTGATGGCCGACATCTACGACTATCTGAAAGGCTTCAAACGCACCTTCATCAATCCTGTCATATTGGAAGAAAGCGACGAGAAAACCACCTACAACGAGGGCTGCCTCAGCATCCCTGGCGTCTATTGCGACGTGGTGCGCCCGAAGAAGATCAAAGTGGAGTACTACGACGGGAACTTCGAAAAGAAGGTGGAAGAATTCGATAACTTCGCAGCCCGTATGGTGCAGCACGAATTCAGCCACCTCGACGGAGTACTCTTCACCGACCTTGTCGCTCCCATACGTAAGAAGCTGGTGGTGAAGAAACTCCAGCGTATATCCTCAGGAAAGGTACCTACCAGGTACAATTCGAAGATCCGATAATCTAGTTCCTGATTTCCAGCCCGCCGAAAGCCACCTTGCCGGAAATGGCCACGAGGGGGCTGCCGTCTAGTACCTTGATGCGGCGGTTGTCCGATACTCCGCCGAAACCGCTGCTCACGGAAATCCTTACTGCCATACCTTCGGGGACGATGATTACCATGCCGCCGAAAGCTACGTTCACGTCGATGAATACGTCATTATCGATGATGGCACCTCTGAGGTCCAGGGTAAGGGACCCGAAAGAAGTATCCACCTCGGCACCGTCGAACTTCTCGCCGGAGAAGGTCAGGTACTGCCTTCCGAAGCAGGAGTTGATGTGGCGGATGTCTTTTCCGTCACGGGAGATGTTCTTGCTTTCGTAGATCTTGGGGTCGGAGTGACAGGACTTGAAGAAAAGGAGCTGGAAGCCGAAACCTATTACCATTACTGCCAGGCCCAGTTGCCACATCATGCTCCAATCTATGATGTCGCGGGCGGCCAGCAGCAAAAGAACACCGAGTCCTATGCCGATGCAAGGGCCGACCTTGTCGGATTGGGTGAAAAGAGCGAATATGCTGGGAACGATAATGAACAGGGTCCACCACCCTCTCGTAGAGAATTCGAAATCGAGAATGCCGAGAACATGGAGTATCCAAAGAACGCCTGCGACAATGAGCGCCAGGCCTACAAGAAATTTCAGGGATTGTTTCATAGCCTTTTGTCCTTAAATGTGATGCAAATATACTCAAAACTATTTATTTTGTATATTTGTGAGTTAAACACTAAATACTATGGGAGCATTTCATGCATATGACATACGAGGAATCTACAACGTGGATTTCGATAAAGATACCGCCTACAAGGTAGGCTATTTCCTGCCCGCACTCCTCAAGACGGACAAGGTCCTGGTGGGCCGCGATTGCCGTGTCTCCTCTCCTGAGGTACATGACTATCTCATCAAAGGCATAACCGACGCCGGCGCAGATGTCGACGATATCGGCCTGAGCAGCACCCCTCTGGTGTATTTCGGCACCGCCAACTATGGTTACAAGGCATCGGTGCAGATCACTGCGTCCCATAATCCCGCGGAATACAACGGGATGAAGGTCTCCCGCGAGAATGCCCTTCCCGTCGGCCTCGACACCGGCCTCGGGCAGATCAAGGCTTGGATCGAGGAAGGCCGTCCGACGCCTCCCGCCGCCAAGAAGGGAAGCGTACGCGAAATAGACATCAAACCCGACTACATCAATTTCCTAAAGAAATACAAAGGGGATTTCAGCAACCTAAAGATTGCCTTCGACCTGTCCAATGGAATGGCGAATCTTTTTGCTAAGGAAATATACAAGGACGAGAATGCCGAATGGCTCTTCGATACCATCGACGGACGCTTCCCCAACCATGAGCCCAACCCGCTCATTCCCAAGAACGTCCAGCCTCTCAAGGATCTGGTTGCCAAGTGCGGCGCCGACCTCGGGGTCATCTACGACGGCGATGCCGACCGTGTGATGTTCGTCGACGATAAGGCCCGTTTCGTGGCCCCCGACCTCATCATCGCGATGATGGCCAAGTACTTCTGCGACGAAAGGGGAGAGAAGAACCCCCGCGTGCTCCAGGAGATCCGTTCTTCCAAGGCCGTGGGCGAGTATCTGCAGCAGTACGGCGCAGAACTCCACACCTGGCGTGTGGGTCGTGCCTTCGCAGCACCCAAGCTCCGCGAAATCGACGGTCTGTGGGGCGGTGAACTTGCCGGCCACTACTATTTCAAGGATTTCTTCTATTCCGATAGCGGAATGCTCGCAAGCATCATAGTGCTCCGCATCGTATCTGCCCTCAAGCGTGCAGGAAAGACCTTCAGCCAGCAGATCGACGAACTTACCAAGTATAAGAATTCGGGCGAAGTCAACTTCCGCGTCGAGGACAAGGCCGGTGCCATGGAAGCAGTCAAGAAGCATTTCGAGTCGGCCGGGAAACCCGACGCAGTGATGGATTTCGACGGCTACCGTCTGGAGTTCCCCGACTGGTGGTTCAACATCCGTCCTTCCAACACGGAACCTTATCTCCGCTTCATCTGCGAAGCTACCACCGACGAGGTTCTTGAAAAGAAGATTGCAGAAGCAGCCGCTATCATCGAGGGGCAGTTCGGAGGGAAGAGGGCATAGCCGGATGAGAAAAGCAAGTATCCTTTCTTTATTGCTTGCGTTCCTGCCTTTGGTGGCCGGAGCGCAGGATCGCCGTATCAGCATCAAGGAGGCTGAGGCCCTTATCCCCCGCGAGATCCGCAAACCCGTGAAATCCATGATCCCCGGGGAGAAGCCTGCGGTCCACGATACTCTGGACACATCCAACCCCATAATAAAGATAGTGCTGCTGAACGACGGCACCTGGCATTATGCCAAGGACATGCGCTTCCTCGCCGACAGCAGCATCTTCCGCAACAACTGGAAAGAGAACGAACTGAATCCGTTCAGGACCCCTCTCCAGGATCTGCCCATACGCATAACCCTTTGCCTAGCCGACTCCAGCTCGCGTTTCTGCTGCCCCAGGCAGGTCAAGGTGTTCTCTCCTTTCGGATGGAGGCGCCGCCGCAACCATATGGGCGTGGACCTTCCTCTCCCTATGAGGACTCCTGTCTATGCGGCTTTCGACGGCAAGGTCCGTTGTTCGATGTATAACCGCGGATATGGGAACGTAATCATTATCCGGCACGCATCCGGTCTGGAAACCACATACGCCCATCTGGCGGAAAGGAATGTCTCCGCCGGGGATTACGTTTCTGCCGGAGATGTCATAGGCCTGGGTGGTTCTACCGGCCGTTCTTCCGGCCCGCACCTGCATTTCGAGACCCGCTACGACGGTTTCGCCTTTGACCCCCAGTGGTTGATAGATTTCGAATCCGGCGTGCTGCGCCACGGCTATTTCGTGCTCAAGCGTAAGTACCTCTCGCCTTCGTCCAAGTATTATCCCGAGTCCGAAGAGGAGGAAGAGGAAATCTACAAGACCGAAGAAGAGGAGCGCGCCGAGGCAGAACGCATCGCAAAGGAGATGGCCGCCGCGCGTTATCATACGATCAAAGCCGGCGACAACCTGAGCAAACTGGCCGTCAAATACAATACTACCGTGAATGCCATCTGCAAACTGAACGGCATCACACCTTCGACCACATTGAAGATAGGCAGAAAACTAAGAGTTAAATAATATGAAAAAGAGTCTGATCGCCTCGCTGGCAGCCCTGATTGCCATAGTGGCATGTAATCGCCAGGTCCCTGAACTTTACACCATCAAGAACGATTCGGGGATGGAAGTAAGCATTACCAATTACGGCGGACGTGTAGTGTCCATCGTGGTTCCCGACAGGAACGGAGAGCCCCGCGACGTGGTGCTAGGTTTCGACGATCTCAAGGATTACTATCCTTCCCGCAATGAAACCGATTTCGGTGCATCGATCGGCCGCTATGCCAACCGCATCAAGGATGGCAAGATTACCATCGAAGGCAAGGAATACCAGCTTCCCAGGAACAACTTCGGGCACTGCCTGCACGGCGGCACCAGAGGTTGGCAGTATCAGTTCTACAATCTTGTGGAAAAGAGCGGGAACAGCCTCAAGCTGGAACGCATTTCCGCCGACGGCGACCAGAACTTCCCCGGCAACGTGAGGGCCTGCGTGACCTTCACCGTCACGGACGATAATGCCCTCGACATCCGTTACGAGGCCACTACTGACGCTCCTACGTTCATAAACATGACCAACCACTCCTACTTCAACCTTTCCGGAGAGCCCGACAAGTATTCGGTTGCGGCTGACGAACTCTTCATCAACGCTTCTGCCTACACTCCCGTGGATTCTACCTTCATGACCACCGGCGAGATACTCCCGGTCGAAGGTACTCCTATGGATTTCCGCGTTGCGAAGCCTGTGGGGCAGGATATAGACGCCGACTTCGAGCAACTTCATTTCGCCCGCGGCTACGACCATAACTGGGTCCTTGATACCGATGGCGACGATACCGTGCCCGCTGCCGAACTCTTCTGCCCGGCCAGCGGCATAGTGATGAAGGTCTATACCGACGAACCCGGCATCCAGGTCTATTCAGGTAATTTCCTTGACGGGACCGTTACCGGCAAGGGCGGGATCGTCTACAATTTCCGCCACGCCATCTGCCTGGAGACCCAGAAGTTCCCGGATTCTCCCAACAAGCCGGAGTGGCCTTCGGCCCTGGTCAAGCCCGGCGAGACATATACCAGCCATTGCGTATTCGCATTCGGAACAAAATAACCAAACGCATAACCACATATGAAAAGGACACTATTCGTTCTTCTGTTAGTCCTTGCCGCCGCTTGCGGAAAGGAGAACCCATCCAAGAACGACGTCAATAATAAGGATACCATCGTCCTGGATACTCCTTCCACCTATTCCATGGAGGCTAAAGGCGAAAGCGCCACCATCGCTTTCACGGCTTCCACGAAATGGACAGCCACGTCTTCGGCAAACTGGCTGAGCCTTACCCCGGCATCCGGTGCATCCGGGCGCTGCGAAGCCATACTCCGTGCTTCGGCTAACTCTGCAACTTCGGCCCGCGAGGCAACCCTTTCCATCGCGGCCGGCTCGGCCACGCAGACCATCACCGTGTCGCAGGCTGCAGCCGTCCCCGAGGTGTTCGAGGTGAGCGTTGTCGACCGCAAGTCTCCTGCTGCGGGCGAAAGCTTCTCCGTTGCAGTCAATACCAATATGGCTGTCAACATCGAGGTCCCTGATTGGGTGACTGCCACCCGCACGGACAAGGGTTACGACTTCGTGGTGTCGGCGAACGAGACCAGCGGCTCCCGTACCGGTACCGTGCTTATCACAACTTCGGTGTTCACCAAGAGGGCTTCTTTCACGATCAGCCAGAAATCCGTACATTCCATTTATATATTGGCTATAGGCAACAGTTTTTCCTGGGATGCCATGGAGTATCTCTACCAGATTCTCCAGCAAATGGGTTACAAGGATATCTTCCTGGGCAACCTCTACATAGGAGGATGCCCCCTGGAGACCCATGCCAAGAATCTCAACAATTATTCGAGTGCGTACGAATACCGCACCAACAACAGCGGCAGCTGGTCCAGCAAGAACAACTATGCCGCCAATGCCGCCCTGCGCGAGAGGGATTGGGACTTCGTGAGCATGCAGCAGGCCAGCGGGTCATCCGGAATGCCGGATACCTACGAGCCCTATCTTTCCACCATCATCGGAAAGGTCAAGGGGTATTGTCCCGGTGCTACCATGATGTGGCATATGACCTGGGCCTACCAGGGCAATTCCACGCATAGCGAGTTCTACAAGTACGGCAACGACCAGATGACCATGTACAACGCAATCGTGAATTGCGTCAAGACCAAGGTGCTGGCCCACGACGAGGTGTCGTTCGTCATCCCTTGCGGAACCGCGGTCCAGAATATGCGTACCAGCTTCCAAGGCGACAATATCACCCGTGACGGATATCATATGTCCTACGATGTGGGCCGCCTGCTCACCGCTCTGATGTGGGCCAGGCAGATAACGGGCAAGAGCATAGCCGACGTTAGCTACAAGCCGTCTTCCTATACCTATACCGACAAGCTCATCTCTGCCATCAAAGAGGCGGTGGAGTCTGCCTACTCGACCCCTTATGCTGTCACGCAGTCATCTTACCCGGGTACTGGAGGAGGCGGTGGCAATACTCCCGAAGAGATAATGCGGAGTTACGGTTATGATCCGACCAATTATTCCGCCGTCACACTTCAGATAGCGCATAATGCCTACTGGAATTCTACCGACAAATCTACGGTCATATCTGCCGCTACCGGTAGCACGGCCTCGAACCTGAACCAGTTCGCCGCTACGCAGATGTTCACCAAGTCCGAGATCCCCAACGGTTCGCTGATCGTGCTCAAGTCCGGCTTCCAGTATCGCCCCGAGGGGTGGGTCTCGCTTACTTCCAAGAACAACTCATCGTCCCGTCCCGGCAATACTACCACTCAGTTGGTCGAAGTGAACGATACCTGGTGGGCAAGCTGGAACTACAGGGCTTTCAACCTCGCCAAGCTCGGCAATCCCGGGCTTGACGCTGCAGGCCAGGCCGAACTCGACAACTGCTTCTACATCTTCACCCCCAAAAGCAACTAGCCCTGCCGCAGGGAAGAGGAACAGTATAAACGGACGAAAGGCCGGGACTTGCGTCTCGGCCTTTCTGCTCCCCCTCGGGGACTTGAACCCAGGACCCCCTGATTAACAGTCAGGTGCTCTAACCAACTGAGCTAAGGAGGAATTTTGTGGACTGCAAAGGTAGTACAAAAAGTTAAGAGTGCAAAAATTTTTTACATTTTTTTGAAAGGCGTTTTTTGTGTATATTTGTAATCTTGTAAAGAGATTGCACTTCTATGGACATATCCTTGCTGTCTAAAATGATAGGCCAGCTGTTGCTGGATCATGAGGAGGTCGGCCTTCCGGGGCTCGGGGCCTTTATGGCCGAAATGGTCCCTGCAAGCTTCTCGGATAAGGGATATACCATCAATCCTCCCTACAGGAGGGTGACTTTCATCCCCAGCCGTTCCGAGGATGATTCGCTTGTATCCCTTTACAGCGAAAGCAACGGCATCGACTACGACCAGTCCAAAGCCATACTCCAGCATTTCCTGGAGGAAGCAAAAAAAGAACTTCTCGAAAAGAAACTGGTCGTTTTTCCCGGCCTGGGGCGTTTGCGTTCCACCCGCCAGAACAACTTCTTCTTCATTACCGACGAGGACCTGGATATATTCCCCGACGGTTTCGGCTTGGCAGCGGTTTCTCTCAAGAACCATGTCGAGACCCGGGAGGAGGTCCAGTCCAAGGTCGAGGAACTGGTAAGTCTTGTGGAGGGTTCCGCGACTGTCGAAGAAGATGCGGCCCCTATGGAGATTCCTGAAATCCCTCTGGTGGAACCCGCCGACGAAACAATAGAAGAAGTTGTAGCCGAACCCGAGGTCAAAATAGAAAAGGTAAGACGCGAACGCCATTTCCCGAAATGGCTGAAGGTCACGCTGGTCACCATTCTCATAGTGGCCGCCGTTGCCGCCGTAGCACTTGCCACTTTCGTAGTCCTTGCCCAGGCAGCCCCCGATTTCATAGATTCCATCCTTTATACTCCAGAGGAACTCCGGATCATCAATTATCAATAAAACATGGCCGAACTCCTCTACCCTGCCGACCCGGCACCTCTGATGGCAATCAAGTCCGCCCGGGGAAATACCGAGATTCTACCTATCATAGAGCCTTCGGGGCTGGTTATCGGACGCAGCAGCAGAAAGGTGTGCCACGGCCGTCCGGACTTGCTGCATCCCGTAGTACATCTGCATATAATCGATCCCTACGATAATCTCTACCTCCAAAAACGCTCCATGACCAAGGACCTCCTGCCCGGGAGATGGGACACCGCCGTCGGCGGCCATGTCACCTACGGAGAGAGCCTGATAGAGTCCCTTTTCCGCGAAGCGGGCGAGGAGCTCGGCTTCGTGGATTTCAACCCTACCTTGCTGGATAGCTACATATGGAATTCCCCAGTGGAGTCCGAGATGGTGAACGTGTTCGCCACCGTTACGGACAGGGAGATAGCGCCGGACAACGACGAGGTGGACGAAGGCCGCTGGTGGACCGTACACGAGATCGAGGACGCCATGGGAAAAGAGATCTTCACTCCCCAGTTCGAGCAGGAATACTTCAGGATAAAGGATAGGCTCTACGCCCTGTTATAGTATGGCCGACATTCATAAATTCATAAAAGATCAGCTATCGGTGTGGCCTATGGCCGCAGCGAATTTCCGTTCGCTCAAAAGCGCCGAGTACAAATACTTCAAGATAGGCGACCTGACCGTGAGCGTGCAGCTCAACCCCTGCCGCATAGCATCTTCTACCGCCGAGATAGACGAACGGTCCATCGCTGCGAGGCCTTGCTTCCTTTGCGTAGGCAACCGCCCCAAGGAGCAGTTCCACGTCAAATACGAGGGTAAGAAACACCGCAGCTACAACGTGCAGGTGAACCCTTTCCCCATATTCCGCAACCATCTTGTGATAGTCCGCGACCAGCATCTCCCCCAGACTATCTGGCATCATTTCCCGGATATGCTGCTCTTTACCAAGATGTATCAGGACTTTACCGTTTTCTACAACGGCCCCATGAGCGGAGCGTCCGCCCCCGACCATCTCCACTTCCAGGCCTGCCCCAGAGGCGTGCTACCCTTGGAAGAAGCGGCCGACAAAGCCCTGGACAATGCCGTGGACGTATTGGAGAGGGTGCAGGATGCGACTCTCTACAAGTTCGAAGGCTATACCCGCGGGGTTTATATCCTGAAAGGAACTACCCAGAAATCCATGGCCAAGCTTTTCTACCGTCTGCTGGAGTGCTCTCCGCGCAGGGAGGGGGAGAGCGAGCCCCGCTTCAACCTTTATTCCTGGTATAAGAACGGAGAATTCCGTACGGCCGTGGTACTGCGCTCGAACCTACGTTCCCACCATTATTATGCCGAGGGAGACGACCATCTTACGATGAGCCCGGGTGCTGCGGACATGGCGGGATTCTTCATCGCTCCCCGCGAGGAAGATTTCCGGAAGATACGCAGCGAACAACTGCTCAGCATGGTGGAAGAGGTGTCCGTGAGCGAAGAAGACGATGCCCTCGTGGTCTGGAGGCTTACCCGCAAGCAGCCCAAGATCGACGTGGGAATAATGGCTGCCAAGGAGATAACTTTCGAAATCATCTCCGACGGCGCCGGCCCTCAGCGCGTCAGCTGGGTGGACGGAAAGATAAACTATAACGGGTCTCTCTACGACGAGCTCACCTTCGACGCAGTCACCCGTTCCACGCTGTTCAGCGAGCCCAGCTTCATCCTGCACGATATCACCATAGGCATAGGATTCCACTGGGAACAGAAGATCACCCGCCGTTTCGCCGGCAGGCTCCGTTTCATAGTGGAAGGGGACAAAATCCGTGCGGTGAACCGCCTGGGGCTGGAGGATTACCTCCTCAGCGTGATATCTTCCGAGATGCATGCGGATGCTCCGCTCGAGTTCCTGAAAGCACACGCAATCATCTCCCGCTCCTGGGTAATGAGCAATCTGCACACACACGGCCGTTTCGATGTGTGTGCCGACGACCACTGCCAGCGCTACCAAGGCCTGGATACTGCCATCGGGCAGAATGTGCGGGATGCGGTGGACCTTACCTGGGGCAGCGTCCTCACTTACAAGGGAGAACTCTGCGATGCCCGTTATTCCAAGTGTTGCGGAGGAACCATGGAGCGCTTCAGCACATGCTGGGAAGATAAGGACTACCCCTATCTACAAGCCCTGCCGGACGTGCCTGAGGAAGGCGGAAAGCCATTCTGCGATACCGACGACGAGCAGATCCTTGGGAAGGTCCTGAACGATTACGACCGCAAAACCAAGGATTTCTTCCGCTGGAACGTCCGCTATTCCCGCGAGCAGCTCACCCGTCTGGTTGCCGCCGCGGAAGGCACTGCGCCCGTCGGGACGGTCCGGGAGCTGAATCCGCTCAAGCGCGGAGCTTCCGGAAGGATATATGAATTGGAGGTAGTAGGGGACGAAGGCCGTCTGGTGCTCGGCAAGGAACTTGCCATCCGCAAGGCTCTCAGCCCCAGCTGCCTCAAGAGTTCCGCGTTCGAAATCGAATGGAAGGGTGAAGAATGCATACTCCGCGGGCGCGGATGGGGACATGGAGTGGGCCTGTGCCAGATAGGCGCCGCAGTCATGGCTTCGAAGGGTTATTCCTGCCCTCAGATACTCTCCCATTACTATCCCGGCACTGAAATATCTGAACTGAAATCGGATGGATAAAAACAAAAGTCCCTGGCTCTGGGTCCCTACGCTCTACTTCGCCGAGGGAATCCCGTACTTTATAGTGAACGTGGTCTCCGTGACCATGTTCAAAAGGCTGGGGATGAGCAATGCCGACCTTGCCATGTACACCAGCCTGCTGTATCTTCCTTGGGTGGTGAAACCCTTGTGGAGCCCGCTGGTGGATGTCGTGCGGACCAAACGTTGGTGGGTGTTGGCAATGCAGGTGCTGATGACCGTGTGCTTCGCTGCCCTCGCCCTCGGACTTCCGTCCCGGACGGGCGCTCCCGTAGGTGCATTTGTCATCTCCCTTATCATATTCTATATTACGGCCATGCTGTCCGCTACCCACGACATTGCTGCCGACGGCTACTATATGCTGGCCCTAAACGAACACCAGCAGAGCCTTTTCGTAGGTATCAGGAGCACATTCTACCGCATCGCATCGGTATTCGGGCAAGGGGTGATAGTGGTCGTGGCCGGACTGCTGGAGACCCGCTACGGGGATATTCCCAAGGCTTGGACCGTCACCTTGCTGATGAGTTCCGCCATCTTCCTGGCGGCTACCGTCTGGCATATAATCATACTTCCCAAAGAGAACAGGCCCTTGCCCTCTCAAGGGGAGAAGCGCAACATGATGGCGGCCTTCGGCACTTTTTTCAGCAAACCCGGAATACTGCTGGCAATCGTCTTCCTGCTGCTCTACCGGCTTCCCGAGGCCCTTTCCATAAAGATGCTTACACCCTTCCTGCTGGATCCGGAATCCGCAGGCGGCCTTGGGCTGACTACCACCCAGTCCGGTCTGGTATATGGTACCGTGGGGGTGATAGCCCTTACCATCGGCGGCATACTCGGAGGAGTGTGGAGCGCGAAAGTCGGTCTGCGCAAAGCCCTTTGGCCCATGGCACTTTCGCTGGCACTGCCCTGCGCGGTTTATCTATATATGGCCATGGCCCAGCCGACAAATATTCTGACCGTATATTTCTGCGTTGCATTGGACCAGTTCGGCTACGGTTTCGGATTCACCGCATACATGCTTTTCATGATATGGTTCTCGCAAGGGGGCTACAGCACTTCGCATTATTCCATATGTACAGCTTTCATGGCCTTGAGCATGATGGTCCCGGGTTTCTTTGCCGGGATGCTTCAGGAGGCGCTGGGCTATACGGGCTTCTTCGCCCTGGTCATGGTCTGTTGCCTCGCCACGGTTGCCGTGACTGCATTTCTTCCCTCGAAAATCGACTCTTCGTACGGGCGGAAATAAATTTGGTATGAATTATGCTAATTGCTAACTAAAAGCTAAGTTTAGGACACTAAAATTGAGCAATATGAAAACTACAGTTAAATTAGCGCTCGCAGCCGTAGCGGCAATGGCGCTCGCAATTACTCCCGTTAACGCGCAGTCTCGCGGCGGCGGAAGCAGCCGGTCGTCGTCATCGACTACGTCTTCAAGATCGTCTTCTTCCAGCTCCGGTTCATCATCCAGGGCCGTCGGAGGGACCATATCCCGTTCAAGCAGTTCAAGTTCACGCTCAAGCGCTTCTTCCAGCCGTTCCAGCTCCAGCAGCAGCCGCTCCAGCGTAAGCAGTTCATCCAGCCGTAGCAGTTCGTCCGGCAGCCGCTCCAGCGTAAGCAGCTCTTCCAGCCGCGGCAGCTCTTCCAGCAACCGCAGCAGCTCCAGCTCCGTCTCCGGCCGCTCCAGCAGCAGCCGTAGCAGCGCCAGCACCAGCCGCTCCAGCTCCAGCATCGGCCGTAGCAGCTCCAGCATCGGCCGTAGCAGCTCCAGCACCAGCCGTAGCAGTTCAAGCGCAGTCCGTAGCAGCGGAGGTTCCCGCAGTTCTGCCAGCAGCACCACGACCAACCGTTCCGCAGTAGTAAGCGGCGGTGCACGTAATAGCGTTGCAAATGTAAATCCTACCAACAGCTACGATCGTCAGACCGCCGGCACACCCAACTCCGTCCGCTTCGACGATCACGGCAAACGCATAGCACCCATGCATCGTGAGCCCGTACACTACAACCGTCCCGGTTACTTCTACGGTTCGCATCCTCACTACTATGGATACCGCGTGCATCATCTGCCTCACTACGACAGATACCGCTACTGGGGAAGGGATTACTACTTCTACAATGGCATCTACTATCGCTATTGGAATCACTACTATCACATCTGCCGTCCTCCTTACGGAATCCTCTTCGACAGGGCTCTGTATGCACTGGAACTCGATGTGCTGAGGTTCGCATACTACAATAATGTATATCGTACCTACAATATCGTCAACAACAACTACTCCACCATCAACGAGCAGAACGAGATCATAGCCCAGAACAATGCGACCATCGCAGCCCAGAACGCCGCCATCGCACAGAACAACGCTACGATCGCTGCCCAGCAGAACGGACAGGCCGCTGCCGCCACGATGGATGTCAACACCCTCAGGGCCTACGCATCCTACCAGCTTGCAACCAAGCTCGGTCTCGTGCAGAGCTTCGCAGCCAGCGGACAGGAGTACTACTACGACGACGGCGTGTTCTTCATGACGGGAACCAACGGCCAGTACAAGGTCATCGTTCCTCCTGCAGGCGCCCTCATCAAGGCTCTTCCTGAGGACTACGAGACTGTCGTACTCTCCGATGGTAACGAGTACTACAAGGTAGACGACACCATCTACCGCATGACGGTAGTCGACGGAGTCCCTTACTTCGAGGTCCTCGGCCAGATGCAGAACGCATAGCCTTACGGTTTCATTATAGAAAAACCACTCGTCCGCGAGTGGTTTTTTTTATTGTCTATATAAGGGAGAAAGACCTCAGCAGCGCGGTATTGTCGCCGGATGAAAGCAGCTCGGTCTGCGGATGCTTGTCTTCTTTGGGAATGCCTGCCTGCTCCATTATCTGTATCAACCTGGTAGCTACGGCAGGTGCCGGGTCTATGAATTGCACTTCCGGATGGCCCATGTCCGTCGCAACTTTACGGAGAGTCTCCAGCAGGAATGGATAATGGGTGCAACCGAGCACGATGCGGTCGGCACCGGCGTCGAGCAGGGGCTTCAGGCTATCCGTTACTACGGCTTCGGCTTCGGGGCCGTTAAGCATGCCTTTTTCTACCAATTCCACGAAACCCTTTCCGACCTGTTCCACTATGGTTACCTGGTCCTCGAAACGGCCCTTGGTATTCAGATACTTGCTCCCTTTCAGGGTGCCGGCAGTGGCGAGCACCCCTATGACACGGGTTCTGGTGCCCAGGGCGGCAGGCTTGACGGCGGGTTCCATGCCGATGAAAGGGATGTCGTATTTCTGGCGGAGATACTCTACGGCGGCAGCGGTGGCCGTGTTGCAGGCAAGCACCATCACGTCCACTCCGCGTGAGAGGAACAATGTGGTGATTTCGTCGAGGCGCTTCCTGATGTATTCGGGGGTCTTTTCGCCGTAGGGGCAGTGGGCGTTGTCGGAATAATAGATGAAATGCTCGCCGGGCAATTGCTTGCGGATCTCCCGGAAAACCGAAAGACCGCCCACGCCTGAATCCATTATGCCGATTGTCGCCATTGCACAGCTAAGATACGAATAATATGCTAATGTAATTCCCTGAAATAACGGAAAGGCTCGAGGGAACGGTATTTTATGGCTTTTACGAACGTGAATGGAACTATGTATGCCCAGGCTCTCCAACGGGGGACGTTGGGGTTGTGCAGGCGCACCAGGGAACCCATGTAATAGTTCCTGTATATGAGCTTGGCCTTGTCCTCCTTGCGTTGGGCTCTGTCGTGGATGGCTCTTGCCTGGGGCACGATCCCTACGAAATAACCCTCGCGCTTCATCCTGTGGCAGAGGTTGTCGTCCTGCCCATAGATGGGGAAGAGCTCCGAGAACAGGCCCGTGCGGCGGAGGGCGTCGCAACGCACCAGCCAATGGGCTGCCATGACCCTGGGAACGCGGCGGATATCGTTGTCGCGTATGGACTTGAGGTAGATTTTCGAGAATTGGTAGTCCATGGCCATACCGTCCCCTCGCAGCTGCATGGGGCTCATTATGCCGTATCCGTGGTTCGTCTTGAAGGCTTCGACCAGCGTTTCCAGGGTATCCGGCATCAGCCAGGCATCCTGGTTCAGCAGGTACACATAGTCGTAACCCTTGTCAAGGGCATATTGCATTCCTTGGTTGTTGGCGGCGGAAAAGCCCAGGTTCTCGGAATTACGCACCAGGATGGCATCCGGATAATGCTCCGCCACCCAATCCGCACTGCCGTCGGAAGAGGCATTGTCCACCACGAAGATATCTGCCCCGGAAATGCTTCCAAGGCATTTGTCGAGCCACTTGAACCCGTTATAGGTGACGATTACAAAGAGTATCTTCATCGGGGTACCTCCTTGTATAACTGCGTGAATATCTTCTTGGTGCTATCGTGGGTGAAGATGCTTCCCATCACATTGCGGGCCGTGCGGTACATGATGGCGGCATGGCTCTTGGGGTCGGTTCTCCGGGCCGGCAACCATCTTAGCGAACGCAGGGCTTCCACGCACCAGATGAACGCCCCCATTAGGGCATAGGTAAGGGGGTTTACGGCGTCGGTGCCCTGGGGGTTCTTAAGATGCCTGCGGCTGGAATAGAATATCAGCGAACCGCGCACCCTTGTGGGTTTGATGGCCGTTTCCATGGGGCCGGCGGTGGCTCCTGCAAGGTGGGTGATGCATACGTCGGCATCCGTCCAGACCTCTTTGCCCATGGCGTTCAGAAGATGCCCGAGGGCAATGTCTTCCGGGGTGAAGGTGTAGGTCTCGTCGAACCATCCGGCCTCGCGGAATACATCCGTCCGTATCATGAAGCAGGCTCCGTTCAAGGTCCAGGTCCGGAACAGGCCATCCTTGCAGCTCCATTTGCCGGGTTTGGCTTCGTCCACCAGATGGAGGTAGTGCCTCAGATACCGGCACGGGGTCCAAGGGGCGCGGCCGCAGGTCTGTATACGCCCGTCCTTCAGGACTATCTTGGGGGATATGGCCGCAACCTTTTCCGGAAGCTTGCCGAAGTCCTCCAGAAGACGGTCGATTACCGGCATGTCCATGAGGGTGTCGTCGTTGACCACGAAACAAAAACGCCCGGTGGCTTCTTTGAGCGCCAGGTTGTTGTTCTCGGCAAAGCCGCTGAGGGAGTCGTTTGCGATTAAGCGGACTTCGGGCCAATCGTGCTTGAAGGCGGTCAGATTCTCCTCGCTGAAACGGTAGGCTGTCAGCAGGATTTCGTACTTGCACGCGGTATGCTTCCGTATGCTTTCCAGGCACGGATAAAGCAGGTCCGGCCGGTTCATGGAAACTATGATTATGGAAACATCGGCATGCATCGTGATTGTAAAGATACATAATTTTATTAAATTTGTATGATGATTACTTCTGAACAGATAAAGGACCTCCGGCAGCGTATAGCGGCCCTTGAAAAGTCGCTGGACATAGCCGGAAAGCGCGAGGATGTCGCTGCCAAGGAAGCCCAAAGCCAGGCTCCCGGTTTTTGGGATGATCCCAAGGCCGCGGAAGCCTTTATGAAGGGAGTCAGCAGTGTGAAATCGTGGCTCACGTCCTTCGACGCGATAGTGTCGGCGGCCGATGATCTGGACGTGCTGATGGAACTGGACCCGGAAGGCCCCGATACGGATGCGGCCTATACGGATGCTCTCAAGAAACTGGAAGACCTCGAATTCAAGAATATGCTCGGCGAGGAAGGCGACAATCTGGGCGCCGTCCTCACCATCAATTCCGGAGCCGGCGGCACCGAATCCAACGATTGGTCCGCCATGCTTATGCGTATGTATATGCGATGGGGCGAGCGTAACGGCTACAAGATGACCGTCACCGAACTCATAGAAGGGGACGAGGCCGGCATCAAGAGCGCTACCATACAGTTCGAGGGCGACTATGCATACGGGTACCTGAAGGCCGAGAGCGGAGTGCACAGGCTCGTGCGCATCTCTCCCTTCAACGCCCAGGGCAAGAGGCAGACAACTTTCTCGTCGGTGTTCATTTACCCTCTGGTGGATGATACCATCAATATCGAAATCAATCCTTCCGACATCGAATGGGATACCTTCCGCTCCGGCGGACATGGCGGGCAGAACGTCAACAAAGTGGAAACCGGCGTTCGCGTGAGGCACATCCCCACGGGAATAATGGTCGAGAATACCGAAACCCGTTCCCAGCAGGATAACCGCCAGAATGCCCTGCGCATCCTCAAATCCCGCCTCTATGACATCGAACTCAAGAAGCGCCAGGAGAAACAGGCCGAGCTCGAAGGGCAGAAAAAGAAGATAGAATGGGGTTCCCAGATACGCTCCTACGTGCTGCATCCCTACCGCATGGTCAAGGACCTGCGCACCGGCTACGAGACCGCCGATACCCAGGGCGTGCTCGACGGTGATCTCAATGAATTCATGAAAACCTGGTTAATGCAAAAATAATAATGGATTTCAAGTACGCACCCATGTTCCAGCTAGGGGAGGATAAGACGGAATACTACCGCATCCCCGGTTCGGAGAAATATGTGTCCACTTCGCAGTTCGAGGGACACACCATGCTCAAAGTCGCTCCCGAGGCCCTCACGCTGGTGGCCCAGCAGAGCTTTCATGACTGCGAATTCATGCTGCGCCGCGCCCATAACGAGCAGGTGGCAGCCATCCTGGACGACCCCGAGGCGAGCGAGAACGACAAATACGTTGCCCTGCAGTTCCTCCGCAACGCCGAGTGCGCCGTGAAGGGCGTGCTGCCCTTCTGCCAGGACACCGGCACTGCCATCATCCACGGCGAAAAGGGCCAGCAGGTCTGGACCGATTTTGAGGATGAAGAGGCCCTCAGCCTCGGCGTGTTCAACACCTACACCCAGGAGACTCTCCGCTACAGCCAGAACGCCCCTCTGAACATGTACGACGAGGTGAACACCAAGTGCAACCTTCCCGCCCAGATCGACATCGAGGCCACCCGCGGAAACGAATACCGTTTCGTTATGGTAGCGAAAGGCGGCGGCAGCGCCAACAAGACCTATTTCTATCCCATGACCAAGGCCACCATCCAGAACGAGGGCACCCTGCTGCCCTTCCTGGTGGAGAAGATGCGCACCCTTGGCACGGCGGCCTGCCCTCCCTATCACATCGCATTCGTGATCGGCGGCACATCCGCGGAGAAGAACCTCCTCACCGTGAAACTTGCCAGCATCAAATACTATGACGGCCTGCCCACTACGGGAGATGAGACCGGCCGAGCCTTCCGCGACATCGACCTGGAGCAGAAACTCCTCAAGGAGGCCCAGAAGATAGGCCTCGGAGCCCAGTTCGGCGGCAAATATCTCGCCCACGACATCCGCGTAGTGCGCCTGCCCAGGCACGGTGCCAGCTGCCCTATCGGCATGGGCGTGAGCTGCTCGGCCGACCGCAACATCAAGAGCAAGATCAACGCCGACGGCGTGTGGATAGAGAAGATGGATACCAACCCTTCCGAACTTATTCCCGAGCAGTACCGCAGGCCCGGCGAAGGCGCCAGGGGCATAGAAATCGACCTTGACAAGGGCATCGACTCCGTGCGCGCCGAACTCACCAAATATACCGTCGGCACCCGCGTGAACCTGAAGGGCACCATAATCGTTGCCCGCGACATCGCCCACGCCAAGCTGAAGGCCCGCCTGGATGCAGGGGAGGAGATGCCCGCCTACTTCAAGGATCATCCCATCCTCTACGCCGGCCCCGCAAAGACTCCCGCCGGATATCCTTGCGGTTCCATGGGCCCCACCACGGCCAACCGTATGGATCCGTATGTGGATGAGTTCCAGGACCATGGCGCATCCCTGGTGATGATAGCCAAGGGCAACCGCACCCAGGTGGTGACCGATGCCTGCAAGAAGCATGGAGGTTTCTATCTGGGAACTATAGGCGGCGTGGCTGCAGTGCTTTCGCAGAGCAGCATACGCAGCATTGAGTGCGTGGAGTATCCCGAACTCGGAATGGAAGCTATCTGGAAGATTACCGTAGAGGATTTCCCTGCATTCATACTTGTAGATGATAAAGGAAACGACTTCTTCAAGAAATTTTAGGTTATGAAACGCCTGGTTGTCCGGCTGGCCAAGATCCTTGGGATCATAGCCGGGGTTTTAGCAGTGATTATCATTGCACTGCATCTTGTGCTCAACAGCAATTGGATGCGCACCAAGATCGACGATATTGCAGCTTCGCAGATTGTCGATGGTCAGTTGCGGTATTCCAGGATACATTTCAAAACCTTCCCCTACAT
Source organism: Bacteroidales bacterium (assembly GCA_017552105.1). Classification (GTDB taxonomy): domain Bacteria; phylum Bacteroidota; class Bacteroidia; order Bacteroidales; family UBA932; genus Cryptobacteroides. The sequence continues at coordinate 2,824 of JAFZJI010000132.1, read as the reverse complement.
CGGGGCGGAGATCGATTCGCTGTCGGTCACCTATCCCCATGAACTCTTCGCCAAGTACGACAGGCTGGGTGCCCGCGGGCCGCTCCTCGCAGAGGGGCGCGGTGCCGTCGAGGATACCCTGGTCGCCGCCGACAGGCTCTCCGCATCGGTGAATCTCTGGAGGATACTTGGCGGCCGGCTGCGGGTGAAGCAGTTGCACCTGGATCATCCCCGGGTATTCTATCATGCATATTCCGAGGGACATTCCAACCTCGATATAATGGCCAGGTCCGAAGAGTCGGAAGATACCGTGAAGAAGTCTTCCGGACTGCCCTGGATTTGCCTCCGGGACATACGGATAGGGGACAGGCCGCGCATCGTATACACCTCGCAGGCCGATACCGTGCACGCCCGCATCACTTTCGATGAACTGGCTCTACGCGGCAACATACGCATCAAGAAGGACATCCTTGCTTCGAAGATACGCAAGGGGCACTTCCGGCTGGACAGTCTCCGGCTCGGCGGGCGTCTGCCTTCCGATACCCTTTCTGTGGCCGTGAACAGCATGGTTCTGGATAATCCCAGGACCAATCTCCTGGATTTCCTTCTGGATGGAGATGCCTTGTATTTCTCGCCTTCCATGGGCAGCTTGCAAGTGCCTGCCGACCTGGATGCCAGGATAGGCTTCCGCAAAGCCCGCAAGCATTTCGACCTGGATCTGGACCATCTCAAAGGAGAAATTGCCTACATTCCCCTACGTGCAAAGGGCCTTTTCAGCAAATATGACGACCATCGCTATGTAAAAGCTTCCGCCGGGATAGATTCCTGCAAGCTTTCGACGGTGATGGAGCAGTATGCCAGGAAGTTCCTGCCCGAAGCGAAAGACGTGCGTACCGATGCCCTTCTGAACCTGGGTATCGATGCCGATGGCAATATCTCCGAAAACGAATACCCTGCGGTGGATGTGTCCGTGGACATCCCTTCCGGGCATGTTTCTTATCTGCCCAAGAGCGTCAAGGCCTTGCTGGACCTTGGAGCCCGTGCGAAACTCAGCCGCGAGGGTAATCTGAGTGCCGATGTGGAGCGTTGCCATCTGCGCAGCAACGGCGTAAAGCTCGACCTCGACGGCGACGCCCACGACCTTATAGGCCGCGACCCCGCTGTCGCCGCCAAACTGGACGGATTCGTGATAATGGATTCCATCGTTCGATTCCTGCCTAAGAGCCTGGATATCAGGTCTTCTGGAAAGATAGACCTGGCTGCGGACGTGAATGCCCATCTGAACGAACTTGAAGATTACATCTTCCGCAAGACGCGGGTTTCCTGCCGGCTCTATTCCGACCGGCTTGCAGTCCGTATGCCTTCGGAAGGTATCTCCGCAATGCTGAAGCGTCCGGAAATCAAGGTCTCATCTGCCGAAAGTTCCATCAATCTTTCTGCCGATGCCGACAGTGTTTCGGTGGGCCTCTCCGATTCTTTCCATGCCGCGTTGAGGGGAATGGTCAACCGGGTGAACGTGAAGAAGGTCGAGAATAATGGCAAGATGGTGCCTTATCTGAGTTTCTCCACTACCGATGACCTTGTGAAACTGTATGCCGGGGATAACAAGATAGAAGCAGAGAATGCGTTGGTCGCCTTGGAGGCAATGCAGCGCGTACGCAGGCCCCGTCCCCGTTTCAAACGTTTCCTGGATTCCTTGCAGAGGGTTTATCCGGGCGTGCCGAGGGATTCTCTCTTTGCCAAGTTCCGCGCCGGAAGGCCGGTCGACGACCTGGCATCCAAGGATCTCAAAGTGTCGCTGGATTCTTCGTTCGTGGCACTGCTGAACCGTTGGCATCCCGGAGGAATGGTGTCGCTGGAGAATGCCTCCATCGTCTCGCCTTCACTGCCTCTGAGGACCACTCTTAATTCCTTCGACCTGGCTCTGGACGACGACGATGCACAGATTGCATCTTTCAATGTAGATTGCGGAACATCCGATATCGACCTGACCGGATCCGTGGGCGGTTTCCGGCGTTTCATACGCAACAGGGGGCCTCTGAAATTTAACTTCAACGTGCGTTCCAAGCGTTTGAACGCCAACGAGATACTGGTGGCAATGCAGCAGGCTCCTTCTGCCGGGAACGTGGACTTGGAGAGTGCCGATTTCGTGGTGGATTCCCTGGCCAATGCCCAGTTCGATCCGGCCACGGGCGAGATGAAGGCCATCGTGGTTCCCAAGAATCTGCGGGGTACCATCAAGGTGAATGCCGAAAGGGTGGACTACTCTTCGCTGGAGATACGTCCTGCTTCTGCCGAAATCAATATCCGCGACCGCGTGCTTCAGCTGAGGGATGTGGATGTGCAGAGCAATGTGGGGCAGATAAAGATGGACGCTTTCTATGCTTCCAAGAATAAATCCGACATCTCCGCCGGCGTGGATATCCACTTGATCGACATGCCGGCGTACGACATCATACATATGCTTCCTACCGTGGATGCCATGATGCCTGCGCTTAAGTCTTTCCAGGGGAACCTGGGTTGCGACCTTTCGCTTACCACCCAGCTGGATACTAATATGAATGTGCTGACGCCTACGCTTAATGGCCTGGTGAGGATAGCCGGCGAGGATCTGTTCATCAAGAATGCGGGCAGCCTCCGCAAGATAACCCGCCTGCTTATGTTCAAGGACAAGAACATCGGACGTATCCAGGATCTTTACGTGGATGCCGTGATAGGGGATAACCGTGTGGAGGTCTATCCTTTCATACTCGGTGTGGATAAGTATAAAGTTGCTTTGGCCGGTACTCAGGGCTTCAATGGCAGTATGAAATACAATGTTTCCATTCTGGAGAGTTTCCTGCCT
>JAFZJI010000131.1 GCA_017552105.1 Bacteroidales bacterium | reverse complement strand
GGAAATACAGTGCCTCCAGCGCCGCATCCTCGCCCCCGTTCCTGTACCTGTCCAACCTGTACGGCGTCGGCCTTTCTTCGGGGGGTACTGCCCCTAAAGGACATGCCACCCGCGGCAATGTAAGAGGGAGGGGCCCAGCCGCAAGGCTGGGAGGGGTCGAGCGGAGCGAGACTTCTTCAGGGGCAGCACCCCCCGAAGAAAGGCGAAGTTCGACACGGCAAAAGAGTTTCTGATAATCGGCGAGGTGGCGGCGCAGAAGGCGCTTCCAGCCAAGACGCGCAGCACCCGCCACCCTTGCCGACGTCACCCCCTCGGGATCATCACCCATATAGTAAGCACCGGCATCCGACAAATCCGGATCGGGATTCATCCTGTAATTGGTAGCAGACGCCACAAGGAAAACCACCTCCCTCGCACCCGAAACCCTCAGCACACCAGCCTCGGAAAACACTGCGCCCCTCTTGCACACAGCCTTCACGCGCAAAGCGAAACGCTCTCCGTTATTCTTCAGTCTGCCCGAATAGACAATCTCGTCATCCGCACAGGAAACAGTCTTCCCTTCCGCCAGAGGATTATCCAGATAGCTCAAGGCCAGGTCCATCCCCTTCCCTGCCGAAAACCTGACGGCCATCACCTGGTCGGGATACGACACGAAAGCCTCGCGCTTATAGCTGACACCATCCTGGCGGAAAGCCACGCGCACCAGCGCGGAATCAAGGGAAAGCGAACGCTCGTAGCATTCTACCGTTTCCCCCGGCCCGCTGCGAGGGTCCGGACGCGGCACCGCTATTTCTTTATTGACACCGCTATAATTAACCTTCTGCTCTTCCGCCTTGCCGAAGCCTTCGGGCACGGGGCCCTCCCGCAGACCGGTATCTATCAGCAGTTCGCCAAGAGTGGTCATAAAGCCGAAGCGGTCCTGCTTCTTTCCGCCCGACATCCTCTCGGGAACGGCCCCGAAGTTCTTACGGGTGAGTTCCTCCGCACGGGCATCGTCGCCGTCCAGGAAAGCCTGGCGTATCTCGGGAAGGGCTGCGGCCGAGTTCCTGTTGGAATTCCAGTAATATGAAGGATCGCGGGAAATGGCAGGGCCGCCGGTCCAAAGGTATTTTTCATTCAAGGTAAGACGCTCCCGGGAGATGGAACCCATCAGGTTCGCGCCCAAGGAACCGTTGCCTAAGGGAAGCGACTTGGATTCCCACTCGGGATCGGCTCCCCCCTTCCACACGGCGCTGCCCGCTGAAGAAGTGGGCATGTCGAACCATATGCGGAGGGGTTCGGGCGAGGGACCGGTCGCACACCCGATAAGCAGCGCAGCGAGGTGCGCCGTGAAAAGATTCCGTAACAGAGGCATCGCTACTGGGCAGCAGCCCCGCCCATCATTTCTGCAGCAAGCCTCTCGCGCAGAGTCCTCTGATCATTGAGTTTCTGTTCTATTTCAGGAAGTATGGCTGCAGGCTTGGAAGGCACGAAAGCAATTCTTTCGCCGCTTTCCAGATCGACCTGCACATTGTCGTTTTCGACTGCCACGATCACGAAAGGAGTGCCAGCGATGACGCCCTTGCCATCTACGAGCTTGCCGTTAGCCCACGAGCTGTTGAGGGTCAGGGAATCCTTGGCAGCATATACCATGGACACTTCACCGTCGGGGATGCCGTCGGTAAGCATTCCGCGCACGGTAAGAAGGGAGTCGCGGAATACGCCGCAGATGGAACGCAGGCCATCGAGGCGGCCTATATCAGCACCGATAACCTCGTCCCAGCCGGAAAGGTCGTATTCGGTGAAGGGGCTTGCCTTGAAATCGCCCACATAGATGCCGAAGGGCTCGCCGAGCTTCATCTCTCCGTCGAAGAGGAACTTGCCGGGAACGGTCACGTTGAGCTTGCCGTTGTTCTCCTTTCCGTCCTTGACGTCACCGTCGAAGGAGCGGCCGGCCAGGTTGTAGCGCAGGCGGCCTTCCACCATATCTTTATAATCGCAGATTGCGAGCGTAGTATTCTGTTTCCAACGGCCGTCGGCCACCATGTCGGTCTCCCAGGCAACCTTGCCGGTTTCGAGGCAAGGCCCGGTCACGCCATCGCCGGATGCAGGAGCCACGGTACCGGTATAGGTCTTGCCTGCGATGCTGAAAGTGGTGCTGAAGCGTCCGTTCTCCGTCCATTCTCCGTCCAGCGACATTTCCACGGTTCCATTGCTTACGAAAGTAATGTTGCCGGGACCTGATAGGGATGCATCATTCCAGCTGCCTTTGTAGATGCGCGAGAGTGCGTTGTCGAAGAAGGACCCCTCGCCACTGCGCAAGCCATTCTCCCATGCTCCCTCGTAGATATCGCCGTTGACATAGTTCATCTTTCCTACCCCGGAATACCGGCCGTCCAGCCAGGAACCCGCATAGGATGCGCCGTCGGCATATTTCATCTCGCCTTCGCCGCACTGCCTGCCGGCTTTCCAGCCGCCTTCGTAAACGTCTTTATTAACATACGTAAGAGTTCCTTTGCCATCATACTGGTCTTCGACCCAGCTGCCGGCATAAACTGCGCCGTCGGAATAGGTCATGGTGCCTTCGCCCTGCTTCTTGCCCGCTTCCCAAGAACCTTGGTAAAAGTCCTTGTTGGCATAGGTCATCTTGCCCTCGCCATGGAACTTGTCGTCCTTCCAGTCGCCGAGATACTCGTCACCGCTGAGGAAGGTCATGGTTCCCATGCCATTCTTGATGCCGTTGACCCAATACCCGGAATATATCTCGCCGTTGGCGTAGATCATGACCCCCATACCGTTGGGAGCCTTGTTCTTCCATTCGCCGTCGTAAACGTCACCATTCTTGAATTTGACCTTGCGGGCGTCGAGCCGGGAAGGTGTGAAAACAAGAAGACCTGCGAGAAAAATGAACAAAAGCTTTTTCATATGATTCTATCTATTAATCGGTTATCAAATCCAAATGTAGAAAAAATATTTCTGATTAAAAAAAAGTAACTTTGCAAGTGTAACAAACCGGGGTCTTCCGCGTCTTGTTTGTGTAATGAAAAGAATTGTAATCATACTCCTGTTCCTGATCCTGCCCCTAGGAGGGCTCGCCGGGAAAAACATTCCAAAAGCCAAGCTTTCTTCATTTCTTTACGAATGCCGCTATGAGCCCGGCGTCGAGCTCGTCAGATTGGGCAGCCTGCCGACCATGTTCGTCAAAGCAATGGTCAGAAAAGGACTTAAGGAAGAAATGGACGACCCCGAAGCACAGGCGGTACTGCGTGTTATCGGCGGCATCAAAAAGATTTCCGTCCTGGACTATGAAGATGCTCCCGCCGAAACTAAAGAACTGATTACCCAAAGGCTGGACTACATCTTCAGAGATGTCGACCTGCTGATGGAAACCAAAGGAGACGGCGAATCGATGAGTATGTACGGAGTTTGCTCCGACGACGGCGACAAGGTCCGGGACTTCGTGCTGTACTCCCCCTCAGATTGTGCGCTGATCTGTCTGTTCGGGACCATTTCAATGAAGGATCTGAACGTAATGGCCGCAAACAATGACTGAGAAAGAGTTCAACAGCACCTACCTCTCCCTCGCCGAGGCTTGTTACCGGGTGGCATTCTACATACTGGAATCGGAGGCCGATGCCGAAGATGTGCTGCAGGAACTCTTCCTCAAGCTTTGGAAGAACCGCGACAGCCTGGATGGCATTCAGAATCCTAAAGCGTATGCGATGACGCTGCTGCGCAACCTCTGCCTCGACCGCATCCGCCAGGCACAAAAGTTCGAAGATGCTCCGCTCGACGAACGCACTGCCGGAATCTGCGATGCAGACAGGGAGATGGACCAGAAAGAACGTCTGGAGAAGGTGCTTGCAGCGGTCAAGTCCCTGCCTGACAAACAGCGGCAGGTCCTCATCCTCCGGACCATTAAAGGCCTATCCTACGAAGAGATAGCCGAAAAGACCGGAATCAATTACCTCGCTTTGCGAGTTTTGCTCTCGAGAGCACGTCAAACATTAAGACAAGTATTATGAAACGTATCGAAGACATAGAGAAACTCAGCTTGGAAGAACTGGAACGTTCCGCAGAGGGCGTTACGGTGCCGGAAGGCCTGCGGCCGAGGCTCGAAGCGGCACTCGCTGCGGCGGAAGCCCAGAGCCGGAAAGATGAAGAGCGTGCCGGTAAACGTTGGATTCCCTACGCATCCCTCGCAGCAGCCGCAGCCCTTGTCGCAGCGATCGTGATTCCTGCAACCAGGCAGCCCAAGGACAGCTTTGACGATCCGCTCCTGGCGTATGCCAAAGTCGAGGAGACCTTCCGATACATATCAGATAAGATGAGCGAAGGCGTCAACCAGGTCCGCGAAGCCAGGCCTGCCGCCGAAATGCCCGGTAAAACAATTAAAAAGATTAACTCGAAATGAAAAAGATATTAGCAATCGCAGCCCTGCTGCTAGGTTTCGTGAGCGCTTATGCCCAGAACGGTAAAAGCATCTATATGAAGTATTCCGACGCCGAGAATGTGAGCGCGGTATATGTTTCCCCCGCAATGTTCCGGCTAATTGGCAAGATCCCCGAGATCCAGGCCAATAATGGAGAAGTCGACCTCACCCCGGTAATCCGCGGTCTCTCGGGGCTGTACATAATCAACAGCGAGAACCTCGGCATCAACGATAGTCTTTACAAGGATGTCAGCAGATTCATCGAATCCGGCAAATACGAGATGCTGATGGAAGTCAAGGATAATGGCGAAATCATGCATATGTACACTTGTGGCGACAAGGATGTGGTGACGAGTTTCGTCATGCTTGCCAAGGATGGCGACGAGCTCACTTTCATATGTCTGGATGGCAAGCTCGACAGGGCTCAGCTGGAAGATTTGATGGCGAGTCAGATGCAATAAAACCAAACTAACAAGCGGCGAGGCTGACTATAGTCGATAGACTGATAGCCAGCCTCGTCCATTTATATAGCCCGGAGTCATAATTATTGGTGATTGATTACTGATAGGAATGTGGGCAAAAATGGTTATATTTGTAAACTTTAAAACGCAGTTTCAATATAACCAATCAGATATGCAGAATAAATTGCAAGAACTTACCGAGAAACTCTATCAAGAGGGCCTCGTAAAGGGTAAGGAAGAAGGTGAAGCCCTGCTCGCCCAAGCTCGCAAGGAAGCCGCCGACATAGTGGCCGAAGCCGAGAAAAAAGCAGCAGCCATAAACGCCAAGGCCGAAAAAGATGCCGCAGACCTCCGTTCCAAGGTGGAATCCGACCTCAAGATGGCTTCCGCCCAGTGCCTCCAGGCCACCAAGAAAGACTTGGAGAATCTGCTGGTAGGCAAGATCGAAGAGCAGAAAGTCTCCGAAACCCTCAAGGACGCCGCATTCGTGAAAGAGATAATACTCAGCGTAGCGCAGAAGTTCAACTCCGAAGAAGCCGAAGACCTCGTGCTGGTACTCCCCGAAAGCCAGAAGGCAGAACTCGAGCCCTGGGTGGCCGGCGAACTCGCCAAGGCCTTGAAAGGCGGAGTGAAAGCGGAGTTTTCCAAGAAGGTGAGCGGCGGTTTCACGGTAGGTCCCAGGAACGGCGGCTGGTTCGTCAGCCTCACCGAACAGACATTCAACGAGCTTATCGCAGAATATCTCCGCCCCGTAACCCGTAAACTACTCTTCGGTGAATAATTACGAGTACATAATAGCATCCCTTCCCCTCCTCAGCAAAGACGGGAAAGAGATGCCGGACACCGATGCCATACTGTCCGAAATCAGGGAACAGCTCAGCGCCAAGGACATATCCACCCTCGACCTGCTGCTGAGTTCCTTCGATCCGGATAAACTCGACGCGGAGTTCTACCGCAAGGCTGCCAAGGACCGCAACAGGTTCATCCGCGAGTTCTTCTGCCTCGACCTGGGGATACGCAACACCAAGGTAGAATACCTCAACAGCACCCTGGGCCGCCCCGAAGGCACGGATATAGTAATCCTCGACCCCGACGGGGAGGATGCGGAATTCGAGCAGAAGGCCGAAGTCGAGGCCCTGCTCCGCACCGACGACATACTAGGGCGCGAGCGTGCCTTGGACGACTTCTACTGGAAGACGGTCGACGCGATTACGGTGCTGGACTACTTCGACCTGGACGTTGTCCTCGCTTTCGTGGTAAAACTCAAGATGGTAGAGCGCTGGCTGCGCCTCGACGAGGCCACCGGCCGCGAACTCTTCCGTAAACTGGTTAAAGAAATCAAAGAAAACACTAAGATATGAGCACATTTGGAAAGGTGACAGGCATAGTCTCGAACCTGGTGACTGTGCAGGTAGACGGCCCGGTGGCGGAGAACGAACTCTGCTACATCAATCTCCGCGGAACCGACCTGCTTGCCGAGGTCATCAAGGTGACAGGCGACAAGGCCTCGGTCCAGGTTTTCGAGAGCACCCGCGGGCTGCGGAACGGCGACAAGGTCGAGTTCCTCGGCAGGATGCTCGAAGCCACCCTCGGCCCCGGCCTGCTGTCCAGCGTATATGATGGTCTTCAGAACGACCTCACCACAATGTCGGACGTATTCCTCAAACGAGGCGAATACACCGACCCCCTCGACCATGTTAAACTTTGGGACTTCGAACCCATTGCCAAGGCCGGCGACAAAGTAATCGCGGCCGACTGGCTCGGAGAAGTCAAAGAAGGTTGGCTGCCCCACAAGATAATGGTGCCGTTTACCTTCAAGGGCAGCTATACCGTAAAGGAAGTAGCCCCTGCAGGGCAATATAACATCGACGCGGTGATAGCCACCCTGGTTAACGAAGATGGCGAGGACGTCAAAGTAAGCATGACCCAGAAATGGCCCGTCAAGGTTGCCATCAAGGGCTACAAGGAGAAGCCCCGTCCGCAGAAGATAATGGAAACGGGAGTCCGTGTAATCGACACCTTCAACCCCCTCGCCGAAGGCGGTACCGGATTCATCCCCGGACCATTCGGATGCGGCAAGACCGTTCTCCAGCACGCCATAGCGAAGCAGGGCGAAGCCGATATCAT
>JAFZJI010000130.1 GCA_017552105.1 Bacteroidales bacterium | reverse complement strand
GGAATCGCTACCGATATCCTCTTCGGTCAGCTCCGTCTCGTGATTGCAACGATGGATATCGAGGAAATCAACTCCGACCGTGACAAGTTCCTTGCGAACGTTTCCACCAACGTGGAGGCTGAGCTCCGCAAGATCGGCCTTAAGCTCATCAACGTCAACGTAACCGATATCCGCGACGAGTCCGGCTATATCGAGGCTCTCGGTAAGGAGGCTGCCGCAAAGGCTATCAACGACGCAAAGAAGAGCGTTGCTGAGCAGAACCGTTACGGTGAAACCGGTAAGGCAATGGCCGACAAGGACACCCGCGTGAATGTCGCTGCCGCTGATGCCGACGCCGTCAAGGGAGAGAACAACGCCAAGATCGAGATTGCAAACTCCGACGCTCTCCGCCGTCAGAAGACTGCAGAGGCCGACCGTGTTGCAGTTGCAGCCGAAAAGGTGCAGGCCGCCAAGGCTCTCGAGGAGGCATACCAGAGCGAACGTGACGCTGAGCTTGCACGTGCCGAACGCGAGAAGGCAACCCAGCAGGCCAACGTCGTGGTCGCCGCCCAGATCGAAAAGGAAAAGGCTATCATCGATGCAGAAGCACAGGCCGAGCAGATCCGCCGCAAGGCAAAAGGTGAGGCAGATGCTATCTATGCAAAGATGGACGCCCAGGCCCGTGGTGTGTTCGAGATTCTGACCAAGCAGGCACAGGGTTTCAACCAACTCGTAAGCGCTGCCGAGGGCGACGCACAGAAGGCTGTCCTGATGATGATCGCCGACAAGCTCCCCGAACTTGTCAAGACCCAGGTCGAGGCCGTCAAGGGCATCAATATCGACAAGGTGACCGTGTGGGATGGCGGATCCTCCGTTAACGGAAAGACCGCAACCTCCAACTTCATCTCCGGCATGATGCAGAGCGTACCTCCGCTCAACGATCTCTTCAAGATGGCGGGAATGGAACTCCCCGACTATCTCAAGAAAGATGCAAAACCTGAAGAACAGCCTGCTTCAGAGGAGAAATAGTTATGCCGATAATGATTAATATAGACGTGATGCTGGCCCGCCGGAAGATGAGTTCCGGCGAGCTGGCCACGCGAATCGGCATTACCCCGTCAAACATGTCGATCCTCAAGACCGGCAAGGCCAAGGCAATCCGGCTCACGACACTCGAGTCGCTCTGCCGGGAGCTTGACTGCCAGCCGGGGGACATACTTGAATTCACGCCGTGAACGGATTCTTATACACATTGTTTGCTATCCTGCCCTTCACCGTCGCCCTCGTATGGCTGGCGGTGTTTGTGGCAGATTACCGGAGCTCGCGCAAACCCCGTCGCTTCCTGACATATTGGGCACTTATATGCACCGTGCTCTATTTGTGTCATGCGCGGTACTATGTGGAAGATGGCAGAGTGGATTTCGTAATGGATACCATTTATCTGTTCTGCAATTTGTCGGTATATCCCCTGTTCTACTGCTATCTGCTTATTCTGACCAAAGACGAACCTGTGGCCTTGCGGGCATTCCTGTACCAGATCCCGGCTTTTATCATTGCCGTTGCCACCTACCTGGTGCACGGAGCACCCATCGCGATCCATATCGCCAGGGCATTCTTTGCCATCGAAGTCATATTGTGCGCATTCTTCGGATTGCGGACCTTGGCTTGGTTCGACAAAGAAATACAGAACTACTATTCCGATACGGAAGGCAAGACCATGAAAGTGGTGTCGGTCCAGCTCATCTATCTGGTGGGCGTCGCCGTCTTGTCTTTCGTGGCAAACATCATAGGCAGGCCGGCTTTCGTGCGCTCGCCTTTGATAATCATCCCTTCTTTGGTCTTCTCCAGTTTCCTTTTCGCCCTATTCTATGTCAGCTTCAAGTTAAATTTCTACGCCAAGGACTTCATGAAGGAGTCGCAAGAAGATACCGCCGACGCCCAGGCCTTGGAAGATGATCCGGACGATACCGCCCTCGAGGCGAAGATCGCCGCCATCATGGACGAAAAGAAGCTTTACCTTACACCCGGACTCAAGATTTCGGACGTGGCCGGAGCCGTCGGTTCCAACCGTACTTACGTCTCCAATGCAATCAACAACATTGCCCGTATGCCATTCGCCGATTATGTGAATACCAGGCGTATCGTCTATGCAAAAAAACTGCTTTCCGAAGGCTCTCCCGGGGGCGACCAAGCCATTACTTCCATAGCTTCCGAGTCCGGGTTCGCTTCGTTCCCTTCTTTCTACAGAGCGTTCATAAAATACGTCGGAATGCCTCCTTCGGAGTGGCAGAAGGGTCTTAAAAGCTGATTTTGTACGATTTGAAATGTAAAATATCCCTTATGAAATTCCGTCCCCTTTCCAATTCGGGGCGGAATTTCTACATTTGCAGAAGCGGATAAGGGGAGAGTGATCCTCTTCTCCCATTTAAAAAGACTATTAATCCAGATTATTAATAGTATTTATCTAGTTAGGGCGAAGTCCGGCTCCAAGGGGGTCGGATTTCATTGTTTTATGAGATTGAATCCCGGCGACGCCCATTCGGTTTCCGCAATAAGATAGCCTTCCAGGTCCGGACGCGAAAGAATGAACTCGCGTGCGGCGTCCAAGCCTATGACCATGCAGTAGGTCGCATAGGCGTCGGCTTCGAGCGAGGTGGGGGCGACGATCGTCGCGCTAAGAAGATTATGTTCGACGGGGTATCCGCTGCGCGGATCGATAGTGTGGGAATACTTCTTCCCGTCCTTGATATAGAATTTGCGGTAGTTGCCGGATGTGACGATGCCCTGGGCCTTGCCATTGGATTCCCATATTCCGTCGAGATCGGCCCCCGGGGTATTGTTGCCGTCGACCGGCCTGTCCACTCCGACCCGCCAGGGCTTCCCCTTAGGGTTGAGCCCGTCGCAGAAGATCTCGCCTATATCTACCAACATATCCTTCACGCCTATACTATATAGGTAGGCCGCGACTCTGTCGCAGCTGTATCCTTGTGCTATGGCGTTGAAGTTCATCCCCGGCCCGAAGCCGAACCCCCACTTGTCGAACACCGCACCGGCGAAGCAATCCACTGCGCCGTCGGTCTCCTCTTTGAACCGTTCTGCGGCAGCCACCACTTCCTTGAACATGGGGCTGGGCTGCACGTCCTCGCCGGCATTGAGGCGGCTGAGTTGCGATGCCTTGTTGTAGCCGGAAAGCGTTGTGTCTATCTCTTCGAGTATGGCATCGATGTTCTTCTGAATCTCCGCCGGCTTCACCTTGACTCCTGCAAGATTCGCCTTGACGCTCCAGGTGCCGCCTTGGGCATAACCTCCGAACTGGGCGTATTTGCCGCGTCCGCAGGCTGTGAGTATCAGCGTGGCGGCGAGAAGTGCGTATATGAGGGTTTTATTTATTGCTTTCATATGCTTGATCGGTGCATCCTAGGGTGAAATATACGGCTTCCACGGCCGTGAGGGCTGCGGTTTCGGTGCGCAGGCGGCTGGGACCCAGATGCACCGGCACGAAGCCGGCATCCAGCGCGGCCCTCACCTCCTCCTGCGAAAAATCCCCCTCCGGCCCTATCAGGACGGTCACGCTGGCGGCAGCAGCAGGCGCCAGCCTATCGGTCGGGGAATGCAGGTACCCGGACCCCCTTTTTTCGGGGGCCGGGACCTGCCCTTTCCCCGCCGCGGAGGATTTGGCTGCTGCCGCCAGCACCTCCATGATCGAACCGCGTGCTGCCACATCGTCGGAACAGTATGCGATTAGCTTGATACCTGTGGAACCGCCGATGAAATCATAAACTGAAACGACATCT
>JAFZJI010000019.1 GCA_017552105.1 Bacteroidales bacterium | reverse complement strand
AGGGCCTTGACGAGCCTGTTCCACTCCGGTGCGGCGGGCTTTACGAGAATGACGTCGCCGGTGAACACTATGAGGTCGGGCTGCTCGGCCTTGACCATGTGGTCTATCCTGTCATAAACCTCCTGGGCTTCCTCCACATTGAAAGTGCGGATGTGGGTATCGGTAAATTGAAGCACTTTGAAAGTGCCTTCTGCATTGAAACTGGGGCCCTTCTTGTCGGCCTTTGCTCCTGCTGCGGAGCAAAGGAATGCGAGGGCTATAACCAACAATATCTTTTTCATATGAATATTTGGATTAATAAATGAATTCAAGTTCGCCTCCCTTGATCAGCTCGTTATGATGTATGCGCCAATCCTCGATCGCTTTTCCGTTGAAACTGACGCTCTTTACTGTAGTGTTGTCGGGAGAAAGGTTACGCACCGTTATGTGCAGTTTTGCGGGAGTGTAGGGCTTTCCTATGGTCAAGGTAGCTTCCCGCACGCAGGGAGCCCCGATCTCATACCAGCCGTCGGCCGGATTGAGCATATAGAGGCCAAGCGAAGAAAGTATGTACCAGGCACTCATCTGCCCGCAATCTTCATTACCGTCGAAGCCCTTGCGGCCGGTGGAATAAGACCGGGACATTATCTCCCGGACCCTGGCCTGTGTCTTTTCCGGACGCCCGATCCTGTTGTAGAGATAGGCTATATGATGGCTGGGTTCGTTGCCGTGTATGGATTTGTTGCCTCTTTCCGGTACCCAGAAAAGGGTTTCGAAGAAGTTGTCCAGACGGGCCTCGTATTCATCGCGGCCACCTATGAGTTCCACGACTCCGTCGACATCGTAAGGCACGCACCACTGGGCAGTCCACTGTGTGCATTCGCAATAATGACGTCGGCGGGGCTCCATCCACTCTCCGGAAGCGCTTCTGGGAAGGAAAAGTTTCTGCTCGTCATTCCAGAGATTACGATAGTTGAAAGAACGAGCGCGGAAATAATCCGCATCCTCGGGATAACCTGCCGCATCGGCAAGGATGGCCGCGGCAAGGTCCTGCAGGCCGAAGTCCTGGGTGCGCGACACTGATTCCCGTGTTTCGTCGCCCGCCACGTAACCTATCGTCTGATAACGGGTAAGGCCGCCGCGGGTTTCGGGAGTGTCGCCGAAGTTGCCCCTGTCTTCCCACATGAACTCCATGTCGGTAGGCTGGGGAACGGTGGCGTTCTTCTTCACGGCAGCATAGGCTTCCGCCAGGTCGAAACCGCGGAATCCCTCGGTCCAGGCCTGCGCAAGGATGGTCTCCGCGGGAGAGCCTATCATAATGCCGGTATAGCAGTGATTAGGCCATTTGGGGAGCCATCCTCCCTCGTGATACATCTCCACGAGGCTCTGCATCATGTCATCTACCTGCTCGGGCACTACCAGACAGAGAAGCGGATGCTCTGCGCGGTAGGTATCCCACATCGACCAGCAGTTGTACATCTTGCCTTCGTGTATGCTGTCGTCGAACGCGGAATAGTATCTGCCGTCCTCGTCGATACGCCTCGGATAAAGCAGGGCATGATAGAGGCCGGTGTAGAAAATGGTCTTCACATCGGCATCGGCATCAATGCAAAGCTTTCCGAACTGAGCAGCCCAGGCCTGCCTGGACTCTTTGGCGACCTGCCTGACGCCCTTCTTTCCGATTTCGGCGGTAAGATTTGCCTTTGCCTGCTCCACGCTCAGCAAAGACACGCCGACCTTTACGGTAAGCGGCTTAGCAGCCGGGCCGAAGCTGGCATAACCATGGCAAGCGTCACCCATGTCGTCCAACACCTCGGTAGCAGTTGCAGGCCGGGAGAACTCCATGTAGAAGAAACCCTTGAAATTGGGTTTGGGGCTGGTATGCTGACCGTCGAACATGTCGCTGTTCCAGCCGAAGGCACTCCTGCCGTCTGCAGAGAACTCGAGATGGCCGGGAAGAGCCGCAGGGTTGGTCCTGTTGCCCTCGCATTTGCGGGAGGCATCGATAACTATATGGTTCGCGGCAGAAATCTCATAAACGGAAGAATGGTCGGCACCGGCATAGCTGGTGCGAATGCCCCCGGCGGTAACCCTTCCGCAGTAAGGAGTGTACTCCTGACTCTCTATTATCTGTCCCCTTTCACCGTATCCCAGCACGGGAGCATCCCCGCACTGAGGCTGGAACGAGACCTGGCCCCACTCACCCATCCATATGGCAGGCTGACGGGTGCCTATGAAACCAAGCAGCAGAGAGTCCGCCTCGTTGTAGCTCAGCACTCCTACCTCGGTCAGGCGGGTCATCGGAACCCACTGGATGGAGCCGAACGGCACGCCGGCCATAGGCATCATTCCTCCGTACTGGGTTCCGGTGCCCTGGGTTCCGATCAGAGGATCCACATAGGCAAGAGAAGAGATGCCGTCATCCGTCCGGCAAGAGACAAGCAAACAGGCGGAAAGCGCAGCTGCAAGGGCGTAATTCGTCAGTTTCATGGTCATCTTTCAAGAACGGTCGGGAAAACGGGCCAGAGAGGTCCCCCGTCCACGCTGTATTTCATGTCGAGGCACTGGGTCTTGGAGTGCTCGTAGTATTCGAGTTTGATCTTGTGGCTGCCGGCCTTCAGGTCCACCTTTCCGAATGTGGGATGGGATACGGAATGACCGGTGACTATAAGCTTCCCGTCGATGTACAGGCGGGCCCAGTCATCCACGGTAATTTCGAAGCGGTAGGTACCATCCTTCTCCGCGATGAAGTTGGAGGTGAAGAGTATGGCGAAGTGGTCCAGTTCGTTCACGTCGAATTCGCTGAGGAGGAAGTGGCTGCAATAGCCCTGGGCATCGGCGCGGCCGAACTTGGTGAAGTCGGGCATGGACTCTTCCATCACATTGTAGTAGATCTTGTACGCTATGGGGGCGAGCTGTCCTTCGGGATAGAAATAATTGCTGGCCACCACGCTGGCGCATCCCTTCTTGTATGCTATGGAGCGGAGGTTGGTCGCTTCTCCGACCTGGATGGGGCCTTCGTAAGGGGTGCTGTTTTCGTCGGGATCGGTGCCGTCGGTAGTGTAGTAGATCTTCGCATCCGGATCATCCACCGTAAGCACGACACCGTCTTTCGCGGCGCCCTGGAAAGGATGGGCCAAGGGCGCAGGCACATAGACGCTGCCGTCCGAGGGCTCGAAGGCCTCGCAGAGGAACTTTCCCCTGCATTCCCAGGGCAGTTCCACGCCCAGCAAGGCGGCTGCGGTCGCACCGGTATCGTAGATCATGCTGACGTGTTTCATAAGCTTCCCCTTGGTGACGCCCTTGCCATATACTATGATAGGGATCTCGAACTCCGCCAGGGTGTCTCCGCCGTGCTCATAGGCTATCCCGCCGTGGTCGGCGGTGATTATTATTACGGTGTTCTTCATCCATCCCTTCTCTTCGAGAGTATTGACAAAGCTGCCCACGAGGGAATCCACTTCGGTAATCTTGTCGAAGTATTCCTGCGACTCATGCCCGTAGGTATGGCCGAAATGGTCTACCACGTCCACCGAGACGAACATGAACTCGGGACGGTCATTGAGATAATCGCTGAATGCCGCGTCGAAAACGTCGCGGTAGTTCTCGATTCCGGGAGTGCGGCCGCGGACTACGGCCTTGTCGAACACGGACATATCGTACATCCTTGTCTCCCCCGTCCACTCTATGTAGCAATACTGCTTATAATCAGGCTTCTGGGCACGGATGTGGTCGAATATCGTGGGATAGAGGCCGACCGCATTCTTGATTGCCGGGGGCATGTTGCCGGGGTTGCCCGGATTCCAGTTGTTGCTGAACACCCCGTGGATCTCGATGGGAGCTCCGCTTACCATGGACATCCAGTTCTGGCTGCTGGAGCTCTCCCTTACACACCTGCTATGCACTGAAACCGCACCGTTCTCTATCAGCTTGTTAAGATTGGGGGTGTGAGCCCTCTGGATGCCTATGGCGCTCATGGCATCTATGCCTATGAAGATGACATGGTCCGCCCGGGGATGAGTCCCCTTCCGGCAACACGAAGACGTGCCGAATACCAGCAAAGCTACTGAAACGGCACTGATGACTTTATTTATTCTCATTGTTGTTTTGTTATAAGGTAATTCCAACTAACTGCCATTGTCTTTGTAGAAATCGACTATTTCCTTGAAGACTATGTCGATGGAAAGGAGGTTCAGCACCGAGGCGGGCTCCTTTCCCTGTATCTGGTGACGTATCAAAGTGGAGGCTGCTTCGAATCCCTGCCAGTACGGGTGCTGGCAAAGCAAGGCGGAGATATTTCCCTTGCGCAGGAACTCTACATTCTGCATCGTCATATCGAAGGATATCAGCTTGATGTCCTTACGTCCCAGCTTGTCCAGGACCTCGGCGATGGAGCTTCCACGTGAATTCAGCACCGCGATGCCTTCTATCTCCTTGTGGTCTTCCAGCAGGCGCCGGATGGCTTCCTCGTTTTCAGAAGGGACGGTGGAAGTATAGCAGGTTTCTATCAGGTCCTTTTCCCTGCCGGTTTCCTTGAGATATTCTATGAAACCATCCCTCCTGACCATGGAGTTGGCAGATAAGCGGGCCCCGCTTCGTTTGCTTTCGAATACGGCAAGCTTGCTCCCGGGCCGGGTCGTAGCGGTGAGCAGATGGGCCATGACCTTGCCGGCGGAGAGCTGGTCGGCAGCGAAAATGGCGAGCGGATGGGTACCCTCGAAATAAGAGTCCACAAGAGCGTAGGGAATGGAATTATCCTCCAGGGAGTTGCAGAATCCCATGGTTTCCTCGAGGAAGATGGTGCCCACTATCACAGCGTCCGGTTTCTTTTCCAGCAGCAGCCTGTGT
>JAFZJI010000018.1 GCA_017552105.1 Bacteroidales bacterium | reverse complement strand
TTATATAGGCCAGGGGGCATTCAAGGGAGATGCTTTGCTGGAACTTATCTTCCGTCCGGCAAGAGATATCCTGCAGTATCTGAAGGACCTTCTCGTAGGGATTGCGCCGCTGCTGAAGGAGCAGGGGGACATGCAGATGGAACTTGATTTCGCGATGTTCTATTACAAGGCCGCGAATCGTCTGCAGGGTATGGACCTGGATATCCAGCCCAGGACCATGTGGCGCCTGCTGGGCCAGCTTACCGCGCGGGCTTCGGTGCCGTTCAAGGGTGAGCCTTTGAAGGGTATGCAGATAATGGGCCCGCTGGAGACGCGTGCGCTGGATTTCGATAATCTGATTATTCTTTCCTGCAACGAGGGGATGTTTCCCCGGCGTTCGGTGGCGCCTTCGTTCATCCCTGCGGAGCTTCGCAAGGGTTTCGGGCTGCCTACCTACGAGTATCAGGATTCAGTATGGGCCTACTATTTCTACCGGCTCATACAAAGGGCTTCGAATATCTGGTTGCTTTTCGATTCCCGCACCGAGCTCAGCCGCAGCGGGGAGGAGAGCCGTTACATACGCCAGATGCAAATGCTCTATGATTTCGACCTGCGGCGTTATGTGGTGAAGGCTCCCTTGCAGGATGCCGGTATCCCCGAGGATATAGTGAAGACCGATGCGGACATTGCCGCCATGGAGGCCGAGGGTTTCCGGCTTTCGGTTTCCGCACTGCAGAATTATCTGGCCTGCCCGGCGAAGTTCTACTATTCGAAGGTGAAGGGGCTGGCTCCTGCCGACGAGGTCAGCGAGGCCCTGGATGCGGGGATGCTCGGAACCGTGCTGCATGAGACCATGGAGGCTCTCTATTCCGTAGGCGGCAAGGTCGGCAAGGGCTATATCGAGAAGCTGCTGGCGGATGAGCCTGCCATACACGCCTTGGTGGCGTCCAAGATCAAAGAGCAGCTCAAGACCGACGAGGTGGAGGGGCGGAATCTGATTTTCGAAGAGATAATCGTGAAATATGTCCTGCAGATACTCCGGACCGACAAAGCCCGCCTGCAGAAGGCAGGGAAGGATTCTTTCCGGGTACTGGGGCTGGAGTTGGAGCGCAGGAAGAAGATAGGCGGATTCGAGTTCGTGGGGTATATCGACAGGCTGGACAGTTTCGAGGACGGTACCGTGCGCATAGTGGACTACAAGACCGGGAAGGTGCTGGATACCGATGTCAAAATCGACGATGGGAATGCTTCCGCCGTAGTGGAGAAACTTTTCGGGTCGACGGATAATTCCAAGCGGCCGAAGATCGCCCTGCAGTTGTACCTGTACGATGAATATCTGGAAGGCGACCCTCTCGTAAAGGGAAAGAACATCGTGAACTGCATCTACCAGACCTCCAACATATTCGTGAACATGCCGGAGGAGGTGGAGCGCAGCGGGGAGTTCTGCTCCCTGATGAGAGAAAGGGTGGTCCGCCTGCTCGACGAGATAAAGGACAAGAAAGTTCCCTGGAGCCGTACCCAGGACCAGAAGACTTGCGAATATTGTGACTTCAAAACCATTTGCGGAAGATGATAAAGATTCTCAAAGCCTCCGCAGGGTCAGGCAAGACATTCGCCCTTGCAAACCGTTATCTGGCACTCCTGACCGAGCGCTATGCATACCGGCACATACTCGCAGTCACTTTCACCAACAAGGCCACGGCCGAGATGAAGAGCCGCATCCTGAAGTTCCTTGCCGAAAGCGGCGATACCAGGAACAAGGAGATGCTGCGCGACATACTGCACGACTACAGCGCATTTGCCGTAAGCACCATAGACAAGTTCTTCCAGCAGGCCCTGAAGGCCTTTGCGAGGGAGATCGGGCAGGTGGCGGATTATCAGATAGACCTGGACAAGGATGCGCTTATCCGCGAAGCTATGGATTCTTTGCTGGATTCCCTTACTGCCGATGATTCCGAGATGCTGGACTGGCTCAGGCGCAGCGTTTCCGAGGATCTGGAGCAGGGCAAGAAGGTCAGCATAGAAAAGAATCTCTACGAGATGGGTTCGAGGCTGATGATGACCGAGGCGGGCAGCACTTCCGAACTGAAGAAGCGCTTCGGCAAGAAGGAACTCGCGGCCATCAAGGCGAACTGCGACGGCATAATCGCCGATTTTACCGACAGGGTGAACGAGGCGGCCAAGCTGGTGGAGGTCAAAAACAAAACGGCAGCCGGACAGCTCGATGGCTATCTGAAGGGATTCGGGGTCTGGGAGAAGATCCCCTACCCCAAGGCAAGCCTTATGAAAGAGGGGGCCGACAGCCGGTTCTGCCAGCTTTTCGAAAGCGAACGCTATCGCTGGTACAACACCGCCTGGCTGCTCCGCGACATGGCATTCAGCCTGGGAATCGCCGGAGAGTTCTACAATGCTTTCGAAAACCTGCTCAAGGAAAAGAACGTGATGGTGCTGGACGAGTCCAATACCATACTCAAGGATATAATCGCCGGCAGCGACGCGCCCTTCGTGTACGAAAAGATGGGCGTGCGTTTCGAGCACTTCCTGCTGGACGAATTCCAGGATACATCCAACATCCAGTGGGAGAACTTCCGTCCGCTGCTGCGCGAGAGCGAGGCCGGCGGGCACGACAACCTGATAGTAGGAGACGTCAAGCAAAGCATCTACCGCTGGAGGGATTCCGACTGGACCCTGCTCGGAAGCCAGGTTACCGAGGAATTCCCCCGGGCCACGGTAGAAGAGATGCAGAACAACTGGCGCAGTTGCAGGGAGATAGTCGATTTCAACAACTCTTTCTTCTCCTACGCCGCCGAGGCCATCGGCCGCAAGGACCTATACGCCGACGTATGCCAGAAAGTGCGCAGCGGGGACAGCCAGAGCGGGCAGGTGCGCGTGAGTTTCTGCGACAAGGCAGATGAGATATCGAAGGTGCTGGAGTCCGTCCGCGAGGCTTGCGCGGCGGGAGCCAACTATGGAGACATAGCGATTGTGGTCCGGGCCAAAGCCGAGGGTGCGGCCATCGCCGAAGCGCTCATAGCCGAAGGCGTCCCCGTGGTATCCGACGATTCCCTATCCGTGAAATCCTCGCTGATGGTACGCAAGCTCACCGGAATCCTCGCCAACCACGAGAATCCCGACGACAAGATAAACCAGTATCTCGCCGAAGCCGAGAACGTGGAATTTCCCGAGGAATACCATTCGCTGACGGACCTCTGCGAGAACCTGCTACGCCAGCTGCAGGCGGCATCTCCCGAAGAATTCAAGGGCGAGACCCTCTACATACAGGCCTTCATGGACGAACTCCGGGAGTGGGTGGATGCCAACGGGAACGAGCTCCGATACTTCCTTCAGCATTGGAACGAAAGCAAGAGCACCATCAACTCCCCTGCCGGCACTTCGGCGGTGAGGGTGATAACCATACACAAGTCCAAGGGGCTGGAGTTCCCCTGGCTCATCTTCCCCTACGCCGAGAAAGTCGGATTCTACAAACACGACTGGCGCTGGTGCACCCTCAAGACCGAAGGTACGCCGTTCATCCCGGAAGCGGAGGGAGCCTATCCGGTGGACCTCACGGACGGCACCGCCGACACCCTCTTCGCAGATTCGCTGCTTAGGGAGCGGGAGATGCAGAAGGTGGACAACATAAATGTATTCTACGTTGCCCTGACCCGCGCCGAGAAGCATCTGCACATTATTTCCGCACTGCCTCCCAAGGCGTTCAGGGAAAGCAAGAATCCGGAGTACAAAGATTTCTCCCAGCTGCTCTACACCTTCTGCGGAGGCTTGGAAGAGTATTCCCGGGGAGAGCCTTACGACTTCTCCCGTATGGAACGCAGAGAAAAGCAGGACGAACTGGACTTCCCTTATACCTACTGCTCCATCCCCATAGCCGACAGGCTGAAAGTTTCGGCAGATGCATCCGACTTCTTCGGAGAAGACGGAGCGGTGGGTGCAGCCGCATCCCCCCGCCGCAACGGCATCGTGCTGCACGGTATCCTTTCCAAGGTGCAGACTCCCGGGGACCTGCGCGGAGCCGTGGATGACGCAGTAATCGAGGGAGCCCTGAGCCCGGAAGAAGGCGAAGATGCCTTCGCCCTGCTCTCGGAAAGGATCGCATCCCACGCCGGATGGTTCGCCCGGAGGGGCCTCAACGAGACTACCGTATTCGATGCCTACGGCAACCAGAAGCGCCCGGACCGCGTGGTAATCAAGGACGGGGAACTTACCGTGATAGATTATAAGTTCGGAGAGAGCACTCCCGAAAGCGACGAGCGTTACGGCCGCCAGGTGTCGGGCTATATGAAGATATTCCGTGCCTTAGGTTACGGAAAAGTTTCGGGGGCCGTCTGGTACGTTGTTTCCGATAAATTGGTAACTTTGTAGTCTGTATGAATTCCGCCGATGACTTTTCGCGCCTGGAGCTCAGCCTCCCCGCATGCACGCGCAACTATCGCTATTTCCGTTCCCTGCTGGAAGCGGAAACCAAGTTGCTTGTGCTGGTGAAGGCCAATGCATACGGACATGGAGCGGTGGAATTCGCCAACCTTATGCAGCAGGCCGGTGCCGATTATTTCGCAGTCGCCCTTCCTCTCGAAGGAGTGGAGCTCCGCCGCGCAGGTATCTCCCTTCCCATACTGGTGCTTACCGCCGGTACGGATTTCTTCGAGGAGATGATACAGTACAATCTGGAACCTTCCATACCCAATCTGGAGTCTTTGAAGGCCCTTGTGGCCGTTCTGGAGGCTCGTGGAGTGAAGGACTTCCCCATCCATATCAAGCTGGATACCGGCATGCACAGGCTGGGATTCATGACGGGCGAACTGCCCGCACTCTTCGATTATCTCAAGAGTTGCTCTGCCGTCCGCGTGAAGTCCACCTTCTCCCACCTTGCAGTTGCCGAGGATCCGGAGCAGGACGCTTTCACCCTCGGGCAGATAGAGATGTTCCGGCGCAATGCCACCGCCCTGGGAGAAGCCCTCGGCTACAAGCCTATGTGGCATATACTGAACTCCGCGGGCATCGAACGCTTCCCCCAGTACCAGTTCGACATGGTACGCCTGGGCATTGGCATCTACGGCATCAGCGCCCTGCCTTCGGTGCATCTGGCGCCGGTGGCATCGCTGAAGGTCAAGATTCTCCAGATAAAGGAACTCGGCCCCGAAGACGGAACCATCGGCTATGGCCGCTGGGGCCACATCGCCCCGACCGGTACCAAGATTGCGACCATTCCCTGCGGATATGCCGACGGCCTCGACAGGCACCTCGGCCGCGGCAATGCTTCGTTCAGCGTGAACGGCCACCGCGCCCCTACCATTGGGAACATCTGTATGGATATGTGTATGCTCGACGTTACGGGTATCGACTGCGCCGTGGGTGACACGGTCACCATCTTCGGAGCGGACCCTACGGTTTCGGAGCTAGCTCAGATCCTCGGCACCATCCCCTACGAGATCCTCACTTCCGTCCCCCGCAGGATCGAACGTTTCATCGTCCGAAGGTAGTTTTTCCACCATCACCTCCAGAAGGGTTGCGTCCGCAGAGCGGGGCGCAAGTATGAATGATGTGGTTTCTGCTGGGATCAGCACGGTCTCACCTTCGGAAACGGTAAGCAGCCTTTCGCTGTCGGGGCAGACGTCGGGCGTGGTCTGGATTTCGAAGGAGCCTTTGACGGATGTGTAGGCGAGGCAGGTCTCGGAGGCGGTATTGTCTATGCTCAGGGCCTGCTTCAGTGCCACCCTGTTCACGCTGAACTGATTCAGTTTCAGGAGGTTCTGCACTCCGGGAATGTCGGTATCGGTGCCGGCAAAGCCGGCGAGCAGGGCGGAAGGATACTGGCTGTATTTGATGAAGTCCAGGGCATCGATGAAATTCAGTGTCTCGTCGAACTCATCTGCCAGATCATTACCCCAACTGCACAGGCAGAAGTCCAGGGCGGAAGATTCGCTCACTTCGACTATGGTCATAGGGCCGAATGCACAATGGGGCGTGCCGGAGGGGATGTAGAAACACTGTCCCGCACGAGGTTCCAGGGTATTCAGGAGCTTCACCGGATTGCCCTCCAGGCATTCCTGGTAGAGCTCGGAAGCATCGGTTTCGTCCCGGAAGCCTATCAGCAGGCGCGAGCCCTTGTCCGCCGAGACCACATACCAGAGCTTCTCCTTGCCGAGATGGTCGTAACGGTCGCGGGCGGTTTCATCGTCGGGGCTGACGCGAAGGGGCATCCTCCCATCTACCTGAATCCTTCTGATCTGGAAGGGAAACTGCACCCCGTAGCTGTCGAAGACATGGTCGCCGGTCACACGGTCGAGGTAGGTCTCCATCAGGTCTCCCATGGTATTGCCGGATAGCCAGCCGTCGAGCACGAAGGTGTCGCGGTAGCCCAGGTCCGCCAGGCGGAACTGCTCGCTGCCCCAAGGATACTTGTCTTCGATGCGTGTGAGTCTGAAGGGATATAGTTTCTTTTCTTCCATAAAATGTCTATCTTTACCGATGCGAAGTTAGTAAAAAAACAGATATGAAAGGTATTTACATATTCCTCGCCGACGGTTTCGAAGAAGTCGAGGCCCTTGGCACAAACGACGTCCTCCGCAGGGCCGGACTCCGCAGCGAGCTGGTATGCATAAAGGAGGAGCCTTTCGTGCAGTCCTCCCACGGAATAACCGTGAGCGTGGATGATTGCCTCCCCTTCCTGCAGCCCGACCATGAAGGCACTACGGAGAAGGATGTTCTTATCTTCCCCGGCGGAATGCCCGGCAGCAAGAGCCTCTCGGAGTGCAAGCCTCTCATCAGACTCATGCAAGAGCACTACGATGCCGGCGGCACCGTGGCAGCCATCTGCGCAGCTCCCGGGCTGGTGCTCAGCCAGCTAAAGGGCATAGCCGGAGCGGAAGTTACCTGCTTCGATGGTTTCGAAGGCTATCTGGAGAAGGCCGGAGCTCATTTCAGCCCCAAGGCTGCCGTATGCTCCGGGCGCATCATCACCGGCCGCAGCGCCGGTCATGCCCTCAGTTTCGGCCTGGAAATTGTTAAGAAAGTATGTCCGGAGAAGGTGGACCAGGTGCGTCACGCCCTCTATCTGGAAACAGTCTAAGATATGGAGCTCAGACTCGACAAATATCTTTGGTGCATACGGGTTTTCAAGACCCGTTCCGATGCCACCGATGCCTGCAAGGGCAACAAGGTGCAGGTGAACGGCGTAGTGAGCAAGCCCTCGAAAGAGGTCAAGCCGGGCGACTTGCTGGTCGTACGCAAAGGCCCCGTGGAGCTTAGCTACAGGGTAAAAGCCGCATTGCATAGCCGCGTTGGTGCTGCGCTGGTGCCGGAATATGCCGAGAACCTGACCCCCGAGTCGGAATTGGACAAGCTTCACGCCCCGACCGAGACCTTCTTCGTGAAGCGCGACAAGGGCAGCGGACGCCCTACCAAGAAAGACCGCCGCACCCTGGATGCCCTCTGGGAGGCGATGGATGAAGAATAAACAACCACAGCTATGAATCTTGCCTGGATATTGATAATCGTCGTAATGGTTTTGAGCATGCTGGTGCAGACCATGCTCAACAGCCGTTTCAAGAAGTATTCTAGAGTTCCTATCTCCGTCAGCGGAGCCGAGGTTTCGGCAAAGATGATGGCCGACAACGGCATTACCGATGTCAAGATAGGATCGGTGAACGGTCAACTGACCGACCATTACAACCCGGCCAACAAGACTATCAACCTTTCGGATTCGGTTTTTGCCCAGCACAACATAGCCGCCGCTGCCGTTGCAGCCCACGAAACCGGGCACTGCCTGCAGCACGCCCAGGGCTACGGGCCTCTGAAGCTACGCAGCGCCATGGTTCCCGTGGTTTCTTTTGCAAACAACACCGTCCAGTGGGTGCTTCTCGCCGGGGTCCTTTTCATAAATGTATTCCCTAACCTGATATGGATAGGCATAGGGCTCTTCGCCCTGACGACTATATTCAGTTTCGTCACCCTCCCCGTCGAGATAGATGCCAGCCGCCGCGCCATTGCCTGGCTGGAGAGTTCCGGCCTCACCACCTACGAGACCCTTCCCATGGCCAAGGACGCACTCAAATGGGCCGCATATACTTACGTCGTCGCAGCCTTAGGTTCGCTGGCCACCTTGTTTTACTACATAGGAGTCGCCTCCAACCGCCGATGAAAAATATTTTGCTATATTTGCATCCGAATAGACATTTACTAAAACCTATTTAAATTATGAAGTACAAAATCATCGTGCTGGCCAAGCAGGTCCCGGACACGCGTAATGTGGGGAAGGATGCCATGACCGAAGCCGGCACCGTAAACCGGGCAGCACTTCCGGCCATCTTCAATCCCGATGACCTTCTCGCGCTCGAGCAAGCACTCCAGATTAAAGAACAGAATCCCGGCACTACCGTAGGTGTGCTTACCATGGGACCTCCCCGTGCGGGTGAAATCATCCGTCAGGGTCTATACCGAGGAGCCGATACAGGCTGGCTCCTGACCGACCGCCTCTTCGCAGGCGCCGATACTCTCGCTACCTCATACGCACTTGCCACCGCCATCAAGAAGATAGGCGGAGCGGACATCATCCTCGGAGGCCGCCAGGCCATCGACGGTGATACCGCCCAGGTAGGCCCCCAGGTAGCACAGAAGCTTGGTCTTACCCAGGTTACCTATGCCGAAGAGATACTCGGAATCGAGGACGGAAAGGCAACCATACGCCGCCATATCGACGGTGGTGTCGAGACCGTGGTCGCTCCCCTGCCTCTGGTTATCACGGTGAACGGCAGCGCAACCCCTTGCAGGCCTTGCAATGCCAAGCTCGTGATGAAGTACAAGCGTGCCACCTGCCCGGCCGAACGCCCCGCAGAAGCAACCAAGTACGATTATCTATACGAACAGAAGCCCTACCTCAACCTCACTCAGTGGAGCGTTGCCGATGTCGACGGCGATCCTCAGCAGTGCGGTGGCGCCGGCTCCCCTACCAAGGTGAAAGCCGTGCAGAACATAGTCTTCCAGGCTAAGGAGAGCAAGACTCTCAGCAGCAAGGACTCCGACGTGGAAGGCCTCATCAAGGAATTGTTGAACGAAAAGATCATCGGGTAGAGCTATGAAAAACAACGTATTCGTATATTGCGAGATCGAAGGCACGACCGTTGCCGAAGTCTCCCAGGAACTTCTTACCAAGGGCCGCAAACTGGCGACCCAGCTTGGAGTCCAGCTCCATGCAGTAGTTGCAGGCAGCGGAATCAAGGGCAAGGTCGAGAGCCAGATCCTCCCCTACGGAGTGGATAAGCTCTTCATCTTCGATGCCCCGGGTCTGTTCCCCTACACCTCCGCTCCCCACACCGACATCCTCGTGAACCTCTTCAAAGAAGAAGAGCCTCAGATATGCCTTATGGGTGCGACCGTCATCGGACGCGACCTCGGCCCGAGGGTGTCCAGCTCCCTTACCAGCGGCCTCACCGCCGACTGCACCCAGCTGGAAATCGGTGATTTCGAAGATATCAAGACCCACGAGAAATACTCCGACCTGCTGTACCAGATACGTCCTGCATTCGGAGGTAACATCGTGGCCACCATCGTGAACCCTGAGCACAGGCCCCAGATGGCCACGGTGCGCAGCGGCGTCATGCAGAAGCAGATACTGGACGAGAACTACAAAGGCGAAGTGGTAACTCCCGACGTAGCCAAGTACGTTCCCGATTCCGACTACCTCGTGAAGGTCATCGACCGTCACATCGAGGCAGCCAAGCATAACCTCAAGGGTGCAGCCATCGTGGTTGCCGGAGGTTACGGAATGGGCAGCAAGGAGGGCTTCGACATGCTCTTCACACTTGCCAAGGAACTCCACGGAGAGGTTGGTGCCAGCCGCGCCGCGGTTGACGCCGGATTCGTGGACCACGACCGTCAGATCGGCCAGACGGGTGTCACCGTACATCCTAAGGTATATATCGCCTGCGGTATCTCCGGGCAGATCCAGCACATTGCCGGTATGCGCGACAGCGGTATCATCATCTCCATCAACACCGACCCCGATGCCCCCATCAACAAGATTGCGGACTATGTGGTGATAGGCAAGGTGGAAGAAGTCGTACCCAAACTCATTAAGTATTACAAGGCGAACAGCAAATAAACCTGACGAACTATGGCAAACTACTATACCGACCATCCCGAACTGGAATTCTACCTCGACCACCCTCTTATGGAGCGCGTGGTGGAGCTGCGCGAGCACTTCTACGAGGATAAAGATAAATTCGACGATGCCCCCGTGGACTACGAGGACTGCATCGAGAACTACAAGCGCGTGCTTGAGATAATGGGCGACCTGGCCGCCAACGTCTTCGCTCCCAACTCCGAAGATGTCGACCTGGAAGGCCCCCATCTCGAGAACGGCCGCATGATCTATGCTGCCAAGACCTTCGAGAACCTCGAGGCCATCCGCAAGGCAGGGCTCAGCGGAGTTGCCCAGGCCCGCCGCTATGGTGGACTCAACTTCCCCAACGTGCCTTTCAGCATGCTTTCCGAAATCGTTTCCGCAGCTGATTCCAGTTTCCAGAACATATGGAGCCTGCAGTCCTGCGCCGACACCCTCTACGAGTTCGGCGACGAGGATCAGCGCCAGCGCTACATCCCCCGCATCTGCGCCGGCGAGACTATGAGTATGGATCTCACCGAGCCCGACGCCGGTTCGGACCTGCAGCGCGTGATGCTCAAAGCTACCTTCGACGAGAAAGAGAATTGCTGGAGGCTGAACGGCGTGAAGCGCTTCATCACCAACGGAGATTCCGACGTGCACCTCGTGCTGGCCCGTTCCGAAGAAGGGACCACCGACGGCCGCGGACTTTCGATGTTCATCTACGACAAGCGCAATGGAGGTGTGGACGTCCGTCACATCGAGCACAAGCTCGGTATCCACGGCTCCCCTACCTGCGAGCTTGTTTATAAGAATGCCAAGGCCGAACTGGTGGGAAGCACCCGCCTGGGCCTCATCAAATATGTCATGGCCCTGATGAACGGCGCCCGCCTGGGTATTGCCGCCCAGAGCGTGGGCCTCAGCCAGGAAGCCTACAACGAAGCCCTTGCCTATGCCCGCGAACGTGCCCAGTTCGGCAAGAAGATCATCGACTTCCCTGCCGTGTACGACATCCTCGCCACAATGAAGGCCAAGCTCGATGCAGGCCGTTCCCTGCTCTACCAGACCGCCCGCTACGTAGATATCTACAAGGGCCTGGAAGACCTTCAGCGCTGCGGCCGAGAACTGACTGCCGAAGAGAAGCAGGAGATGAAGAAATACTCCCGCCTCGCCGACGCCTTCACTCCGCTGTGCAAGGGTATGAACTCCGAATACTGCAACCAGAACGCCTACGACGCCATCAGCGTGCACGGAGGTTCCGGTTTCATTATGGAATACAAGTGCCAGAGGCTCTATCGCGACGCCCGCATCTTCTCCATCTACGAGGGAACCACCCAGCTTCAGGTCGTGGCGGCCATACGCTACATCACCAACGGCACCTACCTCAACATAATGAAGGAGATGCTGGAAGATGCAGTCTCTGCCGAACTCCAGCCTTTGAAGGACCGTGTGGCAGCGCTCGTAGCCAAGTATGAGGCCGTGCTCGCTTCGGTTGCCGGGGAGAGCCAGGAGAAGCAAGACTTCATCGCCCGCCACCTCTACGAGATGACAGGCGACATAATGATGAGTCTGCTGATCCTGCGCGATGCCAGCGTTCGTGCCGACCTCTTTGCGCGCAGCGCCCACGTGTACGTGCGCCTCGCCGAGGCCGACTTCGCCCGCCACGAAGCCTTCGTTGCTACCGTCAAGGAAGAAGACCTCGAGAACTACCGCGCCGAGTAACCGAGCCCGGCGCAAATCTCCACGGACATATACCTGATTTTTTCCCGCTAGAGTTGCTCATGTATGCGCAGCTCTAGCGGGAAAAGATCTTGATATAAAATTATTTACTATATTTGCGCTATGGCAAGAAAAACAAAATCAGGCGTAGATCCGCGTTATCTCGACAAAGAGCGCGCCGCCCTTATGCGCACTTATCGTAAATCCGTGTTTTTCAACAAGAAGGAGCTTGCCGCTATCGAAGAATACTGCAAGCGCTTCGGCGTGCGTTCCCGCAGCGCCCTGATCCGCCAAGCCACCATCGAGCACATACTAAAAGAGTTGGACGCATCGCATCCAACTCTCTTCTAGCATTCCGGAGTAATCCTATAAGGACATGACGATTGCCAAAAAAAAGGCAATGAATAAAAAAAGGAAGCTACTCATCATTTCGCGGTTAAAGTTTTCGCAAAAATAATAAAAAATTATTGTTTTGCAATAATTTTTTATTGATTTATTGAGAAGACCTTATCGAGCTCCGATGCGGTAGGCAGCAGTTGCAGTAAAGATTCCGGTTCCAGGCGCCTCCCGATGATGCTTCCTTCGGGCGCCACCATATACATCTTGGGCGTAGACATCACCCCGTAAAGCCTCAGATAATCGCTGCTGACCTCTGGATCCCAATAATGTTCCAGCTTGATTCTGGGATTGCCCAGCTTGAAAGTCCTGCGGAATTCCCGCCATGCCTTCTTGTCGCGACCGGTATATACGGCGCACACGGTCAGAGGGAAGTCCACCTCCCTATCCAGCAGCCCCGGCAGCAGTTTCGCCTCTACCTTGCACTTGCTGCAAGCCGTATCGTAGAACCATAACAGCGTGGTCCTGCCTTTCGCAGGAATCTCCCTGCGGCCAAGGCAGGGTTTACGGAGAAGCAAGATAGGGGCATCCATCCCCAGCAAGCTGTTCCGGTTCATATTGCAGAACATCTCGGCGTCCAATGCCTCGAACTCCCCTTTGAACTTGACCTTCCCGGAGGCGAACCAGTTATCGTAAAGCCAGATGGCCACGGCCTCGTCCCCCATCACGGGAGCATCCTTGTAATAGTTGAACAGGCTTACCGCCAGATGCTGCTTAAGCAGCGAATCCTTGACGGAATTGATCAGGAACCCGCATTCGTTTTGCTTGGATTCCTGGCTTTCCTGCTGGATGGAGCCCACGTAATTCAGCATGAGGCTGTCCAGCACGGCATACACTCCATCCTGGTTCCCGGTCTGGGCGCCGAGGCTCAAACCGAAAGACAAGGCCAGAAGTATGCAGAGGAAGCGGCGCATCATTTTACAGAAGGGAGTTTGACGCCTTCCGGCATGAACAAGGACGTATCGCCGTTGTGGCGGAGAATATCCCTGACGGCGGAAGAAGAGATGTGGGCGAATTCCTGTGCGGTAGGGATTATGATAGTCTCTATTTCCGGGGCAAGCCTGCGGTTAGCGTCCGCGATGCTCCTTTCGTTTTCGAAGTCAAGCATGTTACGGACGCCGCGGACTATATGCTTTATGCCGAGCTCGCGACAGATTTCGATGGTGAGCCCATCGTAATTGACGGCCCTGACGCCTTTCAGATCCTTGGTTGCCTGACGTATGATGTCCAGCTTCTGCTCGGTGGTGAAGAAGCCGCTCTTATCCTGGTTTACGCCGACTGCCACAACGATCTCGTCGAACATGGTGAGCGCACGCTTGAGAATATTGAGGTGTCCCTCGGTAAACGGGTCGAAAGAACCCGGGAATAATGCTATAGTTGCCAATTTACAGGTGTTTTGTTTTCGTTGATCAAAATCTCGTTGGTACGGGAGAAATGCCTGCATCCGAAAAAGGCCCCGCCGGCAAGAGGGCTGGGATGCGCAGCCTCCAGCACGGTATGCCGGTTGGTGTCGATAAGCACCTTCTTGCTGCGGGCGAAATTGCCCCAGAGGAGGAATACGACCCCCTCGCAATTATCTGATATATACTTGATTACGGCGTCGGTGAACTCCTCCCAGCCCTTGCCTCGGTGCGATGCCGCCTGGCCACCCCTTACGGTGAGTATGGCGTTCAGCATAAGCACGCCCTGACGGGCCCAGGCTTCCAGGTTAGGGCGCCCGCTCATCTTCAGCCCGAGATCGCTTTCTATCTCCTTGAAGATGTTCTTGAGCGAGGGCGGGGCCGGAACGTTGTCCGGCACCGAGAACGACAGGCCCATCGCCTGCCCCGGATTATGATAAGGGTCCTGGCCGAGGATGACGACTTTCACCTGGTCCACAGGAGTAAGCTCGAAAGCACGGAAGATCTGGCTTCCAGGAGGATAGACCACCTGTCCGGAGGCCTTTTCCTGATGCAGGAAATCGACAAGCCCCGCAAAGTAGGGTTTGTCGAACTCACTTTGCAAGGCCTTGCGCCAGGATTCTTCTATGCGGACTTCCATCAGAAAACCAATGATATTACATCGTCTATGGTCTTGACATAATTGAAGTTGAGTCCCTTCACGTAGATTTCCTTGATGTCCTCGATGTCCTTGCGGTTCTCTTCGGACAGAAGTATGGTCTGCACTCCGGCGCGTTTGGCCGCGAGTATCTTTTCCTTGATACCGCCCACGGGGAGCACGCGTCCGCGGAGAGTCATCTCACCGGTCATGGCAATGCCTTTCTTGATTCCCTGACCGCGGAGCGCGGAAATCATCGAGGTGACCATGGTGATACCGGCAGAAGGGCCGTCCTTGGGCACTGCGCCCTCCGGCACGTGGACATGTATATCCTTCTCGCTGAAGGTCTTGGAGTCCATGTTCGCAAGCTCCGGATGAGCTTTGATATACTGGTATGCGATGGTGGCGGATTCCTTCATCACATCTCCCAGACTGCCGGTCATGGTGAGGATGCCCTTGCCACCGGAAACGGAACTCTCGATGAAGAGTATCTCCCCACCCATCTGGGTCCAGGCCAGACCGGTTACGATGCCGGGGCCTTCGTTGCCCTTCTGCATATCGTGGAAAGCCGTAGGCAGCCCCAGGTACTCCTTGAGATGCTCCTTCTTTACGGTAGCGGGATGCTCCTGTTCGAGGGCTATCTTCTTGGCGGTGACGCGGGCGAGCTTGGCAATCTGCTTCTCCAGGCCGCGCACGCCGGACTCGTGGGTATACTGGTCGATAATCTCCTTGATGGCAGATGAGTCCACCTTGAGGTCGGAAGCCTTGAGGCCGTGCTCCTGACGCTGCTTGGGCAGCAGGAAATGCTTGGCGATCTCCAGCTTCTCCTCGGCGAGATAACCGGTGACGTTGATCACCTCCATACGGTCCAGCAGGGCCGGCTGTACCGGCGAAATGCTGTTGGCGGTGGTGATGAACAGCACCTTGGAGAGGTCGTAGTCCAGATCCAGGTAGTTATCGTGGAAAGTGGTGTTCTGCTCGGGATCGAGGGCCTCCAGCAGGGCGGATGAAGGGTCGCCCTTGAAATCGGAAGCAAGCTTGTCGATCTCATCCAGCACTACCACGGGATTGGAGGTTCCGGCCTTGGCGATACCGTTAAGTATCCTGCCGGGAAGGGCTCCCACGTAAGTCTTACGGTGGCCGCGGATCTCCGCTTCGTCGTGCATGCCTCCCAGGGAGATACGCACATACTTGCGGCCGAGGGCCTTGGCTATGCTCTTTCCGAGGCTGGTCTTACCCACGCCCGGAGGGCCGTACAAGCAGAGGATGGGAGATTTCATGTTCCCTTTCAGCTTGAGCACGGCAAGGTATTCGATGATACGGTCCTTCACGGTATCGAGGCCGTAATGGTCGTCGTCCAGCACCTTCTGGGCATGCTTGAGATCCAGGTTGTCCTCGCTGGTCTCGTTCCAAGGGAGATTCAGCATGAAGTCCAGATAATTGTACTGGATGCTGTAATCCGGGGAATTGGTATTGTAGCGGGAGAGCCTGTTGAGCTCTTTCTCGAAGGTATCTGCTATATCCTTGGGCCAGTCCTTCTTCTCGGCGCGGGCCTTGAGGGCTTCGATATCGTCGCCGTCGTCCATTCCCAGCTCTTCCTGGATGGTACGCAGCTGGCTGTTCAGGTAGTACTCGCGCTGCTGCTGATCCATCTCGGACTTCACTTTCTGGTTGATGTCCTGCTTGATCTTGGTGAGCTCGAGCTGCATGTTCAGCATCGACAGCAGTTTCATAGCACGGACCTTAACGTCGTCGTACTGCAGGAGGTCCATCTTGTCGGAGAAGTCATCCACCTCCACCGTGGTGGCGATGAAGTTCACCAGGAACTGGAAATTGTCGATGTTGCGTATGGCGGAGATAGCCTCGCGGGAGGCCATCGAACTGCTGCGGATGATGTGCCCGGCCTGCTCCTTGAGCGAATCGGCGATTGCCTTGAGCGAAGTCAGGTCCCCTTCGGGAAGATAGTCGTCCAGATAATGGACCCGTCCGGTAAGGTAGGGTTCATAATCTATGATGGAATCCAGCGACAGCCTCTTGAAACCCTGCAGGATTGCGGTGATGGTGCCGTCCGGCATCTCCAGGCTCTTGATGATACGGGCCACGGTGCCGTACTGGAAAAGGTCGGCCTCGGAAGGATCCTCTACGGTTACATCCGTCTGCGGGACGCAGGCGATGAACATGTCGCGCTCTTCCGCATCCTTGATGAGGCGTATGGATTTGTCGCGGCCGATAGTGACCGGGAAGATGGTGCCGGGAAAGAGGACGGCATTGCGCAAAGCAAGCACCGGCAGTATGTCCGGAAGGGTGGATTCATCCACCTTCTGCATACTGTCGCCCTGCATTACAGGGATGATGCTGACCTCCGCTCCGGCCGGAAATGTATATTCTTTATCTCTCATAAAATGTCAAAATGTCAGTGCAGGGACAGGAGTCCCCTTTATGCAAATATAGTCAATCTCCGTGCCACTGCCAAAAAAGCAATATAGGATTTTGATTATTAAAAAATTAACTCTATTTTTGCATTCCCAAAAAGAGAACTAACTAGATTACTTACTATTATGACTAAAGCAGACATTGTAAACGAAATCGCCAAAAACACTGGCATCGAGAAAATTCAGGTTCAGGTAGTTGTTGAAGAATTCATGGCAGCCGTCAAGGATTCTATTTCCAAAGGACAGCCCGTCTATCTTCGTGGATTCGGTAGCTTCATCATCAAGCACCGCGCACAGAAGGCAGCACGCAATATCACCAAGAAGACTACCATCAACATCCCTGCACACGATGTTCCGGCCTTCAAGCCCGCCAAGGTTTTTGTCGCTTCCCTCCAGAAATAAATCCTAAAACATTTTTTATATGCCTAGCGGAAAGAAGAGAAAAAGACATAAAATGGCTACGCACAAGCGTAAAAAACGCTTGCGCCTCAACAGACACAAGAAGAAATAGTCGTCGATAGAGGCTCGTACGGGAGATCCGGCGGGCCTCTGTTCTTTTAACAGCACAAAACCAATAAATCCACGCAATGGACGAACAGAAAATCGAACGAGACCTTGTAGTAGAAGAAAACCTGTCGGAAGTCCGCATAGCCTTGATGGAGAACCACAGGCTTATCGAGCTCAACAGGGAATCCAACGAAGGTCACAGTTTTTCGGTGGGAAGCGTCTTCCTCGGCAGAGTGAAAAAGCTCCTGCCCGCCCTGAACGCAGCTTTCGTGGATATAGGTGACAGCAAAGAGGCTTTCGTCCACTACCTCGACCTCGGTTTCCATTTCACAGCCTTCGACGAATTCGTAAGGGAGAGCAATCCCAACAAGAATCTCAAGAATCTGTACAGCGGCATCAAGCTCGGTCCGATTCTCGAGAAGGAAGGCAGGATCGAAGACCACCTCAAGGTCGGGCAGATGATCATAGCCCAGATTGTCAAGGAGCCTATCTCCACCAAGGGTTCGCGTCTGACTGCGGAAATTTCATTGGCAGGACGCAACATTGTACTGATGCCTTTTGCCGACAAGGTCAACGTGTCGCAGAAGATTTCATCGAAAGAAGAGAAGAAAAGGCTCGAGACCTTGGTCAAGAGCATCCTTCCCAAGAACTATGGTGCCATAATCCGCACCGCTGCCGAAGGCAAGAACGCCAGTGTTCTGGTAGCCGAGTTGCAGAGCCTCATCGACAAATGGGAGAGTTCCTGGCAGAA
Source organism: Bacteroidales bacterium (assembly GCA_017552105.1). GTDB lineage: Bacteria > Bacteroidota > Bacteroidia > Bacteroidales > UBA932 > Cryptobacteroides. The sequence continues at coordinate 3,433 of JAFZJI010000018.1, read as the reverse complement.
GATAGCCAAATCCAAGGGCACGCAGCTTCTCTTCACCGAGTACTCCAAAACCACCACCATCCTCAGGGATCTGCTGAATGATTCGTTTACCAACATCTACGTGAACGACGAAAAGATCTACGAGGAAACCAGAAAGTACATCTCCCTCATCTCACCTGAGCAGGAGAAGATCGTAAAACTCTATGACGGCAAGGAGCCCATCTTCGACCATTTCGAGGTGACCCGCCAGATCAAGAGTTCCTTCGGTAAAGTCGTTCCCATCAAGCAGGGTGCATACCTTGTGATAGAGACTACCGAGGCCCTCAACGTCATAGATGTCAACAGCGGTATCAGAGCTAAGACTTCCGACCAGGAATCCAACACTTTCGAAGTTAACAAGCTTGCCGCAGAAGAGATTTCGAGGCAGCTGAGGCTGCGCGATATGGGTGGTATCGTAATCGTGGACTTCATCGACATGGAGACACAGGAGCACCGGAACGAGTTGTTCAAGTATATGACCGAGCTGATGAGCAAGGATCGCGCAAAGCATAACGTGCTTCCCCTTACCAAGTTCGGGCTTATGCAGATTACCCGCCAGCGCATCCGCCCCGTCACCGAGATCAACGTGATGGAGAAATGCCCTCTCTGCCATGGTACCGGCAAGATTGCTTCTACCGTGGTCATCGACGAGCAGGTGGAAAGGCGCCTGGCCTATTACGTGACCGAGAAAGGCATACGCGAACTCACGCTCCGCACAAGCCCCATCCTGGGCGCTTATCTCAGCAGAGGATCTTTCGGATCATCCTACGTAGCCAAATGGCGCCGCAAGTACAAGTGCAAGCTGAAGTTGGAGGAATCCACTGCCAACACCATCCTGCAATATGAATTTCTGAATGCTAAAAAAGAGGTCCTCGAATAGAGAACCTCTTTTTTTTAATCTGTCGGATGATTATTCGAAACGCCTGAAGGCGATGCAGGCGTTGTGGCCGCCGAAGCCCAGCGAATCCGAGATACCCAGGGTGAGGCCGGCCTTGACTGCCTTGTTGGGAGTGTAGTCGAGGTCGCACTCGGGATCCGGAGTGTCGAGGTTGATGGTAGGGGTCACGATGCCTTCCTTGAGGGAGAGCACGGTGGCGATAGCCTCGGCTGCACCGGCAGCGCCCAGCATATGACCGGTCATACTCTTGATGGAGGTGATGTGTGCCTTATATGCGTCGTCGCCCAAGGCAAGCTTGTATGCCTGGGTCTCGGCAGCATCGTTAAGATGGGTACCCGTGCCGTGTGCGTTGATGTAGAGCACATCATCTGCATTGTAGCCGGCTTCCTCGAGCGCAAGCTTCATGGCCTGCGACTGGGTCGTACCGTCCGGACGGGGTGCGGTGGAATGATAGGCATCGCAAGTGTTGCCGTAGCCCACCATCTCGGCGTAGATCTTCGCTCCGCGGGCCTGAGCATGCTCGAGGCTCTCCAGCACGAGGATGGCACCACCATCTCCCATGACGAATCCGCCGCGGTTCAGGTTGAAAGGCAGGGATGCATAATTGGGATCCTCGGAGCGGGACAGGGCCTTCGCATTGGCGAAGCCTGCGATTCCGAGAGGAATGGTGGAATACTCGCAACCGCCGGAGATGATTGCATCGGCATAGCCGTACTTGACCGCGCGGTAGGCCTCTCCCAAGTTGTGGGAAGATGTTGCGCAGGCGGTAACCACGTTGATGCAGACGCCCCTGGCGTTATTCTGGATGGCTATATGGCCAGCTGCGATATTCGAAATCATCGAAGGGATGAAAAGTGGAGAAATCCACTGCCCCGAAGGGTCTTCAATCATTTTCTGGGTTTCCCGGAACTGGATCTCGAAACCACCGATACCTGAGCCCACATACACACCAAGGCGGAAGGGATCGATGTTGGCATCATCTCCGCTGCTGCGGAGCCCGGCATCGTTCATTGCCTGGTAAGCGGCAGCTACGCCATACTGCGTAAACATGCCCTGCTTGCGGGCGAACGGCTTGTCCATACCGAACTGGAGAGGATCGAAATCCTTGATTTTTCCAGCAATGTGTACGGGAAGGACCTCCGTATCGAATTCCGTGATTTTGTCGATGCCACAGACACCGTTCTTAAGATTGTTCCAGAAAGTGGGTACATCATTTCCGATAGGAGAGATTACACCCAGACCTGTTATTACTACTCTATGTTCTTTCATGGCCAGTAATTATATCGTGCAAATATAAGAATAATTTCTGTCTTACCACTCCAAGACCGCCGTAGCGCTCAGAAGACCGGCCCCGAAAGCGCTGAATACCAGGATATCGCCCTTCTTGAACATGCCGGCCCTGTTGCACTCGTCGAGAAGTATGGGGCAGGATGCGGAAGAGGAATTGCCATGGTCGCGTATGTTCGTGGGGAACTTTTCGGGGGCCACGCCAAGGTGCTCGCGGATACCGTCGATGATACGCAGGTTCGCCTGATGGATCATGTAGTAGCTGACCTGGTCGGGCGTGATTCCGGTACTTGCGAGGATGTCCGTTATGTCGCGGGAAGATGTGGTAACGGCGAACTTGAATACTTCCCTGCCCTTCATCACCAGGGGCACGTCGGCCTCTTCCTTGGTAATGTAGGGAGTGGGCTGCAGCTTATGGATTTCGTAGAGCTTGTCGGGATCCGGCTGGGCGGATAGACGGGTTCCGAGCAGATTGTCGCCCTCGCCGAAAACGGCCGCACCGGCACCGTCGCCAAAGAGCACGCAGGTGCTGCGGTCGCTCCAGTCGATCATGCGGGTAGGTTCCTCGGCACATACTATCAGCACTTTCCTGACCTTGCCGCAGCGGAAATAGCTGTCGGCCATATCCATCGCGTAGATGAATCCGGGGCAGGCGCAGTTGATGTCGAAGCAAGGGCAGCTGATGCCCAGCTTGGAAGCCACTATGCAGCTGAGGCTGGGGGTGATGAACTCGTTCACCACGTTGGAGCAGATGAGCATGTCCAATTCGCCTGCTGCCACGCCGGCATCGTCCAGAGCCTTACGGGCGGCATCCACTGCAAGATCTTCAAGTTTTTCGCTGCTGATTATGTGACGGGACTTTATTCCCGTGCGGGGGAATATCCATTCGTCGTTTGTATCCAGGAATTTCGAAAGGTCATCATTGGTGACCTGCATCTTGGGGAGAGAACTCCCCGTTCCTAAAATTTTCATAATTAAGTTTAAGTTTCAAGTTTGGGCAAAGATAATAATTTATCTTTTAATCGCCAAGCGCACCAGCAACGAAACCAGGAGCAGCAGGAAGGCCACGGTACATACCCTTCCCACCACGTCGCCATAGCGCACGAAGAAGGTTTCCTTGCTGCTGAGATTGACTTCTCCGCTCAGCACGGCTCTCTGCCACCAGGCAGTACGCTCCAGCACTTCTCCCCTCTGGTCTATTATCGCGGAGATGCCGGTATTGCCGCAGCG
>JAFZJI010000129.1 GCA_017552105.1 Bacteroidales bacterium | reverse complement strand
CAGCTGTTGTTCACCAGCACGGCACCGTGGTCCGCGGCCCAGATAATGGCTGAATAGGTATTTCCGCCGTCGCCATCCTCTGTGGCGATGGCCTGGCAATCGATGATGCGCACGCCGCCGTTGCCATCCAGGCCGCCGGCGATACCGCATCCGCCGACACCATTATTGTTGATGGCGGCGATGATGCCCGCCACGTGCGTGCCGTGGCGCTGAGGGGTGATATTGTATGGCGTCAGGAACTTTGAATTAAGGAAGGAACGGCTGCCGTTGGAACCCGCAGGAAGCACTACGCCCTCCAGATCCGGATGGTCCGCCTGGACTCCCGTGTCCACCACGCCCACTATGACTTCCGACTTTCCGCCCGTGAACCTTTCCCAGACGGGAAGGACGTTTATGTCGCAATGGGCCTTGGCCCCGCCGACTATGGTTCCGGGATTGTTGATATGCCATTGGAAGAAGATGTCAGGGTCGTTGAACGGCACCACCTCGTCGGGCGCGGGCGTGGGCGTTTCTTCCATATACATCAGACCCTCCAGCTGCGACAAAGTGCCGACCGCCTTGGTCCGGGGGAGGGAGTCGCACTCGGCGTAGTACCAGCGATGCAAGCCGGCCGCACGGTGGCGCTCCTCGAACTCGGGATCATAATAAAGGGCCCGGGTAAGCTTGACACCCTCCGGAAGAGAAAAATTCCCGCTTTCGAGCTCGTCGGCCATCTGTTCCGATACGAATACCGTGAAACGACCGTTTTTGCCACCGTGTCCGTACACGATTTGGGTTTCGTGGTCATTTTTCAAAGTGATTTGCTCGGATTTCGAAGCGCATCCCGAAGCGAGCAAGAGAAAAATCACTAAAAAAAAGTGGTTACAGCGTATCATTTCTTTAAGAAAGCAAGGAATTATGGCAAATATTATGTATATTTACCCTTTGAAAGCAAATATACCTTAAAATTTAATTTATGACAAAACGATTCGTAACGATCGTAGCGATTCTCGTATTGTTGCCTCTATTCGCCGTGGCGCAAACCAAGACGGTAAAAGGAGTGATATTCGAAGAAGAAACCGGCCTGCCACTGCCGGGTGCTACGGTCTCGATCGAGGGAACTACCCGAGGGGTGATTACCGACCTCGATGGCTCCTTCGAAATCAGCGGCGTAAAGCCTGAGGATAAGCTCAAGATCGAATTCTTCGGCAAGGAAACGGAAGTGGTCCCGGTAGGGGACAGGAAAAACTTCATGGTCAAGCTCCACGACCTTGCCAACGAATTGGAAGGAACCACCATCGTTGCCTTCGGTAAACAGAAGAAGGAAAGCGTAATCGGTTCTATCTCAACAATCGACGTAGCCACTCTCAAGGTTCCCTCCAGTAACCTAACCACCGCACTTGCGGGAAATGTTGCAGGTGTCATCGCATATCAGCGAAGCGGCGAACCCGGTCAGGACAATGCCGACTTCTTCGTCCGTGGTATCACCACGTTCGGTGCGAACACCAGCCCCCTGATTCTAATCGACAACATAGAACTGACCACCACCGACCTCGCGCGCCTTCAGCCGGACGATATCGAGAGTTTCTCCATCATGAAGGATGCTACCGCTACCGCCCTCTACGGCGCCCGAGGTGCAAACGGTGTGATTTACGTGACCACCAAGCGCGGCCAGGAAGGCCCTGCGAAGATCTTCGCCCGTGTGGAGACTTCGATGTCGCAGCCCACTTCCACCGTCGAGCTGGCGGATCCCGTAACCTATATGAAAGCCTTCAACGAGGCAATCTCCACCCGCGACCCCCTCGGCGAGCTGATGTATACCTACGACAAGATAGAGCAGACCGGCAAACCCAACGCCAACCGCCTCATCTATCCTGCCAACGACTGGTACGACATGCTCTTCAAGGACTACGCGACCTCCTACCGCGCCAACGTATCGGCACGAGGCGGCGGTAAAGTGGCAACCTACTATGTTACCGGCGGATTCACGGAAGATACAGGTATCCTTAAGGTCGACAAGCGCAACTCCTTCAACAACAACATCGACCAGAAGACCTACACCCTGCGTTCGAACGTGGACATCAACGTGACCCCCACCACCAAGCTGGCCGTCCGGCTCACCGGAAACTTCACCGACTACGTCGGCCCCCTGAACGGCGGTGACGCTGTTTACAAGCAGGTGGTCCACTCCGACCCCGTGCTCTTCCCGGCATACTATCCCGACGACTCCGACCACGTGGGCATCAAGCACATCATGTTCGGTAACTATAAGGATGGATCCTACTCCAACCCTTACGCCGACCTGGTGCGCGGATATAAGGACACCCAGCGCTCGCAGATGATTGCGGCAGTGGAACTCAACCAGGACCTCGATTTCATTACCAAGGGCCTGCACTTCATGACGCTTTTCAACCTCACCAGGCTTTCGTACTACGAGGTCTACCGTTCTTTCGCACCCTACTGGTACACCATGGATTCCTACGATTCCTACACCGGAGAGTATCACGTTCAGCGAATTAACGAGAACGGTACCAACTGGCTCGGCTACAGCGAAGGCCCCAAGACCATCACCAACACAATGTATTCCGAGAGCCGCCTGAACTACGCCCGCGAGTTCGGAGATCACGACGTTACCGGCCTGCTGGTCTTCACTGCACGTGAATCCCTGAGCCCCAATGCAGGTTCCCTGCAGCGGAGCTTGCCTTCGCGCAACGCCGGCCTTTCCGGACGATTCACCTACGGCTTCAACAAACGCTATTTCGCTGAGTTTAACTTCGGCTACAACGGTTCGGAACGCTTCCACAGATCCCACCGCTGGGGCTTCTTCCCCTCCGCAGGTCTGGCGTGGATGGTTTCCAACGAAAAGTTCTTCCAGCCCCTTACCAAGTATGTGCACAACCTGAAGCTGCGCGCATCGTACGGCCTAGTGGGTAACGACAACATCGGATCTTCCAGCAACCGCTTCTACTATCTCTCCGAGATGAACATGAGCAGCAGCGCCCGCAGCGCCACCTTCGGAGAAGTCTCCGGCCAAAAGTTCGCCGGCATCGACGTGCAGCGCTATGCTAACGAGGAGATTACCTGGGAAAAGTCGCTGAAGAGCAACTTTGCGCTCGAACTCGGCCTGTTCAAGAAACTGGACATCATAGCCGAGTACTTCACCGAGCACCGTTACGACATCTTCATGACCCGCGCCGACGTGCCCGAGACCATGGGCCTGCAGGCGCAGATAGCCGCCAACATCGGCCAGGCTGCCGCTCACGGCGTTGATATCCAGGCCGACTACAAGCAGGTCTGGAACAAAGACTTCTGGAGCTCCGCCCGAGGCAACTTCACCTACTCCACCAGCAAGTATCTGGTGTACGAAGAGCCTGAGTACAAAGAGAAATGGCGCCTGCATCCGGGATACTCCCTCAAACAAACCTGGGGATACATCGCCGAGCGTCTCTTCATCGACGACGAAGAAGCGGCCAACTCTCCTTCCCAGGCATCTTTCGGTAGCCTCTACGGCGGCGGCGACATCAAGTACACCGACGTCAACGGTGATGGAGTCATCACCGAAGCCGACATGGTGCCCATCGGCCTCCCTACATCTCCCGAAATCATCTACGGATTCGGTGCATCGCTGGGATACAAGGGATTCGACTTCTCGGTATTCTTCCAGGGCCTTGCCAACGAGAGCTTCTGGATCGATGCCTCCACGAACTACAACCCTTCGAAGAACATCGCCGGCACCGCCCCGTTCGTGAACAACACCCAGCTTCTGAAAGCATACGCCGACGACCACTGGAGCGAAGATAACCGCAACATCTACGCCCTCTGGCCCCGATATAGCAACTATGCCAACCTTAACAACTCCGCCACAAGCACATGGTGGATGCGCGACGGTAGTTTCCTCCGGCTCAAGCAACTTGAGTTCGGTTATACTCTTCCTTACAAGTGGCTCCAGAGATGGAGAGTGGAAAGTTTGCGTGTTTACTTCCAAGGTAATAACCTGCTCTGCTGGAGCCGCTTTAAACTTTGGGATCCCGAGCTCGCCGGATCCGGATTGAACTATCCTATCCAGCGGACCTTCAACATAGGTGCTCATGTAACCTTTAAATAATAGTCAGCCATGCGTAAGATTATCATTCTCATCATTTCATTGGCAGGCTTGACTTCCTGCAACGGTTTCCTGAACGTGGTTCCGGACGACGGCGTCGCCACCCTCGACATGGCCTTCGACCTGCGTTCCACGGCACAACGCTATCTCGCCACCTGCTACTCCTACATGCCGGTGGACGGCAACGTTGCATCCGACCCTGCGATGCTCACCGGCGACGAACTCTGGGACCTCGTGGGCCGCATCGTCTCGAACACCTCCGCTCGAGTTCCCAATACTTATTTCCAGATTGCCCGTGGCTTCCAGAATGCATCCAAAGTGTATGCTAACGACTGGGCCAGCATGTACGAGGGCATACGCTGCTGCGACATCCTGGTCGAGAACATCGACAAGGTTCCGGATATGACCCAGTACGAGAAAGATCAGTGGAAGGCAGAGGCAACGTTCCTCAAGGCCTACTACCACTTCAACCTCGTACGCAAGTGGGGCCCCGTTCCCGTGATTCGCGAAAGCCTTCCCATCGACTCCGACGTGGAAACCGTGCGTGTGTACCGCGAGAACATCGACACCTGCTTCAACTTCATAACCAGGCTGCTCGACAAGGCATACAAGAACCTCCCGCTCACCGTGGAATCCAACGACGAGCTCGGACGCATCACCCAGCCCATCTGCGCAGCCCTCAAGGCAAAGGTCGCGGTATATGCCGCCAGCCCTCTGTTCAACGGCAACGAAGAGATGGCCGCCCTCGTAGATAATCAGGGCAGGCAGCTCTTCCCCGCTAAGACACAGGAAGAAAAGCTCGACCGCTGGAGGGAGGCTGTCGTGGCCTGCGAAGATGCCATCCGCGTATGCGAGCAGGCGAACATACGTCTGTACAACATCTCGGACGTGGCGGCCAGCTACCGCCTCACCGACTCCCTGCGCCAGACACTCACCCTGCGCAATGCCTTCAACCTCCGCTGGAACAACGAAGTGGTTTGGGGAAACACCCAGATCCAGAGTTCCGGCGACATGCTGGCATTCCAGCAGTGGACCATGCCCAACATGACCGAGAACGCCCACTCCACCGGCGGATACCGCTTCATAGGCGTTCCTCTCAAGATCGTGGACCAGTTCTACACCCACAATGGCCTGCCCATCGCCAACGACAACGACTGGGAGAACGTTAACCCCAACGCAATCAAGGTCGGCGGCGAAAGCACCAACTACTGGATGGAGCAGGACTACGCCAGCATCACCTCCAACTTCAACCGCGAACCCCGATTCTACGCATTCCTGGGCTTCGACGGCGGCAAGTGGCTCGGAGAACTCTCCAACTACAACGACCTCAAGCCCGAGGACGTGCTGCACATCGAATGCCGCAACGGCGGGCACGAGGGGCGCTCCGGCGGTGAGGTTGGCCCTGTCACGGGATACTTCGCCAAGAAGCTCTATCCCATCTACTGCAACTTCACCGGCACCAACCAGTTCACCTCGTACCGCTATGCCTGGCCCATCATCCGCCTCACCGACCTCTACCTGCTCTATGCAGAGGCCGTGAACGAGGCAGAAGGCCCCAACGGATTCCATTCCGTGAAGATGTTCGAATATCTGGATGCCGTGCGCAGCCGTGCCGGAATCCCCGGAGTGAAAGCGGCTTGGGACACCCATTCCAACAGCCCCGGATACTACAACAGCCAGTATGGGCTGCGCAACATCATACATCGCGAGCGCCTCATCGAACTCTGCTTCGAGAGCCAGCGATATTGGGACATCCGCCGCTGGAAAGAGGCTCCCAACGAGTATTCCAAAGGCATCTACGGATGGACGGTCACCGGATCGGCTCCGGAAGATTACTACGTGAGCAAGCTCATAGCCACGCAGACCTTCGGGCTCAAAGACTACTTCTGGCCTATCTACACTTATTATCTGGATCGCAACCCCAACCTGGTCCAGAATCTCGGATGGTAACCTAAAATGAAAACTGGAATTATGAAACTGAGATACTTATTATTTAGTTTAGGAATCATTGCCGTAGCGGGCTGCATGAGCGACATGGGCGGCCGAATCGACCAGCATGCCGACGTGCCTGCGCCCCAGCCCGTTACCGTCAGGAGCAGCTACTCCATCAGAGGGGGAGTGGTCGTAAAGGTTAACATCCCCGACGACCCCAACCTGAAGGGCGTGGTTGCCGAATATGAACGTAACGGTCAGGTGGTGAACACCAAGATATCCCGTTATGTGGATAGCCTCACGGTCGAAGGCTTCGCCGATACCAAAGAGCACGTGGTGAAGATCTTCTCCTTCAACGTGAACGAGAAGCGCTCCGCTCCGGTGGAACTGAAATTCACCCCTCTCGAACCTGCGATCGCCACGGTCAAGCCCACCCTCATCGAATCCTTCGGCGGAGTCAAGGTGCATATCGAGAACAATGAATCCCGCTCCGACCTCGCGGTCTGCCTGCTGCGTTGCGACGATCCTGCAGACTATAACAAACCCGTATCGCAGATAAAGTGGGTAGAGGTTACCACCATGTTTACGGCCAGCCCCGACATCTTCCTCACCCGCCGCGGCATCGAACCCAAGGAGGCCATCTTCGGAGTGTACCTGCGCGACCACTGGGGGAACATGTCCGACACCACCACAGCGGTGCTGACTCCTATCGTGGAATCCAAGCTGGATACCGTGAAATACAACGGAGTGCGCTGGTATCAATACAAAGATGCGAAGATCGCCGACGACAACTGCCAAGCCCTGGACGGCAGCCATCCTGTCCAGGCCCTGTGGGACAACTCCGGCCTTTCCGCGACTCCTCACTATTTCGTGAGCCAGCCGGACGGCCCTTCGCCCACTTGGCTTACCATCGACCTCGGCCACAAGGCCCGCCTCAGCCGCATGACTACACTTCCCCGTATCGGATATGTAATCTTCGGCGGCGGTGCGGTCCGCGACTATGAGTTCTGGGGGAGCCTCGCGCCTACCGGCAAGCCCGGCCCCATCACCCCCGACAACCCCTACGGCTTCGACAACACCTGGTTCTGCCTCGGCAAGTTCACCCAGGCCAAGCCTTCGGGATATCTGCCCAACGGACTCGTGGGCGAGTACACCCCCGAAGATGGCCAGGTGTTCAACGCCGGCAACGACTTCGAGTTCGACCCGGTGCAGTTCCCGCGCTGCAACGACGAAGTCCGCTACCTGCGCGTAGTGTTCGTGCATACCTTCACTACCTTCGAATACGGCCACAACACCACCAACAGGCAGGTGCAGACCGGCGAAGTCACTCCTTTCGGCCAACCCATTTACGATGAATAGGAGGAAATGATCATGAAAAGAATCTTATACATAGTAGCTGCGGCCCTGGCCCTTGCATCCTGCGCAAAACAGGATACCATCTACAAAGAATTCATAAAGTCCGGCGGAATCATCTATCCCGCCAAGCCCATCAACGTAAGCGCCGACCGCGGATATCAGCGTATAGTGCTCAAGTGGGATGCCCCCATGGACCCCTCGCTCCGCACTGCGAAGGTGTTCTGGGACAGCAACACCAAGAGCCAGGAATTCAACTACGCCGACTATCCCTCCGGCAGCATCTCCACGGTAATTGACGAGCTCGAAGACAGGTCCTACACCTTCTCGGTGGTCAACTACGATGCCGATGGCAACAAGTCGCTTGCCACGGAGATAACCACATCTCCTTTCGGGGAGAGCTGGCTGGTTTCCCACGCCGAGCGCACCGTCAAGTTCGCAAGGATGGACGGGAACGACGCGGTGGTTACCATGAACAAACCCACCGACGAGGTAGCAGTTACCAAGTTCCGCTATCTGAACACCCAGGGCGAGACCGTCGAGGGCTGCCCCGTGCTCGGAACCGAGAATGAAGTCCGTCTCCCCGGCGCCGCCAAGAGCAAGTACATCGAACTCCAGTCGGCCTATTGCTCCGCGGAGGGGATAGATACCGTGTGGACCGGCAACTGGTTCCGTTCCGATGACCCCATCGCATTCCGGGTAGATGACTCCCGGGCCACGGTATCGGTCACCGCCAACCAGATCCGCGAGAACTTCACCCCGGACAAGATCCTCGACGGAATCTACGACGACGGCGAGTCCCGCTGGTTCAGCTCCAACGCCGCCCAGTACCGCAACATCTGGCCCAAGATCCTCGTGATAGATACCAGGCTTGCCGGACAGGCCGCGATGACCTTCAACAAGTTCGTATTCTATCAGGACCCCGACCCCGACGGCCAGACACGCCGCTACATACGTTCGGTGAACGTGTATGTCTCCAACAACAAGTTCAATCCGGACGACTCCGACTACACCAAGAACTTCGGCGAACCGGTGCTTTCCGTTTCCCTTAACCAGGTGGATGCCAGGCAGGAATTCGTGCCCGAAGCCAAGGTCGCAGGCCGCTACATTGCGATAGTATTCCGTAACTCATACTCCGGCAGCGGCTTCGTCGACCTGTGGGAGTTCGACGCTTTCGGATATGTACTCGCAGATGCTGAATAATCATTTATTAACCACTAATACTAAATCTATGATGAAAAAATTCCTAACACTTCTGGCGCTATCAGCTCTGGTGCTCCTTTCGTGCAAGAAGGACCCGAAGCCGACGCCTAAGCCGGACCCCGACGCAATGGAAGTCGCAACGACTTCGTTCGCAGTCGCCAACGGTGAGGGTACCCTCGAGATTCCTGTATCGGCGAACATCAAGTTCACCGTTACGGTCGCCCAGGATGCCCAGGATTGGCTCTTCTACGTGCAGACCAAGGCCATGGTAGAATCCAAGGTCGTGATCGGCTACCGCGCCAACCCTCTTGCTACTGAACGTAGCGGAAAACTTACCATCAAGGGTAACGAACTTGTGACCGAGGTTACCATCACCCAGGCCGCAGGTGCCGCTGTCCTCGAACTCGCAGAAACTTCCAGGCAGGTCAACCCTCGCGGCCAGACCATCCAGGTGCCTTTCACCTCCAACGATGCCATCCGCGTAAGCCCTTCGGTATCCTGGATCCAGGTAAAGGACATCAAGGACAGCGCACAGGAACTCCAGATCGCGATCAACGACACCGGTGCTCCCCGCGAAGGCGAAGTTGAATTCATGGCAGCATCCGATGCCAGCGTGAAGGCAGTTCTCGTCATCAAGCAGAACGCCGCCAACGTGGATCCCAACGCCATCAGCATCCTCGCCCTCGGCAACAATGCCGCGGTAGATTGCATGAACTATCTCCCTCAGGTCCTTGCAAACCTGGGATATACCACCATCAATGTCGCCTGCCTCTCCATCAGCGACAGCGACCTTGCCAAGCACCTCGACAAGGTGGGCGACTCCACCAAGGTGTATAAGCTCGACGGATACCTTAACGGCGAAGTCGTGAGCGTGGATACCAGCGCGGTATTCACCCTCAGCGGCAAGGAATGGGATTATGTCGTGCTCCAGCAGACCGCCGACAAGGCCGCCGACGTCAACAGCTACGCTCCGCTCAACGACCTCATCGCCGCAGTCCGCGTGCACTGCCCCTTCTCTCCTATAGTGTGGAGCATGGGATGGGCCCCTAAGGGCAATGCCGAGGCCTACGAACAGCTCGTGGACATCGCTACCACCCTGGTTCCTCTCAACAAGGAAATCAGCGCTGTGATTCCCGTAGGAACCACCATCCAGAACATGCGCACCACCTTCATGGGCGATAACATGTGCGCTCCCGACGGAAAGGCCCTTTCTGCCAACATCGGACGCCCTCTGGCATCCTACACCTGGGCAAAGGCCCTCACCGGCAAGAGCATCGACGCAGTTACCTACGTACCCGACGACCTTGGTACCGACGGCACCAAGAAGTATCAGTACGAGCCTTACTATCTGCCTGCAATGCTCGAGGCTGTCAACAACGCCATCGCATCTCCCAACAAGGTGACCGCCACCAAGACCTACGCTCCCAGCGTGAGCGCAGTGGATACACAGATGCTCAAGGCCGGCATGGCCGCCATGGGTTATCCTGAATCCATGCTCGCCAACTACATCGAGCTTCCTATGGTGATGATTCCCGATGCATTCTACAACTCCGGCGGTTCCTTCGCAGGCACCGTGGCAGCTGCCGCATCTTCCAACCTCTGCTCAGGCTTCACCGGAAGCAAGGGAACGACCCAGAACAACTTCGTGGCTACGCCTATCTTCACCCACGACCAGCTGCCCGTCGGTAGCCTGATCGTACTCCTCGACAACACCCTGCAGTACCGTCCCGAAGGATGGGTGACCCTCACCACCGTGAACGACGGCAAGAATGGCCATCCTTCACGTCCCGATAATGTAAGGACTCCTGTCGTGCAGATCGACGATGCCTGGTGGGGAACCTTCAAGTTCCGCGCACTCAACATTTCCAAGGTGGCCGGCGGTGCCATGAAGCAGGCTGATTGGGCCAATGCTCTCAAGGGTGTCGCAATCTTCGTCCCCAAGACCTCGCTCGGCGACGGCCTCGAAGATTATGGCAATGGAACCTGGACCTGGTAATTGTATAACTGCTTAAATGGACAAGAATATGAAACAGATAAGACTATTCCTTTATGCAGCTATCAGTGTTTTGGCAGTTGCATCCTGTGCAAGAGAAGAAATAGTGGCTCCCGGTCCTCAGGGCCTCGACGGCAAGACTTCGGTGCTCACCCTTTCTTTCGACCAGACCAAGACGGCCCTCGTAGGTGGCAAGACCACCTGGGTGGCCGGCGACAAGATACGTATCTACAACGGTACCGCCACATTCTATCAGGATGTCGCCGTGCCTGAAAGCGAAACCGGAAAGGCATCCGCCCAGATCGAGGTCAACATGGCCGACTCCGTGTACTATGCCGTTTACCCTGCAAACGCCGCCAAGAGCTGCGCAGTTGGCAAGGTCAGCGTCACGCTGCCCACCAACCCCGACGGACTCTTCTCCAGCGCCAATATCTGCGTTGCCAAGTCCAACGGCACCAGCCTGCAGATGCGCAACGTGACCGCAGTCCTCAAGGTGAACATCAACTCCGGTAACGTCATCGAAATCCTCCAGGTCAACGCCAAGAACCCTATGGTGGGTACTTGCGAGGTGGATCTTACCGGCACCGACCCTGTGGTCGAGCTTAAGGACGGCACCAAGTCCGCAACCGTTGCAATCGGTGGCGTCGACGGCGACTACTACATCGCAGTGGCTCCCGGTACCTATGCCGAGGAATTCTCCGTGACCGCCCTCCGCGGCAACGGTGGTTTCCAGACACTGAAATCCACCCAGGCCAACGACATCGCCATCAACACCATCGTTCCTCTCGGAACCATCGGTAACGACCTCTCCAAGGGTCTGAACGGCGAAGGAACCGAAGCATCCCCCTATGTTATCTCCAACCTCGGAGAATGGGGCGCATTCGTCGCTTCCGTCAACCTCGGTAACCCTTACGAAGGCAAATACGTCAAGCTCGACACCGATATCGAAGATGGTGTCGCCACTCCTATCGGCTTCTATCTCGCATCCGACGAGCAGGCTCCCTTCGCAGGTATCTTCCAGGGTAACAACCATAACGTGAAACTGGATCTGCAGGGCGAGAACTGCAAGAGCCAGAACTATGTGGCCCTCTTCGGCGTGGTAGGCCCCGGCACTTCCATCACCGACCTCAAACTTTCCGGTACGGTAGAAGCCACCGGCAAGTATGTCGCCGGCCTCGTAGGTTATGCCTCCGGCACTGCCGCCAGCCGCATCACCGTCAAGGGCATCAACTCCTCCGTCAAGGTCAAGACCTCCGGTGAGATTGCCGGCGGTATCATCGGCCTTGCAGAGTATGCCGATGTCGAGAGCTGCATCAACACCGGTGCCGTCGAAGGTAAATTCACCGTAGGCGGTGTAGCCGGATATCTGTATCAGAGCGATATCAAGGACTGCGGCAACAGCGGTGCCATCACCGACATAGCCACCGAATATACGTCCATGTACCTCATCTCGCAGGCTATCTATAGCAAGAGCTCCAGCGGAAACACTTACTATACGGCCAACGACTGGAACTGCGGCGTGGGCGGCGTAGTCGGTTATGCCCAGAATACTCCTATCAAGGATGTCGTCAATGCCGGTACCGTGGATGCTTACATGAAACTCGGCGGTATCGCAGGCCAGGCATATTGGTCCAACATCACCGGCGCTTCCAATACCGGTGCCATCACCGGTAGCGGTTCGCTCGACTACCGTGCAGATACCCAGAACGGTCTGCAGTATGGTTCCGTAGCCGGTGGTATCGTTGGATATGCCAACACCTATTCCGTCATCTCCGAATGCACCAACACTGCCCAGATCAAGGGTAAAGGCGGCATCGGAGGTATCGTGGGCAACATCGTCTGCAGCAACAATGCTTCTTCCACCGTGCTCGTACAGAACTGCACCAACAGCGGCGCTATCGTGGGCGTGAGCGTCTACAACGGCGGTACCCGCTGCAACGCGAACCCCGGAACCGGCGGTATCGTGGGTAACATGTTCTGCTACAGCACCTACGTCGGCAAGGTCTTCGACTGCGTCAACAGAGGTGAAGTCACCGCTACCGGTTATACCGGCAAGGAAGACCAGGCCAACGGCGTCGGCGGCATCGTGGGACGTAGCTTCAACGGACGCAACACCCTTAACGGTGACGCACAGATCAACCGTTGCGTCAACGAAGCCAATGTTACCGGCGGCTTCTGGGTGGGCGGTATTCTCGGTATGGGCGGCGCACGCTACGCCATGCAGACCTCCGTTCTCAACTGCGCCAACCACGGCACCATCAAGGCTATCGGTATCTGCCCCAAGGATCCCGGTATGTTCGTGGGCGGTATAGCCGGCGGATGTAACTCCTATAACACCGGTTACCGCAACAGGGCTCACCTGCGCGTGAACAACTGTTACAACGACGGCGACGTGCTCTACGCACAGGAAGATTATGTGAAGCCTCACGCCGGCGGTATCGTAGGTGATGTCTGGGCCAACGACTCCCAGAAGATCCAGAACAACTACAACATCGGCCGTGTCGGAACTGTTTCCGGAGCCGATCCCGCCGAAGGTGCTTCCGACTTCATCGGTGCCATCGCAGGCCGCCAGAACGGCAATTTCGTGCACTACTGCTACTTCCCGAAGGATGTCCTTCCTGCAGTGGGTGCCAACGGAACTGCCGCCAATGCGACCACCGTCGTAGCATTCGATGCCGAAGGTAACCTCGCAATGCCTGTAACCGCCAACAAGATCGACTGCACCACTCTGCTCCAGGTACTGAACGAGTGGCAGAACTACTACGTAGCCAACGGCTACTTCAACTGGACTGGGCCCGCCGCACACCCTGTGTTCGACACGACCCAGGACTAAACCAACAACACAACAACCTTCATCCGAAGCCGGCCCACCCGGGCCGGCTTCTTTACTAATCATTTTTTAATTATATTTGTGGTTATTAAACCACATAACACATGTTCGAACTGATTACCCTCCCTTACGCCCCCGATGCACTGGCTCCCGTGATCAGTGCTGAAACAATAGCCTACCACCACGGAAAGCACCTGCAGACCTACGTGAACAATCTCAACGTAGCCATCGCAGGCACTCCTTTCGACGGGAAATCCCTCGAAGAGATAGTCTGCACTTCCGAAGGTGGCATCTTCAACAATGCAGGGCAGATACTCAACCACAACATGTACTTCCTGCAGTTCCACGGCCCTCGCGAGAACAACAAACCCACCGGCCGCATCGCTGAGATGATAAACGGCCAGTTCGGCGACTTCGAGACCTTCAAGCAGGAGTTCACCGCCAAGGGCGCAAGCCTCTTCGGCTCCGGCTGGGTATGGCTCGCACTCGACAAGAAAGAAGACAAGCTCGTCATCACCCAGGAGGGCAACGCCGGCAACCCCGTCACCAAGGGCCTGAAGCCGGTGCTCACCTTCGACGTATGGGAGCATGCCTACTACATCGACTACCGCAACGCCCGCCCCGCATACATGAACGCCATGTGGCAGATCATCAACTGGGACGAGGTGAACGAACGCATCAGATAACATCTTCAGATAATGAATCTTTTCCTTACCATAGTGGTCGGGGGACTCCTCGGCCACGCCATCGACGCGGGCTACGACGGACGCCTCGCGCAGTACATAAACAGCCCCCAGAGCTACGCTATCCAGCTTTTTTCCCCTGAGATGATTGCCAAGGGAAAGGGCGGATGGCAGGGTGAGCATGCGGGCAAATGGCTCTACGCCGCCTCCAAGGCCTACGAGCGCACCGGCGACCCTGCCGTGCTCGGCCGCCTGACCTCCGTCGCCGACTATCTCATCTCCCGCCAGGAGGAGGATGGTTACTTGGGATGCTATCGCGAGGATAAGCGTTACTACCACCGTCCGGCTCCCGATGCGATGCGTGTGGACTGGGATACCTGGATCATGGCTTACCTGATAAAGGGATTCACCGAGACGAGCGTCGCCACGGGCGATCCGAAGTACGCCGACTGCGCCCTGAGGATAGTGGAATTCCTGCACTGGACCGTGTTCGACCAAGGGATTAAGATTGCGCAGACCGGCATGCACGCGGGGATGGCGGGGCTGGGGATGCTCGATCCCCTCTGCGACCTCTACCTCCAGCGCCCTCTTCCCGTGGTTCGGGAGATGATCGACCGCTGCATCCTGGAGCTCGACGAGACCCCCTGCCTGCAGCTTATCGACTTGGCCTGCAAAGGGTACGACGTCTCCCTGATCGGTAACGGAAAGATCTACGAGATGTGCCGCTGCCTCACCGGTATGGCCAAGGCGTACCAGCTCTTCGGCGATGCCCGCCTTCTGCCCGCCTGCAAGAATGCCTGGGACAGCATAGCAACCAACCATCTGACCACCCTGGGCGGCCCCTGGGGCGGCATCAACACCTGCTGGGAGATCTTCAACCGCCCTGCCGAATGGGCTCCCTACGAGTGCACTGAAACCTGCTCCGTCATGGAGTGGATGCACTTCACCTGGGAGATGTTCAGGATCACGGGCGACGGCCGCTATGCTTCCGAGCTCGAGAAGAGTTCCTACAACGCCCTGATGGCTGCGCGTGCGGAAGATGGCCTCCGCTGGGAGTATTACGTGCGCACCAACGGCGACCTCACTCCCCGCGGCGACTGGGCCTGCTGCTGGTCGAGCGGCATGACCGCGCTGGAAGACATCCCCACCTATATGTATGACGTGCGCGGCGACGGCCTCTTCGTGAATATCATCTCCGAAGGGGAGT
>JAFZJI010000128.1 GCA_017552105.1 Bacteroidales bacterium | reverse complement strand
CCCGGAATCAATCTCGAGCTCTCCAAGAGCCTCTATTGGGACGTGGTCCATACCGGCCAGCTCTACAATGGCATGATCTACCCCTTGCGCAAGTACGTGGCCCGTGGATTCATCTGGTATCAGGGCGAAGCCAACCTGGTGAATTCCTTCGACTATGCCACCCTTACCGTTTCGATGGTGAACGAGTGGCGCGCCCTCTGGGGGAATCCCGACATGCCTTATTATCTGGTGCAGATAGCCCCCTACAGCTACGATGAGCCAGATGCGACCGACCTGCCGCTGCTGGTGGAACAGCAGTACAGGATACCTTCCCTCCTGCCCGATTCGGCGGTGGCAGCGACCACCGACATAGGCCACCGGGACTGCATCCATCCTCCTTTCAAGAAAGAGGTGGGGGAGAGGCTCGCCTGGCTTGCTTTGGCGAGGGACTACGGATTCGGGGACCTGCCCGTCGCTCCGGTATTCAAGAGCATGAAGGTCGAGGGAAGCACTGCCCGGCTGAGTTTCGACGGTGTTTCCACCATAGGGAATTGCTTCCGCATACACGGGCAACATAAGAAATTGGAAATCAAGGGATTCGAAGTCGCAGGAGCCGACCGCATCTTCCATGAGGCATCTGCCGTGATAGAATGGAAAACCAACGATATACTGGTGTCCTGCCCGGATGTGCCCGAGCCTGTGGCGGTGCGCTATGCGTTCCACAATTGGCCGGAAGGCGCGAATCTTCTCACCGATGACGGCCTCCCGGTTCCCATGTTCAGGACGGATGACTGGCGCTAGCGTTTTTTCTTGATGCGCCGCAGTTCGTGAGTGTCGGTGGTGATGATCATCTCAATGCTCTTTTTGGAGGATGAGGAGGTTATCACCACTTTCGCATTCTTGTCGGCTTCGGCGGCGAGGAAGGCGGAGATTGCTTCCTGCCGGTCTGTGAGTATGACCCCTGATGGCTTGGAACACAGGCTCTTAAGCCCGCGGAATGCCACTCTTTCGGACGCCATGGCCTTGGTGATGTACTCCTGCATTATGTCGATGTACGCGGGCAGGAATACCAGTTCGTCGCCGCCTGTCATATAGGCTGGCGCTATGGGGATCATCACCACGTCGAAACCTTGCTTCAACTGGTTCTCGTCGTCGGTGTCACCGCCCTTTGTGAGGGTCATGTACGTGAAGTCGGAGTCGAAGGTGAAGCGCACGAAATAGTAAAGGTCGGTGTAGCGGTCGCGGGTGTAATCCGTAACCGTGCAGAACTCGTAGGGCGACACCATCCAACGGCTGGAGATTTCTTGCTTGAGAACCGTGTCGAACACTTCCAAACCCGTGAGTACCACGCGCGTGGTGCGGGAAGGGAAGTCTTCCAGACGTGCTTTCTTAGTGTACACCCGGCCTTCGCCGAAGGCGCAGATCTGACAAAGCATCAGAAGAATGGCTGCCAAATATTTTCTTATCATCTTGCTCACTGGGGCAAATTTACACTTTATTTTATTATTTTTGTAATCTTATGAGTGAGTATATCGTTTCGGCTCGGAAGTATCGTCCGGACTCTTTCGAGACCCTGATCGGACAGGACAATATAGCCAGGACCCTCAAGAATTCCATTCTCCGCGGTCAGCTGGCGCATGCCTATCTTTTCTGCGGCCCCAGGGGCGTAGGTAAGACCAGTACCGCCCGTATCTTCGCCAAAACCATCAACTGCCTCCATCCTACTGCAAATATGGAGCCTTGCGGCGAGTGCGAGTCCTGCGTGTCTTTCGCGGAGGGCCGCTCGTACTGCATCTACGAGCTTGATGCGGCCTCCAACAACAGCGTCGAGGATATCAAGACGCTCATGGAGAAGGTGCAAATCCCTCCTCAGGTCGGTAATTACAGCGTGTATATCATCGACGAGGTGCATATGCTCAGTCAGGCGGCTTTCAATGCCTTCCTGAAGACTCTCGAAGAGCCGCCGTCATATGCCATCTTCATCCTCTGTACCACCGAGAAGCATAAGGTTCTCCCTACCATCCTTTCCCGTTGCCAGACCTACGACTTCAACCGTATCGGAATCTCCGACATGGTCCGCAACCTGCGCAGCATCGCCGACAAGGAGGGGGTGAAGGTCGAAGATGAAGCCCTGCATATCATTGCCCAGAAGGCGGACGGTGCAATGCGCGATGCCCTCACCATCTTCGACCAGACCGTGGCTTTCTGCGGCACCGACATCAAGTATGCCGATGTCGTGCGCAACCTCGGCGTGCTGGACTACGAATACTGTTTCAATCTGACTGAATCGTTCCTTGCAGGGGACTACGCGTCCGCCCTGCTGGAGTTCGACAATATCCTTTCCAAGGGTTTCAATGCCTTGCATTTCGTTTCTGCCCTCGGGGAGCATTTCCGCAATTTGCTGGTCGCCCGCACGGGTGGGCTGGATTCGTTGCTGGATCTGCCGGATTCCCTTAAGCAGAAGTATCGTGAGCAGGGCGAGAAGTGCGGTGTCAAGTTCATCTATGATGCTCTTGGCATCACTACTGCCTGCGAAGCCGGGTACAAGGCCAGCACCAATCAGCGTCTTCATATCGAATATGCTCTGATGAAGCTGGCGTTTTTGGTGAATGCTCCTGCCGCCACTGTTTCCGCGGCTGGATCTCCGGTCGCTGCGGCTGGGGACGTACCTTCCAAAACCGCTGCCACCCTCGGCACGCTGAGAGGGAGGGGCCCAGCTCCGCTGGGAGGGGTCGAGCGAAGCGAGACGGTTTTGGAAGGTACTCCGCAAGCCGCAGCCCCTGCCTCAGTTCCAGCCCCTGAAGTTGCAGCTGAACCAAAAACGCCGACTACCGTAAAGGCTGAAGAGCCGAGGAAGCGCAGCAGCCGTGCCAAGAGCGTGATGTCCGGCCTTCTTTCCGGCGAAGAAGACAACGCTGCCGAAAGCAAGAAAGCGAGCCAGGCCGCTGACGCCTCCGGGGACCAGATACCCTCCGACGACGCCATACGCGAAAAATGGCCCGAACTTGTAAAGAAGTGCGCTGCCGGGAAACCCCGCCTGCAGAATGCCCTGAACGGCGCCCAGCTGACCATGGAAGAGGCCGACGGCTTCAAGGACGTAAGTTTCGAGGTGACCAACGAAGCCCAGAAGAAATGGATAGAGGACGGCCTGCTCCGCAATATGGAGACCGCCTTCGCCACCATTCTCGGCAGCGGCAAAGTCCGTCTGTTCGTTACCGTGAAACCTGCCGAAGAAATCGGACACAAGGTGTATATGCCGGCCGAAAAGGCACAGGAATTGATGAACGACAACCCCGAGGTCATGAATCTGGTGAAAGACCTGGGTCTTGACGCAAACTGACATTGTAATGAAACTACGCTGCGAAAATCTTGTAAAGAAATACGGTGTACGCACCGTCGTGAAGGGCGTGTCCATGGAGGTCAACCAGGGCGAGATCGTTGGATTCCTCGGCCCTAACGGAGCCGGAAAGACCACGAGCTTCTATATGATCACCGGGCAGATAGTCCCCAACGAAGGCCGCATCTTCCTCGACGACGAAGAAATTACCGGCCTGCCCATGTACAAGCGTGCACAGAAGGGCGTCGGATATCTGCCGCAGGAGGCATCCGTCTTCCGTCGCATGAGCGTCGAAGACAACATCCTTTCCGTAATGGAGATGGCCGACATGTCCAAGGCCCAGCGCAAGGAGAGGCTCGAGCAGCTGATCGACGAGTTCAATCTCTCGAAAGTCCGCAAAAGCCTGGGAATCCAGCTTTCCGGTGGTGAACGCCGCCGCTGCGAGATTGCCCGCGCACTTGCCATCGACCCGAAATTCATCCTCCTCGACGAACCGTTCGCCGGCGTCGACCCTATCGCCGTCGAGGACATCCAATACATCATCGCGAAACTCAAATACCGTAATATCGGAGTCATCATAACCGACCATAACGTGGGCGAGACCCTTGCAATTACCGACAGGGCCTACCTGCTGTACGAGGGAACTATCCTCCAGCAGGGAACTCCCGAGGCACTGGCCGGCGATGAAGACGTGCGCACCAAGTACCTTGGCTCGGGCTTCGTGCTCAAGCGTTCCGTGTCGGTAGAGAGGGCTCAGCGAGAATTCGAGAACCAAAAGATATGAGAATACTGATCATTGATGACGAAAGGTCGATCCGCAATTCCTTGAAAGAAATCCTTTCCGACGAGGGCTACGATGTGGATCTGGCAGAAGACGGGGCAGCAGGCATCGAACTGCTGGCCAAGGAACACTACGACGTGATTTTCTGCGACATCAAGATGCCCGTTAAGGACGGCAACGAAGTGCTGGACTACGTGCGGAACGAGGGCGTGGATTCTGCCATGGTCATGATAACCGGCCACGGCGACCTTGAAACGGCTATCGACTGCATCAAGCGCGGTGCTTTCGACTATATCCCCAAACCGCTCGACCTTAACCGCATCCTGATTACCGTCAAGAATGCGGCCGAGCGCACCACTTTGGTGAAAGACAATAAAGTTCTCAAGAAGAAGGTCTATGGCCAGCAGATGGTGGGCTCTTCGCCTGCTTTGCAGCAGATCCGCGACATCATCGCCAAGGTGGCTCCTACCGATGCCCGCGTGCTGATTACCGGTGCCAACGGTACCGGCAAGGAACTGGTGGCAAGAAGCCTGCATCAGCAGAGCGACCGCAGTGCGATGCCCTATATCGAAGTCAACTGCGCAGCCATCCCTTCCGAACTTATAGAGAGCGAACTTTTCGGTCACGAGAAGGGCTCTTTCACCTCTGCCATCAAGCAGCATAAGGGCAAGTTCGAGCAGGCCGACGGCGGTACCCTTTTCCTCGATGAAATCGGTGATATGTCGCTTGCGGCCCAGGCCAAGGTGCTGCGCGTACTCCAGGAGAAGAAGCTTTCCCGCGTGGGGTCCGACAAGGATATACAGGTAGATGTGCGTGTCATCGCCGCCACCAACAAGGATCTTAAAAAGGAGATTGCGGAGAACCGTTTCCGCGAGGACCTCTACCATCGTCTGAGCGTAATCCTCATAAAGGTTCCTTCCCTTGACGAGCGTAAGGAGGATATTCCCGAGCTTGTGGAATACTTCGTGGACCAGATCTGCGCAGAGAGCGGCAAGAGCAGCGTTTCTTTCAGTCCCGAGGCTTTGAAGTGCCTTCAGGAGCGTCATTGGCCCGGTAATATCCGTGAGCTCCGCAATGTCGTGGAGCGTCTTCTCATTCTGGGCGGTAATCCCGTCAGTGAAAAGGATGTAAAAGATTTCGTATGATAAAGGTACCCGACATCATCATTGCCGTGGACGGATGGTCCTCGACCGGCAAGAGCACCTTCGCAAAGTTCGTTGCGAAGCGTTTCGGTTTTCTGTACCTCGATTCCGGGGCAATGTACAGGGGCGTGACCCTGCTTGCAATGGAGAAAGGTCTGATCAGTCCCGAGGGCATCGACGAGGATGGCCTCAGGAAAGAGCTGGAGGCAGGTTACGACCTGCATTTCGAGAAGCCGGACGATGGCGCTACCCAGCTTTTCAGCGGTAGTCGCAACATCGAAAAGGAAATCCGTACGATGGAAGTCTCCTCGTACGTGAGTCCTGTTTCGGCGGTTGCGTTCGTGCGCAGCTGGGTGGACGAGCATCTGCACGCCTTCAGTGCCAACGGCCGCGTGGTGATGGACGGGCGCGACATCGGCACCACGGTCTTTCCCGATGCCGAACTCAAGATATTTATGACCGCCAGCGCCGACGTGCGTGCCAAGCGCCGTTACGACGAGCTGATCCTCAAGGGTACACCTGCCACTATGGAGGAAGTGGTAGCCAATCTCAAAGAGCGTGACTACATAGATTCTCATCGCGCCACATCCCCCCTTCGCAGGGCGGACGATGCTTTCGAACTGGACAATTCCGAGATGACGCTTCACGAAGAGCTAGTCTGGATCCAGGGTCTCATCCAAGGAAAATTCGGAATCCTAGATTGATGACTGTCGAGATTGACAGGAATTCGGGCTTCTGCGGGGGTGTTATCCGGGCTATTGATGGTGCGGAGAGGATTCTTGCAGAGGGCGGGGTCTTGTTTTCTCTGGGGGCGGTTGTCCATAATGAGTCGGAGTTGGCGAGGCTCCGGAGCAAGGGACTAGTCACCGTTTCCCTTGACGATATTTCTTCGTCTTCGTCTTCGCCTGCGCCGGACAAAGCTCCGGTCTCCGGCGATGCTAAGACGTTGTTGATCAGGGCGCACGGGGAGCCGCCCCAGACGTACAGGATTGCGAGGGAGAGGGGATGGGAGGTGGTGGATTTCACCTGCCCGGTGGTGCTGAATATCCAGAAGAGCATCCGTGAGGCGCGTGCGGCGAAGGGGAATGGTCAGATAGTGATTTTCGGAAAGATTGGCCATGCGGAGGTCCTGGGCCTGGTGGGCCAGGTCGGGGGAGATGCTACGGTGGTGGAGAGTCTGTCCCAGCTTCAGGAGGCGGTAGCTTCGGGGAAGATTGACCTTCAGCGTCCGGTGGACATCTTTTCGCAGACGACCAAAAGTCCTGTCGAATATGAACAGATATGCGGATATCTCTCCGCTCAGATGGAAGGCACCTCTCTTTTGACCATACACAATACCATATGCCGTCAGGTGGCTTCGCGGCATAAGGAACTTTCGGAGTTCGCGCGCTCGCACGACGTGGTGGTGTTCGTGTCCGGGAGGGAGAGTTCCAACGGAAGGGTGCTTTCCGATCTTTGCAAGAGCGTGAATCCCCGTACCTACAGGGTGGAGAATGCGTCGGAACTTGACCCTTCGTGGTTCCGTCCGGACGATAATGTCGGGGTATGCGGAGCTACTTCCACTCCCAAGTGGCTGCTGGAGGAAGTGGCCGGGCAAATCAAAAATTTGCATTAATGCGCGATAATCGTTAATTTTGCGCGTTATACTCGTAATTAATCAATTGATTTATATATGGCAACAACAGCTGATTTCAAAAACGGCCTCTACCTGAATTTCAACGGTAAACCTTGTATGATCGTATGGTTCCAGCACGTCAAACCCGGCAAGGGCCCTGCTTTCGTCAAGACCAAACTCCGTAACCTCGAGAACGGCCGCATCCTCGAAAACACCTTCACCGCAGGTGCAAAGATTGAGACTATCAATGTCGAAAGGCGTCCCTACCAGTTCCTTTATGGCGACGAGGACGGTTTCAACTTCATGCACGAAGAGACCTACGAGCAGATCCACCTCCCTCACGATGTTGTGGAGAACTCCGATCTCATGAAGGAAGGCCAGCACGTCGAAATGATGTTCGTTGCAGACGAAGAGCGTTGCCTTACCTGCGAGCTCCCTACCTACGTGACCCTCAAGGTTACCTACGCAGAGCCTGCCGTCAAGGGTAACACCGCTTCTACTTCTGCTCTCAAGGAAGTCACCCTCGAGACCGGAGCCAAGATCATGGTTCCTCTCTTCATCAACCAGGATGACGTCATCACCGTGAACACCACCGACCGTAGCTACGGACAGCGCGTCTAACTCCCTATACGGACGGGATTTAAGTAATGGCTTCAGCTTTTTCGGCTGGAGCCATTCTTCATTTGAAAATAAAAGCTACTTTTGCAGATGGAAACGATGACACTATATAATAAGTAATATGAAACGTATTTCAATAATCCTTCTTCTTTTTGCGTCGATGCTTGCCCTTTCATGTCATCGACTGGTTGATCATGCGTATAACACAACGATTACTTACGTGAATACTCTGGATAAGCCGATTCATATGGAGTTGGAGGGAGGAGTCAGCAAGGTCTCTGAAACATCTTTTTCTGTGAGACCCAATAGCTCATATACTATAAGAATAAAAAGCGGAGAGGGGCCAGGATATCCTTCTTTCGATGCGGTTTTCGTAGTTATAGAAGGCTTTGATGCAATCGTATGCCGCTACGAATATAGTGGCTCCTATCCCAACCTTTGCAAGGAAGAACCTTATGTACGTCAATCAAGTGGCTATGATGTAAAATATACCTATTCTTTTAGAGCAGAGGATTGGATATCGGACTAAACCGCTCTTCCGTTGGCGCAAAATTTGCATACTGACTGCGCGTATGCATTCGATAGCCAGGATATTAGTCGTAGTGTTGCTCATGTGTTGTGCCGCGTCCGGGTCAAAGGCCCAGAGCGGAAACTACGACGTATTCGTCCCTATAAGCAAATATATTACGCAGGGGAATGCCGATGCTCTTTCGGCCTGGTTCTCCGACAATCTGGACATCACGGTCCTTTCCAAGGGCGGTAATTCCAGCAAGGTGCAGGCAAAGCAGATACTGCACAGTTTCTTCAGCATGCATACTCCCAGGTCGTTCGAAATCACCTATACGGCCGGTAGGGCCAACATGAAATATGCCTTGGGCAATTTGAACGCGGGAGGGGAGACCTATCTGGTCACGATCTTCGTGTATTGCAGCGATAACAAGAATCAGATCCAGCAGTTCAAGATTGAACGTGTCCAGTAATTAAATCCTTTATAAATAGTTATATTTGCAGATATGAAGTTCATTCTGCTTACCGTTGGCAAGACGGACGTGCCGTGGGTGCGCTCCGGGTTGGATTTATATACCTCCCGCCTGCAGCATTACGTCAAGTTCGAATTGCGGGAGATTCCGGAACTCAAAGGGGTTTCCGCCCTCAGCGAAGAGCAGATAAAACAGAAAGAGGGTACCCTGATACTCAAGGAAGCAGGTGATGCCGAGATGTTCCTTCTCGACGAACACGGCAAGGAGTTCCGTTCCGTGGATTTCGCGGCCCAGGTGCAGAAGCTTATGAACCGCGGCGGGAAAGACATAGTATTCGTCATCGGGGGAGCCTACGGGTTCAGTCCGGAGGTGTATGCCAAGGCCTCGGGAAAGATATCCTTGAGCAAGATGACCTTCTCGCATCAGATGGTTAGAACGATTTTTGCAGAACAGCTCTACCGGGCTTTTACGATCATTAAAGGCGAACCTTATCATCACGAATGAAAAGGACTAAGATACTGGACACCATAGCTGCCGGCCTTCTGGGGGTCAGCATCGTGCTCGTGCTGCTTTCCAGCATAGGCACTTATCCGTCCAGCCGTTCGGAGGTGATCAGCAACAGGGTCGAGAGGGTCACCAACAAGAGGGTCAAGATGCTGGACCGTTTCGTGCAGAGGGCCTTCGGCGTGCCATCCAACGAGTGGCTCTCTTTCAAGGACCTGCCGGAGGATATGGTCATCTACCGTTATGTGGATGATTCGCTGCAGAGCTGGTGCAACCGCTTTCCGGTGACGAACGACGGGCTTCGCGCCAGCGTTTATTTCGATGCCATAACAAGCCCCCGGTCGCCGGAACGCTCGCCTCTGGCATCTATAGGTAATGAATTATCCTTCTGTAACTTAGGCCCGAAGTGGTATCTGGTCAAGGCCGTCGACAGCCTGAACGTGAAAATCATCGCCGGCTTGGAGATGTCGGATTCGAATTCGGGGGAGATCCAGTCATATTCCATACAGCCTCTGTCGTATAGCGAAGGCCGCGAAATACATGTCGGCGGAGAGCCGAAATTCAAACTGATATGTGAGTCGCCCGGTGTCGCGGTGGTGGTGAATTTCGTGCTCTTGTACGCCGCACTGGCCCTGTTCATATTGTGCGGATTCATCTTCCTGATGGCCCGGCCCGTAATCCAGCGCTTCTGGATGGCGACCATCCCCATCATCCCCATCCTCATAATACTGCACATGCTGGAGCAGAACATGGGCTCCGACCTGCCGATATTCTCCCCGACCTTATATGCGGATTCCGGCCTTTTCCATTCGCTGGGAGCGTTGTTCAACTATCTCACCGCAATAATGGTGATAGTCGGATTCCTCTACATTGTCCGCCGCGACGTGTTCCGCAGGCTCAGCACCCGCAAATCGCGGGTGATATGGACCGTGGGCCTGAGTTTCGCCGCGGTGGTCATCCTGACCTTCACCATACTGGCCCTCCGCAGCATCGTGCTCAATTCCAACATATCGCTGGAGCTGTACAAGCCGGAGAACTTCACGCTGAAGAGCGTCTTCATCATCGTGGCCTACATCTTCCTGATGGAGGCGGTCGTGATGTTGATACAGATGGTTTCTTCGGTGTTCTCCCGTTCGCTTGGCATGAGGATACTGATGTCGCTCTTCGGGGCCGTCCTCTTCGTGAGCATCACCGCTTGCCTGGGCCTCCGTAAGGAGCGGGCCAGCCTGGAAGTCTGGGCCCGGCGTCTGGCGGTCAGCCGCGACATCTCCCTTGAGATGCGCCTGCGTTCGGTTGAGGAAAGGATTGCTTCCGACCCTAACATCGCCTCCCTTACCGTCCTCGAAAACGGCGGGGCCAGCATCAGCAGCCGTCTGGAGGAGAGCTATTTCCGGCGTATCATGCGTGACTACGACGTGTCCGTCTCCCTCGACCCCGAGTCGTTCCGGGTGCTTTCCAAATCGGAACCCATAGCCCCCGGGTCAAACTTCTCGTACTACGATGCGGGGAATGGCCTGGTCACCTACGTGGGCGCTTTCTTCTACAATTTCGGGAAATACGGCTATTCGCAGATGCTCATAAAGGTCGAGCAGAAGACGGACTGGAGATACAGCGGATATGCCACCATCATAGGGCCTACCTTGCCCGGGGAAGTGCTGATTCCCGCCAAATACTCCTTCGCCCGTTATGACGACGGCCGACTGCTCACCTTCAAGGGTAATTATGCATATTCCATGAAGATGGAGGCGTCCTGGACCAACCGCTACAACGGCGTGCAGGAGAATGGCTGGGTACACTTTGTCTACAAAGTTACCGACAACGAGGTCGTGGTCATATCCCGGCCGAGGATCAAGGCATACAACTACATCATCTCCGTCATATTCATCGGGCTGCTGTGCTTCATGGTGTTCAGCCTGCTCCTGATTCGCAAGACGCGCAAGAAGGCATTCGGGCAGAACTACTTCCAGACCCGCATACGCATGATCGTGCTGGTGTCCCTGGGGCTTACCCTGGTCACCATGGCGGTAGTGAGCGTGGTGTTCGTGTTCAACCGCAACGAGGTGAGCCGGCATACCTTGATGTCGGAGAAGATAAACTCCATCCAGGCATCCCTTTCCGCCAGGTTCAAGGGCCATTCGCTGCCTTCCAACATGCGTTCCCCGGAAGTGACGCGCCTGATGAACGACGTGGGCAACAATACGAATTCGGACATCACCCTCTATTCCTCCTCCGGAATGGTGCTTACGTCCACGGCCCCGGACGTGTTCTACCAGATGCAGGTGGATCCCAGGATGGACCCCGACGCCTTTAATTCCATAGTCCGCAATACCAGCCGCTACTTCATACACAAGGAGAAACTGGGCAACAGGGTGTTCTACAGCATGTACGCCCCCCTGATGTCCGACGACGGCTCCATAATGGCCATCATCTGCGCTCCTTATACCGACGACAGCTACGACTTCGAGACCTATGTCATCAGCCATTCGCTGACCATCATCTCGCTGTTTATCTTCCTGTTGCTGGTGGCCATGTACATGGCCTCCCGCTTTCTGGAACTGATGTTCAAGCCGCTGGTGGAGATGGGTACGAAGATGGAGGCCGCCGGCCTGGGCGACCTGGAGTACATCCGCTACGAGAACAAGGACGAGATTTCCGGCCTGGTGAGCGCCTACAACAGGATGGTGACCGAACTCTCCGAGAGCAGCCGCAAGCTGGCCCAGGCAGAGCGCGACAAGGCCTGGAGCGGCATGGCAAGGCAGGTTGCCCACGAGATCAAGAACCCTCTCACGCCTATGAAACTTCAGATCCAGCGTCTGATACGTCTCAAGGCCAAGGGAGATGAGAGCTGGCAGGACAAGTTCGACGAGATCAGCTCCGTGCTGCTGGACCATATCGACATCCTTTCCGAGACCGCCAACGAGTTCTCCACCTTCGCCAAGCTCTATACTCAGGAACCGGACGAAATCAACCTTTCCGCCCTGCTCCAGGAAGAGATTTCCATCTTCGACAACAGGGGCGGCATCAAGTTCGAATTCATCGGCCTTCAGGATGTTCACGTGCTGGGCCCCAAGCCTCAGCTTACCCGCGTGTTCGTGAACCTGATAAACAACTCCGTGCAGGCCCTTACGGAGCGCGGAGGCAGCGAGGGTACCATACGCATAATACTGCGGAATTCCATCCACGAGGGCTTCTACGACATAGTTTTCGAGGACAGCGGACCCGGCGTGGCCGAGGAAAACGTAGACAAACTCTTCACCCCCAACTTCACTACCAAGAACGGTGGCAGCGGCCTGGGCCTCGCCATCTCGCGGAGCGTGCTGGAGCGCTGCGGAGCCAGCATCTCCTACTCCCGTTCTTTCGCGCTGGGAGGGGCCTGTTTCATGATTCTGTATCCTAAAGGATAAATTTTCAAAAAGCCTGTTATTATCTGCGCAGATTTAGTTATCTTTGTAGTATGAAGATAACGGATGCAAAGTTCGCTGGCAGCTGCACCAGGGTTTCCTCAAAACCCGGTCGTCGGTTGCCCGAATTTGCTTTCATCGGGAGGTCGAACGTGGGCAAGAGCTCGCTCATCAACATGCTTACGGGCAACGGACGTCTGGCAATGACTTCCTCCACCCCGGGCAAGACAAAGCTCATAAATCACTTCCTGATCAATGACAGTTGGTATCTGGTCGATCTTCCTGGCTACGGATATGCCAAGATGGGGCATGGCTCCCGCGAAGAGCTCCAGAAGATAATCAGCGACTACATCCTCTCTTCCGAAGAGCTGGTATGCCTTTTCGTACTGGTCGATTCCCGCCACGACATCATGAATGTGGATCTTGATTTCCTGGCCGGTCTGGGGGAGAACGGAGTGCCGTTCGCGATCATCTTCACCAAATGCGACAAGCAGAGCGCAACTGCTACCGCCGCCCAAATAGAGAAGGACAAAGAAATACTCCTCCGGCAGTGGGAGGAGCTTCCTCCGATGTTCATCAGCTCTTCGGCCAAGAAGACGGGTCGCGAACAGATACTGGATTACATTGAATCCTTATTGTCAGACAAATAATATATGCAACACGAACACAGAATGTTGGTTTTTAGCTGCAAAGCCTCAGAGGCATTTGCACAGGGAGTCGTAAAGTATCTTCAGGAAACGGGCGGAGCCGATGGTGAGCACATCGAGCTCGGATCCCTCGAAGTCGACAAATTCAGCGACGGCGAGTTTCAGCCCTCTTACCGTGACAGCGTCCGCGGAGCAACGGTGTTCCTCATCCAGAGCACCTTCCCCCCTGCAGACAATCTTATGGAACTCCTGCTCTGCATCGATGCAGCTAAACGTGCTTCCGCCGACAAGGTCATCGCGGTCATCCCTTATTTCGGATGGGCCCGCCAGGACCGCAAGGACCGTCCCCGCGTCAGTATCGGCGCCAAACTCGTAGCTAACCTGCTGCGAGCCGCCGGTGCCGACCGCATCATGACCTGCGACCTACATGCCGACCAGATCCAAGGCTTCTTCGACATCCCCGTGGACCACATCTACGCAAGCGGCGTGTTCGTGAAGGCCATCTCCGAATCCATGAAATTCAAAGACCTGGCCATCGCAGCTCCCGATATGGGCGGTGCAAAGCGTGCCAATGCCTATTCCAAGTTCTTCAGCCAGCGCAGGGACTGCCCCGTCACCATCTGCCACAAGACCCGTGAGCGTGCCAACGTGGTGTCCGAAATCAAGGCGATCGGCGAGGTTGAAGGCAAGGACGTAGTTATCGTGGACGATATGATCGATACCGCCGGTACCCTCTGCAAGGCTGCCGACGTGCTTAAGAAACTCGGTGCCAAGAGCGTGCGCGCATGCGCCAGCCACGGCGTACTCTCCGGCAACGCAGTGCAAAGGATCGAGGATTCCGCACTGGACGAGGTGTTCATCACCGACACCATCCCTCATCCCGAGCTTAACCCCGAAGGAAAGATTACCGTACTCTCCATCGCTCCCGTGTTCGCAACCATCATGCGCAGGGTCTACATGTACGAGCCGGTAAGTACCGAATTCGAAATCAAGTAATATGAAAGTTTTTCTTGCTGCCGTCCTGTTGGTCGGAATCTGCGTGGTGCTCCTCAGCGTGGGCATACTCCTCAAGCGCGGGTTCCCCCAATACGATGTCGGCAGCAACGAAAAGCTCAAAGCCCGCGGAATCACCTGCTACAAGGACGAGGACGCGAAGCTTCACCAACCAAAGGTCTGCTCCGGCAACTACTCGGACGCCTGTGCAGATTGTTCACTTTATAATGTCACCTCCGGCCCCGACCGGAGGTCCAATGATTTAAAGCAATGAACGGATTAGTAGCTATAGTCGGCCGGCCGAACGTCGGCAAATCTACTCTCTTCAACCGCCTGGTGGGAATGCGCCAGGCGATTGTCGACGATACCGCGGGAGTGACCCGCGACCGCCATTACGGTAAAAGCGACTGGAATGGCCGTGAATTTTCGGTGGTGGATACGGGAGGATATACCTCCAACTCGGACGATGTTTTCGAGGCCGCCATCCGCACCCAGGTGCAGATAGCCATCGATGAGGCGGACGTCGTGCTCTTCATGGTCGAGGCTGCGACCGGCATCACCGACTACGATGCCGAGATAGCCGACGTGCTGCGCCGTTCGCGCAAACCTGTCATACTTTGCGTCAACAAAGTCGACTCCGGCGAAAAGATGTACGATGCCTTCGATTTCTACGGCTTGGGCCTGGGCGAGGTATACAGCATCTCAGCAGCCAACGGCAGCGGCACCGGCGACCTTCTGGACGCAGTCGTGAAGGCGCTGCCCGAGGAGACCGAAGCGGAGGATCCCTATGCAGGGCTTCCCCGCATCGCCATCGTCGGTAAGCCTAACGTGGGCAAATCTTCCATCACCAACGCCCTGCTGGGCGAGGAGCGCAACATAGTCACTCCCATCGCCGGCACCACCCGCGATTCCATCGAGACCCACTACAACAAGTTCGGTCACGAATTCATGCTGGTCGATACCGCCGGTATCCGCCGCAAGGGCAAGGTGAACGAGGATCTGGAGTTCTACTCCGTGATGCGCTCCATCCGCGCTATCGAGCACAGCGACGTCTGCGTGTTGATGATCGATGCCACCACCGGAATGGAGGCCCAGGACATGAACATCTTCAACCTCATCATCCGTAACCGCAAGGCCTGCGTGCTGGTGGTCAACAAGTGGGATCTTTTCGTGAAGGATTCGCAGACTCTGAAGGAATACACCGCCTCCCTCAAATCGAGGCTTGCCCCCTTCGACGACGTGCCCATCATCTTCACTTCGGTCGTAAAGATGCAGCGCATCCAGGACGTGCTCGACGCCGTCTCCGAGGTGTACGCCAACTATACCCGGAAGATTCCTACCGCCCGCCTGAACGAGGCTCTGCTCCCCGTCGTCGAGGAGACTCCTCCTCCGGCTTGGAAGGGCAAATATGTAAAGATAAAGTACATCACCCAACTCCCGACGAAGTTCCCTTCGTTCGCATTCTTCTGCAATCTGCCGCAGTACATCAAGGAGCCCTACAAGCGTTTCCTCGAGAACCAGCTGCGGAAGAACTTCAATCTTACCGGTTGCCCCGTGCAGATCTACTGCCGTCAAAAGTAGTCCGCCATGGCTGCCGTGGATGAGATTTCTCTGCTCGAACTGCAGGAAATGATCCGGGACGGCGTCGAAAGTGCTGTTCCGGACAAACTGTGGGTAAAGGCGGAGGTCTCGTCCATCCAGGCCCGTAGCAACGGGCACTGCTATCTGGAACTCTCCCAGTCCGAAGAGGGCCGGCTGCTAGCCAAGGCCCGTGCGGTTATCTGGAAGGGGATATGGTTCGCCCTCCGCAAATATTTTTCCGAAACCACCGGAAGCGAACTCTCTGCCGGAATGCAGATTCTTGCCAGGGTGCAGGCGAGCTACAGCGAACTCTACGGGCTTACCTTGGTAATCGACGAACTTGAACCTCAGTTTACCGTGGGTGCGGCCGAACTGGAGAAGCGTAAGACAATCGAACGCCTCGAAAAAGAGGGCCTCGTCGAAAAGCAGAAGGCGCTCTCGCTGCCGGATCTTCCCTATGCCCTTGCGGTCGTTTCCGCATCGGATGCCGCCGGTTTCGGGGATTTCTGCAAACATCTCCTGGAGAACGAGTTCGGATTCAAGTTCAAGGTGGATCTCTTCCCGGCCCTGATGCAAGGGGAGAGCGCTCCCGAGAGCATCGTGGATGCCCTGCAGGCCATCGAGGCCGCCGGGGGATACGATGCCGCCCTCATCCTCAGGGGAGGAGGTTCCCGTCTGGACCTGGCCTGCTTCGACGACTACGGGCTGGCCTTCGCCATAGCAAACTGCTCCCTCCCGGTAATCACCGCCATAGGTCACGACCGCGACTTCAGCGTCGCCGACATGGTGGCGTACGACTATGTAAAGACTCCTACGGCCCTGGCAGACTTATTCATCGACTGCTTTGCCGCCGAGGACGAACGCATCGGTGCCTTCAGCACCCGCCTGCGCCTTGCCATCGCCGGCAAGATATCCGCGATGGAAAGCGCCGTCAGCCTGTTGGAGCACCGCATCAAGGCCGCCGATCCCAGGAACATCCTGAACCGCGGCTATTCCCTGGTCACGGACGAGGCCGGCGTGGTGGTTAATTCCGCCGCCCATCTCCGCCCCGGCCAGCGCCTCAAGATATTGTTTGCCGACGGCTCCGTTCAGGCTCAAATCATTGATTTATGAAAGAAGGATTCGATTATACTAAAGCCCTGGAAGAGCTGGAGACTATAGCCAAGAAGGTTGAGGATCCTGCGACAGCCCTTGCCGACATCGACAAGCTGATCGCCCGCTCCGACGCCCTGATAGCCTCCTGCCGCGAATATCTCCGCTCCGTGCGGGAGAATTTAGAATCGATGCAGCAATGAAAGTAAAGAAGATATACGAAACCGACCCCTGGCTGGAGCCTTTCAAAGCCGCCATCGAAAAGAGGAACCGTCGCCTGCAGGACGAAATCGCCTTCATCAAAGGAGGCCGTCCCAGCCTGGCCGACGGTATCAACAACCATCTTTTCTACGGCCTCCACAAGACTCCGGACGGATGGGTTTTCCGCGAGTGGGCTCCCAATGCCACCCGCATCTTCATGATAGGCGAATTCAACAACTGGAAGAGGGCGGAAGCCTGGGCCCTCAGCCCCATTGGCAATGGCAACTGGGAAATAAAGCTCCCTGCCATGTTCCTCCGCCATGGCGAACTCTACAAACTCTTCGTGGAGTGGCCCGGAGGCGGTGCCGAAAGGATTCCGGCATATGCCACCAGGGTAGTCCAGGACCCGGAAACCAAGGTCTTCAGCGCCCAAGTCTGGGACGTTGAACCCTATGTGTGGAAACACAAGAAAGCAGGCAAGCGCCCCAACCCCCTCATCTACGAATGCCACATTGGAATGAGCTCCGAAGAGGAGAAGGTGGCATCGTTCGACGACTTCCGCACGCAGGTCCTTCCGAGGGTTCACAAGCTCGGATACGATGTGCTTCAGATAATGGCTTTGCAGGAGCATCCGTACTACGGATCCTTCGGTTATCAGGTCAGCAATTTCTTTGCCCTCAGTTCCCGTTTCGGGACTCCAGAGCAGTTCAAAGCCCTTGTCGATGAAGCTCATGCCCGCGGCAT
>JAFZJI010000017.1 GCA_017552105.1 Bacteroidales bacterium | reverse complement strand
TGATAGTTCACTCCGTCCGCTCCAAGTTCTTTGGGGATCGGAACGCGGAAACTCTTGCCTATGTTGGCTTTAAGCACCCATGCGGCCGGGCTCCATGCGGCTCCCGCCGACCAGGTGAAACTGTCGAAGTGCCGGGCAATGTCGCCGGAACGCTGCTTGTACACGGGCGTGCCGCCCTCGTCCGGCGTGGTGAACCAATCCGTATAGCTGTGGATATCGGTATACACGTGGTCGTAGCGGATGCCTGCATTGAAGTTCAGTTCGTCCGAAACCGTGTGCTTGTCCGTCGCGAACACTCCGCCCGAAAGAGTTTCGAAGTCGGGGATGATGAATCCCCATCCGCCCCGGCGGTTATGCTGGAACTCGCCGTCCGCTCCTACATGGAGCAGGTTCTGCTGCGAGAGGATGATCTTCGCTCCCAGCTTTCCCGTGAGGGTGTGCTTCAGGAAATCGCGCTCCTTGCTGTCCGGAGGGACAGGCATGTATCCGTGCGATACGGGCTCCGACCGTTCCTGCCGGTGGTTCATCTGCCAGGCCAGGTCGCCGTCCATGGTGAAACCGTTCCCGTGGAAGTGGGAATGGTTGTGCACCGTGAGATGGTTGACGCTCTGCCAGGGCAGGTCGATGTCCCGCCGTGAGGCATCGTAGTCTATCTCCGAGAGGCGTACTTCCAGGCCGTGGGCATTGGCGAAGAAGCCGCTCTTGGACCAAGTGTCCGATACTTTGAAATCGTTGCGGAAGCTGGGGCTTACATATCCCAGGGTGAGGGATGCATCCTTCTCCCGCCCTGCCGTGTTGCGCAGGGTGCCGTCCTTCAGAGGAATCCTGTAGGAGTAGTATTCGATCTCGTCGGTGGGAACTTTGTAGTCGGCATAGTCGGAGCCGGTCAGGTGCAGTTTCCAGTAGAAATGCTCTTTGCGCCCCTGCAGGCGGGCGGAAAGCCCGGCCGACTGATTGTTGCTGCGGCCGAATATGTTCACCCTCCCTTCGAAAGGCTTCAGAGGCAGATAATTGGTGTATATCCCGAGCACGCCGCCTATGGCATCCGAGCCGTACATCAACGCCCCCGGGCCCTTTATGACTTCTACCCGGTCGACGGCGAACTGGTCTATCTCCAGGCCGTGGTCGTCGCCCCATTGCTGCCCCTCGTGCTTGATGCCGTCCACCGCCACTGCGATACGGTTGAATCCCAGACCGCGGATGGCAGGTTTGGACTGACCCGAGCCTATGGCGCGGGCCTGCACGCCGGGAATGGCGCTCAGGCTCCCGGCAAGCGTGCCGGAGAAATTGTTTTCTATGTAGTTTCGGCCGACTTCCACGCTGCCCAGGCTCATGTGCATCAGTTCCTGGCGCTTCGACTCACCATAGATGGTGGCCGGGCCTAGAACTTCCGTAGTATCCTGAACCTGCAGCAGCATGACGGCAGCCAGGATGGTTGCAATCATACTTATCCGTTAAAATGTTCTTTTCCTTCTGTCAGACGAAAAAGAACACCGGGGGAGCCCGGGAACGGGTATGGTGCAGATGGGCTGAGACGGGTGCCCATTGCGGGTGGAAGATGACCCCGCTCAGCAGCCTTGCCGGTGCAAGCACCAGAACAGCAAGGGCTATCACGTAGGGGAGGGCCAGGAAGTGGCAGAGCAAACATTCCGAAAGCGCTCCGTCCTGGCTCCCGATGTGTCCGGGGTGGGGAAGATGATGGACGCAGTCTTCGCACAGCGGCTCCTCGAAATGGGCCGGGTGGGTATGGAAAGACGACACGAACAGTGCCGACAGGAATACTGCCAGCAGGAAATTCGATATTATGTGTCTCGACCTGTCCATGGAGAGTGCAAAGATATAACAAATCGCGAAAATTGCGTATTTTTGTAGGATATGGACAGGAAAGAATTGGAAATAATGGCGCCCGCGGGCAATTTCGAGTGCCTGCAGGCCGCTATCGAAGGAGGGGCCGACTCGGTTTACTTCGGAGTGGGGAACCTGAACATGAGGGCGCATTCGGCGAACAATTTCGCTCCCGGCGACCTCAAAGAAGTCACGCGCATCTGCCGCGAGGCGGGCGTCAAGAGCTATCTCACCCTGAACATCTGCCTTTATCCCGAAGATCTCCCCGCCATGCGGGAGGCCCTGCAGAAGGCCAAGGAAGCCCGGGTAGATGCCATCATTGCCTCGGACATCGCCGCTATTTCCTGCTGCCGGGAGCTCGGACTGGAAGTCCATATCTCTACCCAGCTCAGCATCTCCAACCTTGAGGCCGTGCGCTTCTATGCGCAGTTTGCCGACGTGGTGGTGCTGGCCCGCGAACTCAACCTCGACCAGGTGCGCAGCATCTACGACGGAATAGTCCGCGAACAGATAAAAGGCCCTTCGGGGAAGCTGGTCCGCATCGAGATGTTCGCCCACGGCGCACTCTGTATGGCGATTTCTGGCAAGTGCTACCTGAGCCTGCACACCGCAGGGCAGTCGGCCAACCGTGGGGAATGCATACAGATATGCCGGCGCGGCTACGGGGTCACCGACCTCGAGACGGGCAACGAACTCAACATCGACAACAAATATATAATGTCGCCCAAGGACCTCTGCACCATAGAGTTCATGGGCAGGATCATCGAATCCGGAGTCAAGGTCTTCAAGATAGAGGGACGCGCCCGCAGCGCCGAGTATGTAAAACGCTGCGCCCAGTGCTACAGGGCTGCGGCCGATGCCGTTTGCGACGGCACCTACACCCCGGAGATGGCGGCGGAACTGAAGGACCGCCTTTCCGAGGTATTCAACCGCGGATTCTGGGACGGATACTATCAGGGTGCCTACCTTGGCCAGTGGAGCAATGTGTATGGCTCGCAGGCCACCCGCAGGAAGGTCTATGCCGGCAAGGTGACCAACTGGTTCGACCGCATAGGCGTTGCCGAGGTCACGGTGGAAAGCGCTCCCATAACCGTAGGAGACGACCTTATGGCCATTGGCAGCACCACCGGAGTAGTCGAATTCAAGGCAGAAGACATACGTGTGAACTTCGAACCCGTGCGCGAGGCCCCGAAGGGCAGCAAATGCTCCATCGGCCTCCCGGAAGGCAGCCGCCTGCGCAGGGGAGACAAGGTTTACATATGGGAAGAAGTGGAACGGATTATGCAGTAAAGGAGAAACCGTATGAAAAGAGCTATCGTTATTATATCCGCCCTGCTCTCACTCTCGCTAAGTGCAGGGGCTCAATCCAAAATGTTCAAGCTCGGGCAGTCGGTGGAAATCAACACCGCCATCCTGCAGGAACTCAACCGTGCCTATGTGGACACCCTCCCAGTTCAGAGGATGACCAAGGCCGGCATCGATGCCATGCTTGCCTCGCTCGATCCCTACACCGTGTACGTTCCGGAAGAGGATAACGAGGACTTCGAGCTTATGATAGGCAAGACCTACGGCGGCATCGGGGCAATCATCTACAAGCCCAAGAAGGAAGAGCCCGTGCTGATCAACGAGCCCTATGCCAATTCCCCGGCAGCTCTGTCGGGCCTGCAGTGCGGCGACCAGATACTCACCATCGACGGCAAGACCACCATAGGCCTGACCGCTTCCGAGAGCAGCGAGAAGATGAAGGGCAAGCCTGGTACCCAGGTTACCTTCCTGGTGCGCAAGGTGCGCAGCGGCGAAGAGAAGACCATCACCATCACCCGCCAGAGAATCCACATCCCCGACATAGAATATGCAGCCCTGTTGGACGGCACCAAGACCGGATACATCCGTATTGGAGGCTTTACCGACGGCCTCGGGAACGATTTCCGTTCCAAGGTTTCCGCTCTCAAGGCCCAGGGCATGGACAAGCTCGTGATAGATCTTCGCGGCAACGGCGGCGGCCTGATGCACGAGGCCGTGGGCATAGTTTCCGCCTTCGTTCCCAAGGGCTCGCTGGTAGTGAGTTCCAAGGGTAACGACAAGGTCGGCGAGCAGAAGATGGTCACTTCCCAGGAGCCCGTGGACCTGAATCTCCCCGTAGTAGTGATGGTGGATTCCGGTTCCGCATCCGCATCCGAAATCGTGGCCGGAGCCCTGCAGGACCTCGACCGTGCCACAATAATGGGCACCCGCACCTTCGGAAAGGGCCTCGTTCAGAGCATACGTCCTCTGCCTTATAATGGCCAGCTGAAGGTTACTACCGCAAAATATTACACCCCTTCCGGCCGCTGCGTCCAAGCCATCGACTATGCACATCGCAACGAAGATGGCAGCGTGGGCCACATTCCCGATTCCCTCACCCACGAGTTCAAGACCGCCCATGGCCGCACGGTGCGTGATGGCGGCGGCATTACTCCCGATGTCAAGATAGAGGGCAAGGAATACAGCCGCCTGGTTTATTCCCTTGTGGTGAACGGCGTCGTGGAGCAGTATGCCATGGAGTTCGTCAAGACCCACGAGAGTATCCCTGCCGCCAAAGAGTTCCATCTCGAGGATTACGATTCCTTCGTGGAGTTCGCCAAAGGCAAGGAGTTCGACTACCGTTCTTCTGCCCAGACCTATTTCGACCAGATGGTGAAGCAGCTCGAGAAGGACGAGATGGCCGATGTGGCGAAGGATGAGATCGCTGCCATGAAGAAGGCCCTGGAGGTTTCGAAGGAAGATTTCCTCCGCATGAAGAAAGATGAGATCATTCCCTTCATCGAGAGGGAGATCGCCGTACGATATTGGTATCAGGAAGGTGGCGTAGAGGTTGACATCCGCTACGACGACGCCCTCCGTACCGCCCTCTCCTCGCCCCTGATAGCGTCCTTTTGATATATAGTCATTGTCATTCTGAACGAAGTGAAGAATCTGCAACTAGTTTTTGCCACCGGCAATGCCGGCAAACTACGCGAAGCCCGTGAAATCCTCGCCCCCGCCGGCATCGAAGTAATATCTCCCTACGACCTCGGGCTCACCAAGGAGCAGGTAGATATAGAAGAGACTGGTAAAAGTTTCGCCGAGAATGCCGTCCTGAAGGCAGAGAATATATGGAAGCTTACGGGAGAGGCCTGTTTTGCGGATGATTCCGGTCTGGTGGTGGATGCCCTAGGAGGTGCTCCGGGCATCTATTCCGCCCGCTATGCTTCGCTGGATGGTTTCGGAGAAGACCATAATTTCGCGTCGAATATCGACAAGCTCCTGCATAATCTGGGCAACAACACTGACCGTCGTGCCAGGTTCGTCTGTTCGGTCGCTTTGATCCTGTCTTCCGCAGGCGGAATCAAGCAATTCGACGGAACCTGCGAAGGACGCATAGCGATGGAGCGCGCCGGATGCGGCGGCTTCGGCTACGACCCGGTATTCATCCCCGATGCCTACCCCGACCGCACCCTCGCCGAAGTGGACGAGGACGCAAAAAATGCCATCTCCCACAGGGGAAATGCCTTGCGGAAGATGCTCGAAGCATTGAATTCCTTATAACAAGAAGAACAGGCAGACGCCTACCATGCTGACCGCTACGCCAAGGACCTCCTTGAAGCGGATGCGCTGCTTGTATATGAAGGCGTAGGGAATCAGTATCAATACCGGCGTCAGGGCCATCAGCGTGGATGCTATGCCTGCGTCGGTGTATCTCATGCCATCAGCGACAGCGACACTCCCAATACCGGCCCGAAGAGGGTGACTATCATCGCAAGCCCGGTCTTCCAGGTAAGTATCTCACCGAGGATGACCCATCCGGCGATGGCTGGCTTTGTCCGCAAACAGGGCCGTGACGGTCCAGGATGCGGCTACTGTCAGGGAAATGATTTCTCCGAGATGATTCAAGGAATCAGTCTTTCATGAAGGGTTGCAGATACTCCCAAATCCTGTCCATCCAGGTGTAGCTGCCGGTTCCGGGGGATGCATCCCTCTGGAAGCAGTGCTGCCTTGTGGCAAGGGTGTGGAGTTCGCTCTGTATGCCCATGGCACGCATCTTCTCCCAGGCCTTGACCGAGTTCATGGAAGCCCATCCGTCGGCGTCTCCGTGGATGAACAGCATGGGGGCAGTGTCCAGGTCGAAGTTGAATTCAGGGGCGAGTATGGCGTCGTCCTCGTTGCCGCCTCCGGTATTGGGCTTGTTGAGCCCGTCGGTGAGGGCGTAGGCAGGATAGATGCCTATTCCCCACTGCACTTTGCAGGACAGTTTGTCGATGTTGTCGATGGGGAGGTAGCTCTTCTGCTTCGAAGAAGTGACTCCCATCAGCGTCAGGTGCCCGCCGGCGGAGGATCCCATTATGCCGATGCGGTTGGGATCGAGCCCGTGCGAAGCGGCCTCGCTGCGCACTATCCTGATAGTCCTCTGAAGGTCCTGCCATGCGGTGGTGTGCTTGGCGAGGGGTTTGGCAGGGCGGGGAGTGCGGTATTTCAGGGTGACGACGGTCACGCCCTTGGAGTTGAGGTAGCGGCGTATGGGAGCAACCTCGAATCCGTCGGGATTGTTGCCGGTGTAGGAGCCTCCGGAGTAGATGATCTGGATGGCGTTGGTGCTGCGCTGATGAGGGAAGTGCCACTCGATGTAGGGCTCGCACTGGTTCTCCTGGCGGTCGGGCATCTTGCCTTCGGGCCATACATCCTCCTTGGCATAGCCTGCGCGGTCGTCATCGGAAGGATACCTTTCCATGAGGTTCTCCTGAGGGGCGACGGGGCCGAGGAAACCCATCTGGGTCATGAACTCTATCGCACGCTCGAATCCGAAGGCTCCGTGGCCCTTGTTGGGGTAGAGATGGAGTTCGGCGGGAACCTTCATGCGGCGGAGCTGCCTGTAAACCAGCGTGGATCCGTTAGGGGTGTAGGGGTCCTTGCCTCCATGATGCAGGCTGATGGGGCATGTATGGTCGTCGAACTTGAAGACCTTGCTGATGGTCACGTCCGGGCCATATCCCTCGCGATATGCGCGGGTGCCGGTTTCGCCGTCGGTGGTCACATAGGCGGGAGCGTTTGCAATCGCCCAGTTGATGTGGCAGGGGATCTGGTCTATCTCGTCGATGGGCTCATAAGCGGGTGTCTGCGAACTGGTGGCAAGCATCAGGGTAAGATGCCCGCCGGCAGACATTCCGACTACGCCTATCTTTTCGGGGTCGTATCCGCGTTTGGCAGCCTGGCTGCGCACCATCCTCACTGCCCTCTGGCCATCTTCCCAGGCACTCTGGTAGATGGGGAGGCCTACGGGACGGGGAGTGCGGTACACGAAGTTCACGCACTGCACACCGATGGCCGTAAGGGTCTCGCGCCAATATTTGATAAGAGCCATATCGCAGCAGTTCTGGTATGAACCGCCGGAGATGAGGATCATGCATGTTCCATTAGGTTTTGCAGGCTTGTCGAACCACTCCAGGTAGGGGGTGCGATAATTGTCGGGGTTGAATCCGTCCGCCTTGACCTCGTATGTCATGGCGCCAATCTGGTGAGCCTGCTTGTCGGGCATCTTGCCTTCGGGCCAG
Source organism: Bacteroidales bacterium (assembly GCA_017552105.1). Taxonomy (GTDB): domain Bacteria; phylum Bacteroidota; class Bacteroidia; order Bacteroidales; family UBA932; genus Cryptobacteroides. The sequence goes on along the minus strand of JAFZJI010000017.1, from coordinate 761 downwards.
ATTGCCTGACGCTCCCAAGCTGAAAGCTGGAGGGTGCAGCTGAGGAGCAGGATTAGAATTGAATGTAGTTTGAACATATTTGTATTGGTTAATCGTTATCTGTATAATTCTCCCAGCACGGCCAGGGAGCGTATGTTGAGGGGTATCTCCAAGTGCGCGGAAAGATAGCGCAGCAGCGAATCCGCGATTGCGCTGCGTTTCTTGCCGTTGAGGGGATATACCATGAATTCGGGCATGGGAGCGGAGAGCAGGTCCTTGATTTCGCGGAGATTCTCTCCGGCGAAGGGGGCGATGTCTTCGAGCGCGGGCGAGAATCCCAGCACCGAGATCAGTTCCATCAGCCAGCGGAGGTGATAGTTCTGGAAATCCCCGTCCAGGGCGTCGAGGGTGAGTATGCTGCGCTTGCACCATTCGAAGAGATCCTCCTCCGCAGCACCGTCCTGCAAGGCCCTCCACAGAACCTCGCTCATGAAGAGGGTGATGGCGTTCTTGTTAAGGTCGGAGCGTATCCCGTTGAGGGGATGGACGGGGGAGATGCTCCTCAGCCTCCAGAGGTCGGATTTGTGGTTTTCTATCTCTTGTGCTTCCAGGATGCTGAATGGCATGTAGAGGGCTTTGGAACCGCCTTTACGTACTGCGACGATGAAACTTCTCCTGCCGTATTCGCGGCTCAGGCAGTGCAGCACAAGGGAGCTGTCACCAAGTTTGGTAGAGTTCAGTACGACTAGTTCCATATATACGTACAAATATACTGATTTCCT
>JAFZJI010000127.1 GCA_017552105.1 Bacteroidales bacterium | reverse complement strand
AGCGTGAAGGCTCCGTAAAAAGGATCGGCACCGGTGAAGGTGACGAGGAAACCTTTGTTCTTGCTCATGGTCACGGCCACCACGGTGTATTTCTGATACTGCTCCGGCTTGTCGATGACGTTGTTCTTCTTATCGTTGATGTATTTGGCCATCTCGTAGAGGCTGCTGGCCTTATTGCCCTCGAACTTATGGTCGAAGTTATAGCTGCTGCCCTGGAGCTGGCCGGAAATCTTCACGTTGGTAGTGACGATCTTCCAGGAGCTGAACAGGTCGGTATCGACTCCGCTGGGAGTCTGGCCCTTCTCGACATCGGCACCGACTTCAGTGGAAACGGCGTCGTCGTCAGGAGTAGCAGTAATGGTGACGGTGGTGCCGCTGATGGCGACATTGCCGAAACCGGGGATATTGTAGACACCGGATTTGACAGTATATTTGAGTACCACTACATTCTCGGATCCGCCTGCCTTGGTAATGGCGGTGGGACCTGCAACGAGGGCCTCCTCGACTATGACAGCATATCCGGATTCGGTGAATTCGATGGATTTGATCTTGTCGCCGCTCTTGGTGACAGGCTGATTCTGATTGAAAGTGATCACGGTTGCCGCATCGGCATAGACAGGAGTCTCGATGGGAGGAGCGATGTACTTATCATCGTCATCGTAAGGGTTGTTGTTCTTGTTACAAGAAACGAACATTGCCGTCGAGATAGCTGCAACGACAAAAAGGACTTTGTGGATTAGTTTCATATTAATACGGTTAAATTGTTAATTCGTCAGAAAAGGCGGATATTGATACCTATCTTCACACAAGGAAGGAAATCCTTGAAAATAGGGAATTCACCATTGCCGGCCTTGTCGATAAGGTCTTCCTGCACGCCGAGCTTGCTGCCCACCAACGGGACGTTGGAAAAGTCGAACTTATCTTTATGCTCGACCGTGGCGCTGGTAACGGGAGAATCGACCTTGTTCTTGAAGTCGCGGGCATAGATCTCGAAACCTCCGGTCTTCATGACACCAAGGTCCAGACTGAGGCTCAGCCAACTCTTGAGATTGCAGACGCGACCCCAGCCTATGCCGAAATAAGGCATGACCTGCTTCTTGGCGCGGAGACCTGCATGGATGAAACCATTTTTGTCGGTAGATATGCTCACGTCGTTGAAAGCAATAGAGGTTTTGGCATAGTCCTCCTTATCTATCTGGGAGACACCGGTAAGATCGGCGGTTGCATAAAGGATATTGTCGGCTCCGCCGAACAGACCTGCGGTTATATGGAAACTACCTTTCTTCGACAGATAGAAGTCGACCATACCATAATACTTCATCACGATATCCGCCTTAACGGGGATATTGGTGAGGTCTATGGTCTGCTTGGGCTCGGAATCGCCGTATTCGATGGTGCCGAGATTGAAACTCTTCTGATAAGAATAAACGTTGTCCAGGAAATTGTAACCTGCCCTTACGGCGAAATGCCCGCCTATGGGAGCACCCACATTGGCCGTAAGCCCGTCCATGAGTCCGCCGGACACACCTACGCCCACATGGTTGAAGATGCCGTAGGTCTTCTTGTCCTTCTTGGCTTTGGGCTCCTTGATCTCCTTGACCTTAGGTTCCTTTACCTTTTTTACTTTAGCCTTTTTGACTTTCTGTTCGGGAACAGCCTGTACCTCTTCGGGAGCAGGCTCGACCACGGGGTCTGAGACAGGCACCACCACAGGATCGACCACGACGGGTTCCTGGGGTTGTTCAGGAGTAACTACTGTTTCGGGAGGAGTCTGGCTTTGAGGAACGTCATATTCCTGTGCTTCCAAGGCTGCCGGAATCAACAGCAACGAAGCGGCCAACAAGGCGATTGAAAGTTTCTTCATAATGATAGCGTTAAATACCTCACGTTTAATAGATGCAAAAATAGTAAAAAAACGCGGAGAAAAAAGGGTAACTCACTAACATTATGCAAAATACCCACTCGCAATTTGGTGAATTCAGTCTTTTTCGGGACCCTCCTTCGCCAAAACCGGATTGCCGTATATGTGCCAGAAAATATTTCTCAGTTCGTTTTTGTCCAACTTCCTTTCGGCCCTCGAAAGCTTATGTTCGGTGTATTCCTTGAACTTCTTGAGGTCTTCTTCGCAGTACATGTCGGCATATTTGCTGCCGCCGGTCATGAGATCATAGCCCATGTAGTTGGTCTTCCACAGCTTATATCCGGAGATTATGCGTTCGTCCAGGATCCTGCGTATGGCCTGGTAACGGTCGTTCTTCTCGTACCACGAGGAACGGGTGATTTCGGCCTCGCTGAGAGGTTTCCCAACGTGCAGATGTATTCCGCCCTTCCACTGGCGTATGCCGGTCAGGATGGAGCGCATATCTTCATCTTCCTTTTTATGATACTCTCCCGTGATCTGCTTGATGAGTATCTCGCGGGCCTTGCGGAAATCGCAGGGCTCGTATTCGTAGGATATGGACATAGGAATGATGTTCAGTTCCTGGAAGTTCGTCTTGAAATCGGCGGTACCGCTCATGTCGAACATCTTCAGCAGGCCCTGTTCGGTAATGTCGAGACCGTTCTTGGTACGGCCTTCCCTCTGGGCGATCCACACGGAACTCTTGCCGGATACGACCTCCGAACGGATGAACTTGGAAAGGATCTGGGAGGAGAGGTACACTTCCCTGGCAGAAATGCCGCGGATGACGGTGATCATCCTGTTCGAGCGGAGCAGGGCTTCCACAACGCTGTTGGAAAGCAGGTTGCTGCCCACGCATATCTCGGTAAGAGGAACGTTGTTGAGCATCAGCATCCACTGCGTGAGCGCCGGGTCGAGCACTATGTCCCTGTGGTTCGACACGGCCAGGAACTTGCCGCTGCCGGCGACATTGCGCAGATTCTCCACTCCCTCATAGGTAAAACCGGATGAAGAACGGCCAAGCACAACGCTGACGGCCTTGGATACTATCGAATACTGGAAGTCATCGACTCCCTTGATGTTCAAAAGCAGGTTCTTCAGGGTACTAACCGGGAACTCGGGGAAAATATACTTGCTGATTACGGGCATTGCCGGATGACGTGCAAGTTTCTGCAGGGCTGCTACGGCCTCTTCGTCGTTATAGGGCTGGATGTTCTCTAAATCTTCCATAGTGTCAGTCACAATTTCTGAATAATAATGAACTGTCGCCATAGCTCAGGAACCTGAAACCATTGGACAGGGCAAAGTTATAAATTGTTTTCCAATCACCACCCACGAAGGCGGAGATCAGCAGTATCAGAGTACTTTCCGGCTGATGGAAATTGGTTACCATCATGTCCACGATGCGGAACTTGAAGCCGGGGACTATTATGATGCGGGTTCCAAGGCGGAATTCCTCCAAGGAACGTTCTTTCATGTAATCGATGATGGCGCCGAGGGCATCTTTGGTGGGGATGTCATACTCTCTCTCGTAAGGCGCCCACTGGGCCACGTCTTCAGCTTCGCCCTTTTCCAATATCGACACGCCTGCGTAATACAAGGACTCCAGGGTGCGTACGGATGTGGTGCCGACGGCTATGCATTTGCGGCCGGAATCCCTGAGCTCCTCAAGCAAGGAAAGGCTTACGGAGAAAGGTTCGCGGTGCATGGGATGCTCCGATACGTGGGAACTCTTGACGGGCAGGAAGGTACCGGCGCCCACGTGAAGGCATACATTCTGAGTATCAATGGACTTGGCCCTGATTGCCTCAAGCACTGCTTCAGTAAAATGAAGGCCTGCCGTAGGGGCTGCCACAGAGCCACGTATATGGGCATAGAGGGTTTGGTAGCGCTCGAGGTCTATAGGCTCGGTATTCCGGTTAAGATAGGGCGGAATGGGCACTTGGCCGCACTCTTCCAGCACGCGGGAGAAAGGTTCACCCCCCTTCCAGCTGAATTCGACTATGCCGGTCTGACCCTCGCGGGAGATGAGGGCGGCACTGAGATCCATCTTCGCCAAAGGCGAGTCTTCCGGGCATTCATAATGCAGTATATCGTCCTTCCAGCGCTTGGAATTGCCTATTACGCACTTCCAGCGGCAGGATACGGTACTGGCAAAATTGGTATTGTACTCGGCAGGGAGTATGGGTTCAAGGCAGAATATCTCGATATGGGCACCGCTATCCCTCTTGAAATGCATGCGCGCAGGCACGACCTTGGTGTCGTTGAACACCATCAGTGCACCTTCGGGCAGATATGAAGGGAGATTCCTGAAGACGGATTCAGAGGGGATACCATCTTTATATACAAGCAGTTTGGATGCATCCCGCTGCGGTAGAGGGTATTTAGCTATACGGTCCTCGGTAAGAGGATAATTATAATCTTCGATTCTGATATCAGGTATCATGGTGCAAATATAGTCAATATTTCCGGCTTTGTCCGGTGTACAAAATTCGAGGTAAAATACTGTATAGATTTGTAAACATTGTTGAAATGAATGTTTACAATATATTAATTTACAATTGTATTTTACAAAAATTCACCACGTCCGCGTAAAAGGATATAAGTTTTATTTATGGTAAGAAATTAATTTTATATTAGTTTGATTATCAAGTATTTACATATCTTTGCTTAATGCAATGGCGTAGAACACGGCGAGATTATAGGCATAAAGATGCAAATTACACGCATAGAAAGAGGGATTACGCGAATCAATTCCCAAATAATCAGAGGTTTTTGTTATCAAATCTAATGTAATGCTTTGGGGGATTCTTTCCCCTTCCCCGTTTACTTTTCTTGACGTTTACATAAATTAACGCTTGTTGTTTGAAAAAATATTCTTACATTTGTAAAAACATTGTTTGCAAAATGAACACCAGGCTTCAACAGTTTTTGAGTGCGGAGAACATCACTCAGTCGCAGTTCGCCGACAACATCGGCGTCGCCCGCGCCAGCATCTCGCATATCCTGGCGGGAAGGAACAAACCCGGCTTCGACTTTATCGAAAGCCTGGCCAGACGCTACCCTACCCTTAACATCGACTGGTTCATCACCGGCAACGGACGCATGTATAAATCGGCCTCCGAGCCCGCTCCAGCCGTGGTCGAGCCAGCATCGGAGCCCTTCGACAGCGAAGATCTGCTCTTCCCAGCCTCTGAAAGGCCTGCTGAAAGAATTACTTCAAGAAAGCCGATGCAAACCGCTGCAAATAAAAAGGTTATATCAAAGATTACCGTGTTTTTCACCGACGGCACCTTTGAGGACTATACCAATATTTGATATTAATTGGTAACTTTGGCCCCTATGAATACGGTCAAAGCTTCTATATGCACGATCGGCGACGAGATACTTATCGGCCAGATCGTTGACACCAACTCATCCATGATCTCCCGCGCCTTGGGAGAAATCGGCGTCAGGACCACCCGCATGGTGTCCCTGCCCGACGACAGGAAACAGATTATCGACATCCTGTCCAACCAACTGAAAGACAATGATATAGTTATCTCCACCGGCGGCCTGGGACCTACCAAGGACGACATCACCAAGGATGCCCTCGCCGAGCTTTCCGGGAGCCATTCATACGTCAAGAACGAGGCTCAGGAGGCCATCATCCATGAAATCCTGCATGCCAGGGGCCTGGATGTGCTGGACGTCAACATCAACCAGGCCATGGTGCCGGACAGCTGCGAGGTCATAGTAAACAAGAGGGGCACGGCTCCCATAATGGCTTTCCACTTCCCTGCCTCCAGATTCGGCCATCCTGCAGTGCTCTATGCCATGCCCGGAGTTCCCCACGAAACCGAAGCTGCGCTTGGAGACGTCATCAACGACATAAAGGACAACTTTAAATTAGATAGTATATATCACAAGACCATAATGACATACGGCCTTGCGGAATCTGCCCTTTCCGAGTTGATAGCCCCCTGGGAGGATGCCCTGCCTGAAGATGTTCATCTTGCCTATCTCCCCAACCCCCTCACAGGCGTGCGCCTGCGCTTGTCGGTATATGATGCCGACGACAGTGCCGAAAGCCGCGTAAACGGGCTTATCGAGGCCATAAAGCCCATATTGGGAGAGAACCTCTACTCCGATGCCGATGACACCCTTGAAGCCGTGGTAGGCCGCCTTCTCATAGCAAAAGGCGAAAGCCTGAGCGTCGCCGAATCCTGCACCGGCGGAGAGATCGCCCACCTCATTACGACCGTCCCAGGATCCTCCGGATACTTCCTCGGATCCGTCACTTCCTACTCCCCCGAAGTCAAGAAAAAAGTGCTGGGAGTACAAGCCGGAACCATCGACGGATGCGGCATAGTAAGCAGTGCCGTCGCGGCCGAAATGGCCGAGGGCGTAAGGCGTCTTACAGGCAGTACATACTCGCTGTCCACCACCGGTTGGGCGGACTCATACGGCGACGAGCGCGAGCCTGCCGGAACGGTCTGGGTAGGAGTGTCCGGACCCCGCGGAACACAGACCCGTCGCTTCCGTTACAAGGGCGACAGAAAGCGCAATATCGAGCGCTTTGCAGCCTCCGCAATCGACTTTTTACGTCGTTACATAATTAAATAGCTAAATCGTTGAAAATCAAATAAAGTAACAACTTTGTTAATTAGTATAACAAGGTTGTTACTTTTACATTTATCAATTATAAACGATTCTTATTTCTGCGCCGAAATCACGCGTAGAAGGTTCTCTGAGGCCATTTTGTCGATATCGGCCGGGGTGAATCCCCGGGACCTCAGTCCATCTACCAAAAGAGAGAAGTTTTCGATGCTTTCAAGGCCTTTTGCGGTGTGATTTATACCCTCGTAATCGGTCCCGAAACCGACTCCTTCCACCCCGGCGACAGCCACTGCATGCTCAATGTGATCGAGCACTTTTTCCATGTCCGGCATATCCCTTCCGTCGGGATTATCGTCGTCGAAACCGGCATAATCATCCGACAGGAAACAAGGGAAAATACTCATGCAAACCACCCCTCCCCGGGAGCTTATTCCGCGCATCAGATCGTCGGGAAGATTACGTTTGTGGGAGCAAAGAGATGAGCAGCATCCGTGGGTATAAGCTATGGGTTTTGTCGACAGCCCGAGCACGTCCCGGACCGTGTCGTTGGAAGTATGGGCGACATCGATGACCATGCCCAGCCTGTTCATCTCCCCTACCAGTTTCCGGCCCAGGGGGCTGAGCCCTCCCCAGCGGCCGGCTCCGGTGCAGGAGTCGCATATGTCGTTGTCTTCGCTATGGCAAAGGGTGACGTAGCGTACGCCTTCCGAGTAGAGCTCTTCCAGCACTCCTTCGCGCCCCAGCAGAGCGGATCCATTCTCAAGACCTATGAATATCGATACAAGCCCCTTGGAGGCATTCCGGAGCATCGATTCCCTGTCGACGGCAAATGCGACCTTGTCCGGATTGGCCGCCACCTGGCGCTTCAGTTCCTCCAGTTGGGCAAAGGCATAGGCTGTAGCCTCTTCGTTGTTCAGGCGGGCCGGTATATACAAGGCGAAGAAAGAGCCCGTAATGCCGCTGCGGAGCATCTTGGGGAAGTCCACCTGAACCCCGGGATTATCTATCCCGAAGTTGCGCCCGCGTATCATTTGCGTGGGAGCATCGCAGTGTGCATCAAGAATATTCATACCATTCCTCGGTCTTTGCATCCAAGTCGCGCTTGCATTCAAGGTACTCGCGCGTAAGTTCCATTATATCGTCACCCTCCTTTGGTGCGGATAGCACGCTTTCGATTTCCTTCATCCTCGCCTCCAACTTCTCGATCTCCTTCTCCAGGAAAGCAACGCGGTTCCTCCGCTTCTTCTCCTCCTTGCTACGCGCCTTCATCTCTTCATAGCTTACCCTTACGTCAGCTGCTGCCGCAGAGGAAGTGACAGAGTCACTTTTGGAGTCATAGCCCCCCGTGGCTGTAACGGGAGGGGCCCAGCTCCGCTGGGAGGGGTCTGCGCCAGCAGACGGACGGAAAAAGCGACTACTGTCACTTCCGCCCTTGGAGGAGGTGCGTTCCAATTCCTGCAGGGATTCCAGGCGGCGCTTGGCAAGGAAGTCGGAGACTCCGCCAAGGAACTCGCGGACATGCCCGTCCCTGAACTCATAGACTTTATCTACCAGCCCGTCCAGGAAGTCGCGGTCGTGCGAAACTATCAATAGGGTGCCGTCGAAGGCCTTCAGAGCCTGTTTCAGAATGTCCTTGGACTTGATGTCCATATGGTTGGTGGGTTCGTCGAGGCAGAGCAGGTTGTGGCTCTGGAGCATCAGCTTGGCCATTCCCAAGCGCGCCCTCTCGCCACCGCTCAGCACCGAAACCCTCTTGTCTATGTCTTCCCCGCGGAAAAGGAACTGGGCCAGCAGGTCACGGAGTTTGGCACGGATGTCCCCCACCGCAATGCGGTCCAGGGTACTGAACACCGTCTGGGTCTTGTCCAGCACATCTTCCTGATTCTGGGCGAAATAGCCGCAATCTACATTGTGACCGAGCCTGGACTCGCCGGAGATAGGATCGAGTTCCCCGACTATCACCCTCATCATCGTAGTCTTGCCTTCGCCGTTACGCCCCACGAAAGCCACCTTCTCCCCTCTCTTGATCTCGATGTCGGCATCGCGGAAAACCACCTTCTGAGGGTATCCTACGGTAAGGTCCGTGCATTTATACACCACATCTCCCGAGCGGGCTGCCGGGGGGAATTTCACCGTGAGAGTGGCATTGTCGGTTTCGTCTATCTCTATGCGGTCCAGCTTTTCCAGGGCCTTGATGCGGCTTTGCACCTGGTTGGACTTGGTAGGTTTGTAACGGAAGGCGCGGATGAACTCCTCGGTCTTCTCTATCATCCTCTGCTGATTCTCATATGCCGCCGTCTGCTGGGCTATGCGTTCGGCCCTCAGCTGAGTGTATTGGGTATAAGGGACCTTGTAGTCGTAGATGCTGCCCAACATCAGCTCTACGGTACGATGTGTTACCGTATCCAGGAACTTTCGGTCGTGGGATACCAGCATCACGGCCCCATTATAATCTTTCAGATACGATTCCAGCCATTCTATGGACTCTATGTCCAGATGGTTGGTAGGTTCGTCCAGCAACAGCAGGTCGGGGTGCTGCAGCAGGATCTTGGCCAATTCTATACGCATGTTCCAGCCCTGGCTGAAGGTCTCGGTAGGCCTGTCCAGTTCCCCGGGAAGGAAACCGAGGCCCAGCAGGGTCCTTTCGGCCTGCACCTTGGGAGGTTCGGAATGGAATACTGCAAGATGGTCGTTAAGATCGTTCAGGCGCTCTATAAGGCGGCTGTAAGCCTCTGACTCATAGTCTGTCCTGGACTCGAGCTCCTTTGTGATGGCAGCCACTTCCCTCTCGGCTTCATTGCTCTGCGCGAAAGCCGTCATGGTCTCTTCGATCACGGAACGGCCCCGGTGATGCTCCATTATCTGGGGAAGATAGCCTATGGTAACGTGCTGAGGCTTGTCGACGCTGCCGGAGCTAGGATTCATCTCTCCGCAAAGACTCTTCATCAAGGTACTCTTGCCGGCGCCATTCGTCCCCACCAGCCCTATCTTGTCGGACTCGGTGATGTGGAAGTTGATGCGCGAGAAGAGCTCCCAGCTGCCGAAACTAACGGTGAGATTGTTGATGGAAATCATTTGTCATACTTTTCCATCAACTGGCGGAAATGCTCCGGGCAGGCCATTATGCGACCCGTATTGCTATTCATGAATCCGAGGGTCACGGTGCCGTCGGCACAGAGAACCCCGTCCTGGTTATAGACCGCCTGCTTTACCACGAGCTTGGCCAGAGGCATGCTCTCGATGGTTGCAGTAACCTTGAGCACGTCCCCTATCCTGGCGGATGCGTGATACTTCACCTGTATTCCCGCCACGGGAAAAACTATACCATCTTCCTGGCATTTCTCGATGCCATAGCCCCAGGATGCGATCATTTCGTCTCTGGCGCACTCGAAATAACGGATATAATTGCTATGATGCACTATGCCCATAGGGTCGGCCTCATAGTAGCGGACGGGAATACTGGTTTCGAAGTAAATCATAATCTATAAGGTTTTCAAAGAATTCTCTAGAGCCTCGATACGCTGGAGGGCATCTGCCTCTTTCTTACGCTCGGCAGCTATGACAGCCTCGGGGGCGTGGGCCACGAATCCCTCGTT
>JAFZJI010000016.1 GCA_017552105.1 Bacteroidales bacterium | reverse complement strand
ACCCTGCTGCCACCCTTGGGGAACTGGGCGAACACGGCGCCTTTCTTCATCCTGCGGACATACACCGAGTCGGCTATTTCCACCTGCAGGCCTACGCGCTGGGCACTGTAACGCGCCTCGTCGTAGGTCATGTTGGTAAAGTCCGGAACCGTTATCTCTTTATTGTGCTGGGTACCGACGGAAAGGAGCACGTTCGAGATGACCAGTATGGCCACCACCAACACTACGGCCCATATGAGGTTCTTCACTATCCAATTCGAGAAGAAACCCTGCGTGATAGATGTCTTTTTATCTGCCATAACATACAAAGATAGCAAATTATTAAGATAGGGAGTACATATATTTATGTATCGCCTCCTTCGAAGAAAATCCATATATTTGCGTATGATGCGTAAGTGGATACTACTCTGCCAGTTGCTGATAGTCATGGCTTTGCCGGTTATGGCCCGCGATTACTACGCCGAGGCTGAAGAGCTGTACTATGCCGGGCGCTTCTCCGAGGCCATAAAGCTGGCCCTCGAAGGGGTCGCGGTGCCGGGCATCGGCGAAGAAGATACCATCGAACTATATTCCATCCTTGGCAGTTCCTACGCCCGTCTCGGATCCTTCGGAAAGGCGGCGGAGTATATGGTGAAATGCTATGAGTACGACAAGGCCAACGGCGAGGTCAAAGGGCTTACGTCTTCGCTTATAAACCTGGCCTCGATGTATGTGTATGCCGGCGAACCGGAACTGGCCGAGGACTATATCAAAGAAGCCATACTCAACGAATACGAAGTAGGGCGCAAGGACAAGCTCGCAATGGTGCACGGAAAGGCCTGCGATGTCTATCATGCCATGGGCCGCGACAGCCTGGCCCTCGAACATGCGGATATCGCCGTGGCCATTGCCGCGAAGGATCTCGACAAGAAGGCGGAAGCCATACGCCGCAGCCAGAGGGCCTATCCCCTGGAATCCCTGGGAAGATATCGGGAAGCCCTGCAGGACCTGCGCTTCGCAGAAAGCGTCTTCCGGGAAGCGGACATGAAACAGTCCCTTTCCATAGTATGTTTCCAGCTAGGCCAGGAATATGGCAGGGAGGGCCGTACCACCCTCGAAAGACAGTATCTCCGCGAAGCCGCAGACCTCGCCCGGGACATGGACGACCTCCCGCTGCTTCAGAAAGTCTATTCCAAGCTTGCCGAATCCCTGAAGGACAGCAATCCCTCTGCCGCCTACGATTATATGGAGCAATCCTCCAGCCTGCAGGACAGCATCAGCAGGAGCAAGAGCGACCATGCCCTGGAACTGTTCAACATAGAATATGAAACCGCCCGCCGCGAGAAGACCATAGCCGAACAGAACCTCGAACTGATGCGGCAGAAGAGGCACAGGAGCGTTCTTGCCATCATTATCCTGGCATTGCTTGCCGGAGCCATAGTCACCCTGTTCCTGGCCATGAAAACGCGACGCAGCGAGCGCAAGCTGAAGGCCAGCAACGACCAGAAAGACTTCCTCTTCAAAGTCATCTCCCACGATATCCACTCCCCCGCAATCGCCCAGCTGCGAGGCATACAGATGATACGTGCGAATGCCGGGAAACTGTCGGAGTCGCAGATAAAGAAGGTCTTGCTGCAGCTCGAGCGTCAGGCAGAATCGGAGGTTGAGCTCATCGACAACGTGCTGCGCTGGGCCCGCAGCAAGTCCGGTTCCGAGAATGGAGAAAGCGTCCGCTTCGTGCTGGCAGAGCTGGTGAAAGAGGCCATCTCCCAATACAAAGGGGCTTCGGACGTCAAGGGAATACGGCTGGAGCTTAAAGAGAAAGACGAAGGAATCGTGGTCTGCACGATACGCAGCAATATCATGATAAGCCTGAGAAACCTTTTATCCAACGCCATCAAGTTCTCGGAAAGCGGTTCTCCGGTGGAGATATGCCTGTCCAAGACAGAGGACGGTGCGGAAATCAGCGTCACCGACCACGGAGTCGGCATCCCCGCCGACAAGATGGCAGCCATCTTCGAATCCGGCACTTCCTTCCGGCGCCTTGGCACGGACGGGGAACCCAGCAACGGGTTGGGTCTGGCGGTGAGCCGCGCCCTCATGGAGGAGACAGGCGGCTCGCTTTCCGTGCAGTGCGGCGAGAAGCAAGGCAGCACCTTTACTATACACATCCATAACTCATCCGACAATGTCTGACAATATACGGATAATACTGGTAGATGACCATCCCCTGATGCTGATGGGGATCTGCTCGATGCTTGAAGGGAAACCCGGGATAGAGGTAGTGGGAACCGCCGGCAGCGGGGCCGAGGCCATGGAACTGGCCTCTCGCCTGAACCCCGACCTGATGGTTTTGGATATAGTGATGCCCGGAATGGACGGCATAGAACTGGCCCGGCGCATGAGGGCCGAGATGCCGGATGTCGCCCTGCTGGCCCTTTCCAGCGATGCTTCCATTGCGACCCTGGAACCCTTGCTGAACATCGGCATCGACGGATTCCTGTCCAAGAGCAGCAACGAGGCCACCATGCTGGCCGCAATACGCAGCGTTGCCGACGGCTACGAATACTTCGGCACCGACATCGCCAGGCTCATAGAACGCATAAGTTTCGCAAAGAGCGCCCAGGAAAGCCTATTCACGCCCCGGGAACTGGACGTGATACGTCTCAGTTGCAAAGGTCTCCAATACAAGGAGATCGCCGGGGCGCTAGGAATCAAGTATCTTACGGTGGTGACCATCAAGAACAATATCTTCCGCAAGCTGGGCATCAACAATACGGTCGAGCTTGTCCTTTACGCCGTCAAGAAGCAGCTGATCACACTTTAAACCGTTACTGCAGAGGCTTCACAGGAGAGAAGTCCGCCTGTTTGAAGTGGTAGATGACAGCATCGTAGAAGTACTTCGCGCCCCTGTCGAAAGCATAGGTACAACTGTTGGCGCCGTCGCTGACGGTGATGTCGAATGTCGCTCCGGTAGCGGTCTCGCTCATCAAAGCCATGTAAATATCTTCGCCCAGAGCGCCATCGGTAAGATCGACGTACTGCACCGTTATGGTACCTTCGTTGCGGCTGGTGCTGTTAAGGGTCTTGGCACAAAGGAATGTGTTGTAGATTTCGGTAGATCCGCTGCCGGACAAGGTGAGGGTGACGGTAAGGGCACCTGACGAGCCGGACACCAGCTGCATTCCCTTTGGGAAATGAAGGAACTTTACCATGCTGTTCAGAGGGCTGTCCACGTTGAAGCTTCCGCCGCTGTAGTTGCCGTATCCATAGAGGATGTCGAATTCACCTATGTAGCTGTAATCCAGACGGCCGTATGGTTGCAAGGCTATGGAATAAGCCCACCAGCTCGAAGCATATTCATCGTCCATGTAAGGATATACTATCTTTATGTCGTACTGCGTGGCGGGTATCTCGCTGGCAGGGCAGGCGAAAGTTGCCGTCGTGCTGCCGGCGCCTTCGACCAGCGTGAACTTCTCGTTGTGGGGATT
>JAFZJI010000126.1 GCA_017552105.1 Bacteroidales bacterium | reverse complement strand
GCGGCGCCGGCTGCGGGGAACAACCTGCAAAGGTTCTCCTCGCCGGCGGCCTTAGCCCAGCGACCAGATTCCTCGGCTCGCTGCGCTCGCTCGGAATGACAATAAGGGATTCGGGGCCGGGCAGGCAAGTGGCTGTGTATCAACGAAATCCTGGAAACAAATCGACGAAATCGACCGATTTGTTTCCAGGATAATGCTGTAAATCAAAGACTTAGGTGCCCGGCAAAAACACCCGACAATTAGGCGCGAGGCACCGAAGTCCGGAAACTAGCGCATCTCGGCGGCCTCGACAGCTTTGAAGTACTTGTAGCTGTTGAGTTTCAGTTCGCCGGCCGCCTCCTCGTCCACGACGACGATGCCGTCGGGATGGTTCTGCAGCGAAGACACGGTGTTCTTATGTGTGATAGGGCCTTCGATAGCCTCACCGATTGCACGGGCCTTCTTGGGTCCGAGGGCGAGGATGATGACCTCGGCGGCGCTGAGCACGGTGGCTACGCCGACCGACATGGCCTGCTTGGGAACCAGGTTCACGTCTCCCCCGAAGAAACGGGAATTGACGCGGATGGTATCGTCGGTCAGGGTCACCACGCGGGTGCGGCTCTGCAGCGAGGAGAAAGGCTCGTTGAAAGCGATGTGTCCGTCTTCGCCGATGCCACCGAAGAACAGGTCGAATCCACCGGCGGCCACTATCTTCTCTTCGTAGGAAGCGCACTCGGCTGCGAGGTCGGGGGCGTTGCCGTCGAGGATGTGGATATTCTCGCGGGGGATATCGACGTGGTCGAAGAGGTTACGGAACATGAAGCTATGATAGCTCTCGGGGTGCTCGACAGGAAGACCTACGTACTCATCCATATTGAAGGTGACCACGTTCTTGAAGGAGACTTCCCCAGCCTTGTTCATACGGGCAAGTTCGGCATAGACAGCCTCGGGGGTGGAACCGGTAGGAAGGCCCAGCACGAAGGGCTTCTTGGAAACCTTTGCCTTGGCGTTGATAGCACCGGCGATACGATGTGCCACCCACAGGGCAGCATCCTTTGCATTGTCTCTGATGATGACTTTCATATTATCTTAATCTTAAAAACACTTCTATTGCCTGATATTCTGCCATGCCCAGCTCGTCATAGTGCTTTGCAGTGGCCTGGGTGCGGTCTTCCGCCCTCTGCCAGAACTCGCGCGGATCCTCGCCGGGGAAAGGAACGATGTCCTTCTGGGAAAGGTGGCGGTAGATAGCGTGGCGCTTCTCGATGAGTTCGTCCGGGCTGAGCGGCACGGCCATATCTACGCGGGCAATCTCCCACTCCATCCAGGCGCCACGATAGAGCCAGATGTGGCAGCTATCGACCCACTTGGCACCCTCTTCCTTAAGCTGCTCGAATGCTTCGAGGGCAGCTTCGGTGCAGACACGGTGAGTTCCGTGAGGGTCGGCAAGGTCGCCGGCCATGTAGATCTGGTCGGGCTGGATCTTGTCCATAAGGGCCTTGATGATGTCCACGTCCGCCTGGCTGCAAGGGAGCTTGCGGATGCCGCCGCTCTCGTAGAAGGGCAGATTGAGGAAGTGGATGTGGTCGTCCTTCACGCCGAAGGAATAGTCGGCTGCGCGGGCCTCGCTGCGGCGGATGGCGGCCTTGATGTCGAGGAGCTTGCGGGGCTCGGGTTCGCCGGGCACCTTGGAATCTACCAAAGCCTGGACCTCGGCGGTACGGTCGCCGTATCCCAGCTGATAGGCTGCATCTATATGCTGCATCACCACCGAATCATGCACGGCAACGTTGCCGGAAGTCTGGTAGGCCACATGCACATCGTGTCCCTGATGTACCAGGCGGATGAAGGTACCGCCCATGGAGATCACATCGTCGTCCGGATGCGGAGAAAGGATGAGGACCTTCTTGGGGAAGGGAGTGGATGCGACCGGACGGGTGCTGTCGTCGGCGTTGGGTTTGCCTCCGGGCCAGCCGGTGATGGTATGCTGAAGATCGTTGAAGACCTGGATGTTCACCTGGTCATAAGGGCCGGCCACGTCCAGCAGCTCCTCGAGGGAGTGCGACAGATAGTCGGCGTGGGTGAGCTTCAGGATAGGCTTGTGCACCTGCTCGCAGAGCCAGATGACGGCCTTGCGGCGGAACTTGGGGGTCCACTCGCAGGGGCCGATGAGCCAAGGGGCCGTGACCCTGGTAAGAAGGCTGCCGGAAACCTCGTCCACGAACATCGACACATTGTCGTGATGCTGGAAATAGGTAGCGGGGCAATCGGAACCGATCTCGCCCTCCACAACACGGGCGACTGCTTCGGCCTTGGTTTCGCCCCAGGCCATCAGGATGACCTGCTTGGCGCTCATCATGGTACCTATACCTATGGTGATGGCTTCCTTAGGAGTGACACTGATATCGCCGTTGAAGTAGCGTGTCTGACGCTTGCGGCTGGGGTAGCTGAGCAGCA
This sequence comes from Bacteroidales bacterium, assembly GCA_017552105.1. Classification (GTDB taxonomy): domain Bacteria; phylum Bacteroidota; class Bacteroidia; order Bacteroidales; family UBA932; genus Cryptobacteroides. The sequence goes on along the minus strand of JAFZJI010000126.1, from coordinate 23,618 downwards.
CGGTGCGGGTGCGGCTGGATTCCGAAGAGCCAGCCTCGTTGAACCCTACCTGCCCCTGCTCTCCGATGCCCATGATGAGGAGGTCCAGATTGCGGGCTTCCTTATCGAAATTCGAGCACCAGGCTGCCACCTCGTCGTGCGACACGGTGCCATTGGGGATGTGGATGTTCTGAGGGAGTATGTCGATGTTGTTCAACAGCTCCTGGTGAAGTCGTCGGTTGCGGCTCTGCATGTCTGTGGGCGACGAAGGATAGTACTCGTCGATGCTAAACACAGCAACGTTCTTAAAAGAAATGCGCCCTTCGCTATAATAGCGTGAGAGCACTTTGTAAAGAGATGCCGGAGAGGCACCAGTTGTAAGTCCCAACTTGAAGGTGCCCTCCGGGTTCTCCTTTTCGAATCTGTGTATAGCGTCGACTACGATGTCGGCCACTTTACGGCTGCCCTCCGAGGAATCTGAATATACTTCTGTAAAAATCTTGTCGTATCCATGAAGGATGTCTTTGGGGAGATTTTCAGTAATCAGGCCTCCGTCTTCGGGTAATGTAAAATGTCTCATAGTCTGCTATATATATTTTTAAAGTAAGTGAAGTCCTACTGTAAGTCCAGCCATAACTATCGAGACCATGCTCATCAGTTTGATCAGGATGTTGAGCGAAGGCCCTGACGTGTCCTTGAAAGGATCTCCGACGGTATCGCCCACGACGGTCGCGTGGTGGCTGTCGGAATTCTTTCCGCCGAAATGCCCCTCCTCGACATACTTCTTGGCATTATCCCAAGCGCCACCGGAGTTGGACATGAACACGGCAAGCACGAACCCTGCGCCGAGGCCGCCGATAAGCAGGCCCAGCACGCCGGCAACGCCGAGCACCACGCCGGTGAGCACGGGAACCAGGATGGCGATGAAAGCGGGCAGCAGCATCTCATGCTGAGCTGCCTTGGTGGAGATCTCCACGCAACGCTTGTAGTCCGGAGTTCCCTCGCCGGTAAGGATACCTTTGATTTCGCGGAACTGGCGGCGCACCTCGACCACCATCTTGCCGGCAGCACGACCGACGGCATTCATGGTAAGGCCGCAGAAGAGGAAGGCCATCATGGCACCGATGAACACACCCGCGAGCACGGAAGGATTCATCAGGCTGACGTTATAGTTGTTGAGGATATCCAGGATGCTTGCGCCGGCGGCTTCGACCTGTCCGGCCACGCCGTTGACAAGTTCGCCGGTACGGGCGAGGGCAATCTTGATTTCCTCGATATAGGATGCAAGGAGTGCGAGGGCGGTGAGGGCTGCGGAGCCGATGGCAAATCCCTTGCCGGTAGCGGCGGTGGTATTGCCGAGGGCGTCGAGCACGTCGGTACGCTCGCGGACTTCCGGATCGAGCTCACTCATCTGGGCATTGCCACCGGCATTGTCGGCGATAGGGCCGTAGGCATCGGTTGCAAGGGTGATACCCAGGGTGGAAAGCATACCCACGGCGGCGATTGCCACACCGTAAAGACCCTTGGAGAGGTTGGCGGCGGTGAGCATGTTGGCCACGTCGAAGTTGATGGCGAAGAGGTAGGCCAGGATGATGGCGCATGCGATGGCGATGACGGGGATGGCGGTAGATACCATACCGAGACCTACACCGTTGATGATGACGGTGGCGGGGCCGGTCTGCGAAGCCTCTGCCAGCTTCTGGGTGGGCTTATAGGAATGGGAAGTGTAATATTCGGTTGCTTTGCCGATGATGACACCGGCGAGAAGACCCGCAACTACCGAGCAGCTGAGCTGCCACCAGTTGGAGAATCCGAGAAGATAAAGCACGCCGAAGGTGGCCACGCCGCTGAGGGCGGCAGCCAGGTTGGTCCCGACGCTCATGCTCTTGAGCAGCTGGGCCATGCCGGCACCTTCCTTGGTGCGCACGGTAAAGATGCTGAGCACGGAGAGAACCACGCCGATAGCGGCGATGAGCATAGGGGCAAGGATGGCACGCATCTGCATGTCGTCGCCTGCGCCATAGAATGCGGAAGCACCCAGGGCCATGGTGGAGAGGATGGAACCGCAGTAACTTTCATAAAGGTCGGCACCCATACCTGCGACGTCGCCGACATTGTCGCCTACGTTATCGGCGATGGTGGCAGGATTGCGGGGGTCGTCCTCGGGGAGGTCGGTCTCGACCTTACCTACGAGGTCGGCGCCCACGTCGGCAGCCTTGGTGTAGATCCCTCCACCAACACGGGCGAAGAGGGCCTGGGTAGATGCACCCATGCCGAAAGTAAGCATCGTGGTGGTGATGACGACCATCTTCTGAGCGGTGGTGGCATCGCTCACGAAGGCATTGAGCACTATGAACCAGATTGCAATGTCGAGAAGCCCGAGACCTACCACGGTGAGGCCCATGACGGCACCGGAACGGAACGCAATCTTAAGACCGGAGTTCAGGCTGCGGCGTGCTGCGTTGGCAGTACGGCCGGAAGCATAGGTAGCAGTGCGCATGCCGATGAAACCGGCAAGACCGGAGAAGAAACCACCGGTGAGGAAAGCGAACGGCACCCAAGGGTTCTGCACCCCGAAACCGTAGGCAAGGATGGCAAAGAAGATTGCCAGCACTATGAATACGACGATAACTACCTTATACTGCTGTTTGAGGTAAGCCATGGCTCCCTCGCGCACGAACTGTGCGATTCTCTTCATGGTAGGCGTACCTTCATCTTCCTTCTTCATCTGGGCATAGAAGATAGCCGCGAAGAGAAGTGCCACGATGGAGGCCGCCGGGACGGCATAGAATAGTGGGTTCATAATATGGTTTTATTAATTATTCTGCAAAGATAAAAAAAGAAGGGAGAAACCGAAATTTCCCCCTTCTATTTGTTGCTGAGTTATTCAGCCTTGGCTTCTTCTGCCGGTGCCTCTGCGGGTGCTTCCGCTGCGGGCGCCTCTGCAGGTGCGGCCTCTGCCTTCTTCGCGCGGCTGCGGCGTGTAGTCTTCTTCGCCTCCTTCTTGGCTCCGCCTGCGAGGGCTGCCTCGTTGAAGTCTACGAATTCGATCAGAGCCATTTCAGCTGCATCTCCCTGACGGAAACCGACGTGGAGGATACGGAGGTATCCGCCCGGACGGTCTGCGATCTTGGGTGCGATGGTACGGAAGAGTTCGCTCACGGCATTCTTATCCTTGAGGTAGCTGAAGACAACACGACGGTTGTGGGTGTTGTCGTCCTTGCTCTTAGTGATAAGCGGTTCAAGATAGGGCTTGAGGGCCTTCGCCTTGGCCTCGGTGGTGATGATCCTCTTGTGGAGGATGAGCGAGGAAGCCATGTTGGCGAGCAGAGCCTTGCGGTGTCCGCTCTTGCGGCCGAGATGATTAACTGCTTTATTGTGTCTCATCGTTAGATATTCTTTTTCTTAGGTTCAATATTGTACTTGGTAACATCCATTCCGAACGAAAGCTTCATCTTCTCCACCAGCAGGTCGATCTCGTTGAGGGACTTGCGGCCGAAGTTACGGAACTTCATGAGTTCGGCGCGGCTGTAGGATACCAGGTCGGCGAAGGTGTCGATGTCGGCAGCCTTGAGGCAGTTGAATGCGCGGACGGAAAGTCCCATATCGGAAAGTTTGGTGAGAAGGACGTGCCTCATGCGGAGGCTCTCCTCGTCAAGTTCTTTGCTCTCGGTCTCAAGAGGGCTCTCGAGGGAGATCTTGTTGTCGTCGGTAAAGAGCTTGAAGTGGTAGATGAGGATGTTTGCTGCATCCTGAAGAGCAGCGCTCGGGCTGATGGAACCGTCGGTTTCAATCTCGAGGTTGAGCTTCTCGTAGTCAGTCTTCTGCTCCACGCGCCAGTTCTCTACGCTCCAGTTGACCTTGCGGATAGGGGTGTAGATGGCGTCCACCGGAATGGTTCCGATAGGAGTGTTCTCGTCGCGGGATTCCTCTGCGGGAACGAAACCACGTCCACGGGTGATGAGGATGTTGATTTCGAGTTTGACGGAAGGTTCGAGAGAGCAGATGTGCTGATCAGGATTCAACACCGTGAAAGAAGACAATCCTTTGGAGATGTCCTCCGCTTTGAACTCCTGCTTGCCGCTGATGACGATTCTTGCCTCTTCGCTGTCTACGCCTTCGACCATCCTCTTGAAACGGACCTGCTTGAGGTTGAGGATGATGTCCTGCATACCTTCGATGACGCCGGGAATGTTTGCGAATTCCTGGTCAACGCCGGTAATACGTATCTGGCTGATGGCAAAACCTTCAAGCGATGCAAGGAGAATGCGACGAAGGGCGTTGCCTATGGTCTGGCCGTAACCAGGCTCAAGGGGGCGGAATTCGAAACGTCCGAGAGTCTCGGAACCTTCGAGCATGATAACCTTGTCAGGTTTCTGGAATGCTAAGATTGCCATAATAATCAGGTGTTAAATTTTACTTGGAGTACAGGTCGACGATGAGCTGCTCGTTGATGTTCTCGGGAATGTCGGCGCGGAGGGGCAGGTTGAGGAACTTGCCGCTCAGGGTCTGTGCGTCGAACTCCAGCCATGAGTACTTGGCGGCACCTGCAACGCTGGCGGTGATGACCTCGAGGTTCTTGCTGCGCTCGCGCACTGCAATCACGTCGCCGGCTTTCACCTGAGCCGAAGGAACGTTGCAAACTTCGCCGTTGAGGGTGATGTGACGGTGGCTTACGAGCTGGCGTGCAGCTGCCCTGCTGGGAGCGATGCCAAGACGATAAACCACGTTGTCGAGACGGCTCTCGAGGAGGAGAACGAGGTTCTCACCCTTCTGGCCGGGCATACGGGAAGCCTTGTCGTAGGTGTTACGGAACTGACGCTCCAGCACACCGTACATATACTTCACTTTCTGTTTCTCCTTGAGCTGGATACCGTAGTCGCGCTGTTTTTTGCGCTTGGCTGCGAGACCATGCTGTCCCGGAGGATAATTTCTCTTTTCGAAATCTTTATCTGCACCGAAGATAGGTTCGCCGAACTTACGGGCGATCTTGGTGGTAGGGCCTGTATATCTTGCCATAGTTCTTAGTCTTTAAACGTTAAACTTTACGACGGCCTTTAGGACGGCATCCGTTGTGAGGCATAGGGGTTACGTCGACGATCTCGGTAACTACGATACCTGCGTTGTTGATGGTGCGGATGGCGGACTCACGACCGGCGCCAGGACCCTTTACGAATACTTTTACTTTGCGAAGACCTGCATCATAAGCAGTCTTGGCAGCGTCTTCGGCGGCCATCTGAGCAGCGTACGGAGTGTTCTTCTTGGAACCACGGAAACCGCACTTGCCGGCAGAGCCCCAGCTGATCACCTGCCCCTGGGCATTGGTCAGCGACACGATAACGTTGTTGAAAGTAGAGGAGATATGGGCCTGCCCATAAGCTTCCACCTTGACAACTCTCTTGGATGTTGTAGTTTTCTTTGCCATAACTTAACTGCTTTTACTTGGTTGCCTTCTTCTTGTTAGCAACAGTCTTCTTCTTACCCTTGCGGGTACGGGCATTGTTCTTGGTGCTCTGCCCGCGGACAGGGAGGCCGACACGGTGACGGATGCCACGGTAGCAACCGATATCCATGAGTCGCTTGATGTTCATCTGGACGGTGGAACGGAGTTCACCCTCGATCTTCATCTCGCTGACCTCGGCACGGATTGCTGCAGTCTGGGCATCATCCCAGTCGCCAACCTTGATAGTAGGATCGATGCCACACTTCTCCAGGATCTTGGAGGCAGTGCTGCGGCCGATTCCGTAGATGTAGGTAAGTCCCACATCACCTCTTTTGTTGTTTGGTAAATCAACACCGGCTATTCTTGCCATATTATACTTTACTTAATTGTTAGACAATTGAATTATCCCTGGCGCATCTTGAACTTGGGGTTCTTCTTGCAGATCACGTAAAGGCGACCTTTACGCTTCACGATCTTGCAATCTTCGCTGCGCTTCTTGATGGATGTTTTGACTTTCATATCGTTGTAATTTTATTTGTATCTGAAAGATATTCTGCCCTTGGTCAAATCATAAGGAGAAATTTCAACTCGAACTTTGTCGCCAAGAAGAATGTGGATAAAGTTCATACGCATCTTCCCCGAAATGTTGCAGAGAAGCACGTGACCGTTCTCAAGCTCGACCTTGAACATCGCGTTCGGGAGGGTCTCTATGACCTTACCGTCTTGTTCTATTGCTACTTGTTTTGACATTGAAAAATATTACTTGTTAAAATTTGATCGTGGGATCTTTCTCGATAAAATCGAAGGTCGACAGCTGCTCTGCGTGGCCGCGACGGACAACAACCGTAAGTTCGTAATGTGCAGTGCTGCTCCGGTCTGCGCTGTGAACGCCCCAGCCGTTGCGGTCCAGGTACACACTCCTGCCGCCGGCTATGACCATGGGCTCGATGCATATTGTCATTCCTTCCACGAGCTTGGGGCCGTGCCCGGGGCGTCCGTAATTAGGAACGCCGGGAGCCTCATGCATCCCCTTGCCGATTCCATGACCCTCGAGTTCGCGGACCACGGAATATCCGAAGGATTCGACGTACGATTGCACCGCGTGTCCGATGTCGCCTACGCGATTACCCGCTACGGCCGCTTCAATGCCCTTGTAGAGCGAAGCCTTCGTAACATCGAGCAGACGGCGGGTTTCCGCGCTTATCTCCCCTACCGGGAAGGTGTATGCGGAATCGCCGCTATAGCCCTTGTACAAAGTGGTGATGTCGGCGGTGACGATGTCGCCCTCTTTCAGAGGTTTGTCATCCGGAAATCCGTGGACGACGACATCGTTCACCGACATGCAACAAGCCGCAGGGAAACCCTCGAATCCAAGGGAACTCGGAATTGCGCCGTGGTCGCGGATGAAGGTCTCGGCTATGCGGTTGAGCTGGTTGGTGGTTACACCGGGAGCTACCGCCTTGCCTACTTCGGCCAGCGTACGCGACACGAGAATAGCATTCTCGCGCATCAATTCGATTTCCTCTTCAGTCTTGGGTTTGACCATCTTGCTTCGTAATTTTCAAAGAACTACATACCTGAGCGCCCGGTCAGACGGCCAGTCTTCATGAGGCCATCGTAGTGGCGCATCAGAAGATAGCTTTCGATCTGCTGCAGGGTATCGAGGACGACACCTACGAGGATCAGGAGGGAAGTACCTCCGTAGAAGCTCGCGAACTGGTCGTTGACACCGAAGATCCTTGCGAGAGCAGGCATGATGGCTATGAATGCCAAGAAGAAGGAACCAGGAAGGGTGACCCTGTCCATGATGTTGTCGAAGTACTCGACAGTCTTCTTACCAGGCTTCACACCCGGAATGAAACCTCCGTTCCTCTTCATATCCTCTGCCATCATGTTAGGATTGATAGTAACAGCGGTGTAGAAGTATGTGAAGACAACTACGAAGATTCCAAACACAAGATTATACCAAAAACCGGTATAGTTACCAAGCGCGGCTGCGATTCCTCTGGTGGACTCCCACTTGGAGAAGAGCAGGGGAAGGAGCATGATAGCCTGGGCGAAGATGATAGGCATGACACCGGCGGCATTGATCTTAAGCGGGATGTACTGACGCACTCCGCCGTACTGACGGTTGCCGACAACACGCTTGGCATACTGCACGGGCACGCGGCGCACGGCCTGCACGAGAGCAATAGCTGCGATTATGATGAAGAACCAGATAAGGAACTCCACGATGAGCAGAAGCATACCACCGTTGGTAGTGGTGAACTTCTCACCGAGTTCAGCAGCGACTGCGAAAGGCAGACGGGCTACGATACCGATCATGATAATGAGAGAGATACCGTTACCGATACCACGGTCGGTGATACGCTCGCCGAGCCACATTACGAACATCGAACCGGCCATCAGGATGATGGTAGATACGAGGTTGAATGCGAAGTTGCTCCAGCCGAGGGTATTCACGGCTATGAAAGCCTGACCGGGGATCTGGTTGTGGAGAGCGGCCATGTAGGCAGGGCCCTGGATGCAGATGATCAGGATGGTAAGATACCTGGTCAGCTGGTTCATCTTCTTGCGCCCGCTTTCGCCTTCCATCTGGAGTTTGCGGAAGTACGGCACGAAGACACCCAGGAGCTGGACAACGATGGATGCCGAGATGTACGGCATCACACCGAGCGCAAAGATTGAAGCATTACCGAATGCACCGCCGGAGAACATGTTCAACAGGCCGACGAGGCCGGAAGAAGCAGTGTCCTGCAGTTTGGCGAGCATGGTGGCGTCGATGCCGGGGAGCACGATGAAGCAACCAAGCCTATACACCAGGATAAGCATCAGGGTATAGCCAAGGCGCTTACGAAGCTCTTCAATCTTGAAGATGTTCTTGATTGTCTCGATAAACTTCTTCATTGTTATTCATTTACGACTGCCTTTCCACCGGCAGCTTCGATTTTGGCAATTGCGGATTTGCTGAAGGCATCTGCCTTAACGGTAACGGCAACGCTGATCTCACCGTTTCCGAGAACCTTGAGAAGGTCGTTCTTTCCGGCGAGGCCGGCGGCCTTGAGGTCATCGACGGTGATTTCCTTGGCCTTGGAGGCCTCGGCAATCGCCTGTATGGTGGAAATGTTGACCGCGGTATATTCTACGCGGGTAGGATTGGTGAAGCCGAACTTAGGAAGACGGCGCTGGATAGGCATCTGACCGCCTTCGAAGCCGATCTTGTGTTCGTAACCGGCACGTGCCTGGGCACCCTTGGTACCACGGGTGGAGGTGCCGCCTTTGCCAGAACCCTGGCCACGACCCAATCTTTTCTTAGCGTTCTTTACAGAACCAGTTGCAGGTGTGAGATTTTCAAGTTTCATAATCTATCCCTCCTTTAGTCTATAACTTCAAACTTGACGAGGTGTGCGACCTTCGCGAGCATGCCGCGGGAAATAGGATTGTCCTCAACCTCTACGGTGTGGCCGATACGGCGGATGCCGAGGCTGCGGAGATTCTCCTTCTGGCGCTTGGTCTCGCCATTGGTGCTGATCGTCTGGGTAATTTTAAGTTTTGCCATGGTTCTTCCTCCTATCCGTTAAAAACTTTACTCATAGGAATACCGCGCAGCCCTGCTACGGTGTAAGCGTCGCGCATCTCGGTAAGAGCGGACACGGTAGCCTTCACAAGGTTGTGAGGGTTGGAAGAGCCTTTGCTCTTCGCAAGAACGTTCTGGATGCCGGCGCTCTCGAATACGGCACGCATAGCACCACCGGCCTTTACACCGGTACCGGGAGCTGCGGGCTTCATGAACACCTTAGCACCACCGAAAGCGGCTTCCTGCTCGTGAGGGATGGTGGTGTTGATGACGGGAACCTTTACGAGGTTCTTCTTTGCATCTTCCACACCCTTTGCAATAGCTGCAGTGACTTCGTTGGCTTTTCCAAGACCATAGCCTACAACGCCGTTTTCGTCACCCACGACTACGATAGCAGCAAAGCGGAAATGACGACCACCCTTAGTAACCTTGGTTACACGCTGGATGGCAACGAGCCTGTCCTTCAGTTCGAGGTCAGACGTCTTAACTCTTTTAACATTTGTATTTGCCATAGTCTTTCCTATTAGAATACGAGGCCGCCTTCACGTGCGGCATCTGCCAAACTTTTAACACGTCCGTGGAAGAGATAACCTCCGCGGTCGAAACATACGGTGCTCACACCGGCTGCGAGAGCACGCTCGGCAACGGCCTTGCCTACGATAGCGGCGGCCTCGATGCCGGACTTACCCTTGCACTCTGCGGCAAGAGCCTTATCGTTAGATGCAGCTGCGGCAAGAGTCTTGCCGGCCTCATCGTCGATAACCTGAGCATAAATCTGCTTGTTGCTTCTGAAGACTACAAGACGAGGGCGCTCGGGAGTGCCGCTGACGTGCTTGCGGATACGGTAGTGAATCCTTTTTCTTCTTGCTATTCTACTTAATGCCATAATTCTGTCCTCCTTTATTTAGCAGCAGCAGTCTTTCCTGCCTTGCGACGAAGTTGTTCACCAACGAACTTGATACCCTTGCCCTTGTAAGGTTCAGGCTTGCGGAATGAGCGGATCTTGGCGGCAACCTGGCCGATAAGCTGCTTGTCGCAGCTCTTGAGAACCAGCTTGGGAGTCTCACCCTTCTTGATTTCAGGAACCTCGGCCTTCACCTCTGCGGGAAGCATGAGCTGGATGTCGTGGGAGTAACCAAGAGAGAAGATAAGAAGCTGGCCCTGGGCGGCTACACGGTAACCGACACCGACGAGCTCCTGATTGATAGTGAATCCTTCACTTACGCCAACGACCATGTTGTGCACCAGAGCGCGGTACAGACCGTGCATGCTGCGGTGACGGGGCTGGTCCGTCGGGCGGGTGAATTTAATCTCGTTGTCCTCGATGGTGACAGTGATGTCCGGATCTACTTTCTGGCTCATCTCACCAAGAGGTCCTTTAACCTTCACAACGTTGCCGTCGAGGAGCTGGACGCTCACGCCGGCCGGAAGGTTTACAGGTAATTTACCAATTCGTGACATTTGATCTATTCTTTATTATATTAATATACGTAGCAAATAACTTCGCCGCCCACGCCGAGCTCCTTGGCTTCCTTGTCGGTGACAAGACCCTTGGAGGTGGAGATAACTGCGATACCGAGTCCGTTGAGGACGCGAGGCATGTTCTCTACATCGGTGTACTGCCTGAGGCCGGGGGTGCTGATGCGCTCGATCTTCTTGATAGCGGGCATCTTGGTCTCGGGGTGATATTTGAGAGCGATCTTGATGGTGTTGTAAGGGGTTCCCTCGACTACCTTGTAGCTGAGGATGTATCCTTTCTCGCACAGAATCTTGGTGAGAGCCTCCTTCATCTTGGACGAAGGGATCTCGACGACCTTCTTGCCTGCAAGATAGGCGTTACGGATCCTGGTGAGGAAATCTGCGATGGGATCAGTCATATCGTTAATCTTTTAATTATTCTACCAACTTGCCTTCTTTACACCCGGAATGAGTCCGTTGCTGGCCATCTCACGGAACTGGATACGGCTGAGGCCGAATGCCCGCATGTATCCTTTAGGACGACCGGTAAGAGAGCAACGATTGTGAAGACGTACGGGAGAGGCGTTCTTGGGGAGCTTATCGAGTGCTGCCCAGTCACCGGCCTCCTTGAGGGCCTTCCTCTTCTCGGCATATTTAGCAACCAGTTTCGCGCGCTTTACTTCGCGGGCTTTCATTGATTCTTTTGCCATATCTCTTAGTTGTTATGTTTCTTGAAAGGCAGACCAAACTCGGTGAGAAGGGCTTTGCACTCCTCGTCGGATTTAGCTGTGGTGACGAAAGTGATCTCCATTCCGTGGATACGGGGGTTCTTGTCGATGTCGATTTCGGGGAAGATGAGCTGCTCCTTGATACCGAGGGTATAGTTGCCACGACCGTCCATGTTGCCGGATATACCGTTGAAGTCACGGATACGGGGGAGGGTGACACGGATGAGCTTCTCGAGGAACTCGTACATCTTAACGTCGCGAAGGGTGACCTTGCAACCTACAGGCATACCTTTACGGAGCTTGAAGTTGGAGATGTCCTTGCGGGAGATGGTGATGACAGCCTTCTGGCCGGTGATGAGGGAGAGCTCTTCGGCTGCATCCTCGACAAGTTTCTTGTCCTGGGTTGCATCGCCGACGCCTTCGTTGATGGTAATCTTCACGAGGCGGGGAGCTTCCATGATGGTGTTATAGGAGAACTGCTTGACGAGCTTGTCGGCGATCTCCTCCTTATAGGCTTTCTTCAGAGCAGGAACGTAACCCTTGGGGGTCTTCTGCTGATCTGCTGTTGCTTTCTTTGCCATAATTACTTAATCTCCTGTCCTGATTTTTTAGCTACGCGGATCTTCTTGCCGTCGACAACCTTGTAACCCACGCGGGTAGGCTTCGAAGATGCGGGATCGATAAGATTCACGTTGGAAATATGGATAGCGGCCTCCTGCTTGATGATACCACCCTGAGGCTGCTTGGAATTGGGTTTCGTGGACTTGCTGACGAGGTTGACCCCCTCAACGATCACACGGTCCTTCTCAGTGAGAACGGAAAGGACCTTGCCGGTCTTTCCCTTACTGCTACCGGTAGTCACATACACGGTGTCACCTTTCTTAATCTTGAGCTTCTTCATAATCTTGATGTATTAAAGGACTTCCGGTGCCAGTGAAACGATTTTCATATAATTCTCGCGGAGCTCCCTGGCGACAGGGCCGAAGATACGGGTTCCGCGGAGTTCACCTGCATTGTTCAGAAGAACACATGCGTTGTCGTCGAAACGGATATAAGAACCGTCGGCGCGGCGGATTTCTTTCTTGGTGCGTACTACGACAGCCCTGGAGACTGTACCCTTCTTGGCGTCACCGCCAGGAATCGCACTCTTCACTGCGACGACGATGGTGTCGCCGACGGTGGCATAACGATGGTGGGTACCGCCAAGTACACGGATGCAAAGGACTTCCTTAGCTCCGCTGTTGTCGGCCACCTGTAGACGTGTTTCCTGCTGTATCATAACTACTTAGCTTTTTCTACGATTTTTTCAACTCTCCAGTTCTTGGTCTTGCTGAGGGGACGGGTCTCCATGATGAGGACGGTATCGCCCTCTCCGCACTCGTTCTTCTCGTCATGAGCAACGAACTTTGTGGTCTTTTTAACGAACTTTCCGTATAAGGGATGCTTCTCTTTGCGTTCAACGGCAACTACGACGGTTTTGTCCATCTTGTTGCTGACCACGACGCCTTGTCTTTCCTTACGAAGATTTCTTTCCATAAGTCACTTAGATTTAGTTCATTTTTTCTTTTTCAGCGAGGATCGTGATCATAAGAGCGATATCCTTGCGGAGTTTCTTGAATTTGGAAGTGTCCTCCAATGGAGAAATGGCGTGATTGATCTTCATTGTGTCGAGATTACCTTTCTCGATCTGGATGCGGTCGCGCAGGTCTGCTACAGACATTTCGCGTGCTTCTGCTGCTTTCATTGTTCTACTTCTCCATTAAATTATTCCACATAATCCCTGCGGACGATGAATTTGGTCGCGACGGGGAGCTTGTTGGCGCCAAGACGCATTGCCTCTTTGGCGATCTCGAGGGAGACACCCTCGGCCTCGAAAATGATACGGCCGGGCGTGATAGGAGCGACGAATCCGTAAGGATCGCCCTTACCTTTACCCATACGAGTATCGAGAGGTTTCTTGGTGACCGGCTTCACAGGGAATACCCGGATCCAGAGCTGACCCTCACGGTTCATCTTACGGGTAATAGCCTGGCGGGCTGCCTCAATCTGCTGAGCGGTGAGCCAGCAGTTCTCAAGGTTCTTGAGACCGAAGGAACCGAATGCAAGCTGGTTGCCACGCTGGGCCATACCCTTCATACGGTTCTTCTGTTCCCTTCTGTACTTTGTTCTCTTAGGCTGTAACATTGTAATATTACTTAAATTAAAACTAAAAATTCATCTTAAATCCTTGATAATCAGCGATATACGCAATTACAGGGCGGATTTTTGGGATGCAAAGTTAGCAAAAATTTCTTTACGCGCAATGACTTTTGCAAAAAAATTTAGCATTTTCGACACAAAAATTTCATAGCCAACTCTTTGATTTTTCAGCAACTTACAAATTCGGACAAAAAAAATTTTGTTACCTTTGCGACCGTGAAAAAAATAGTGTTGACAATACTATGCATCCTGGCAGCCCTGCCCCTTTTTGCACAGCGCAAAAAGCAGGCGGAGCAATTCCCTATGTATTACGTAGTTGACGAGAATGGCGACACTACTTTCGTGGATTCCCTCGACCCCGTGTGGGTGTTCCCCAAGGGCGTGAAGATGAAGAAAGGCGACTGGAGGAAGCAATACAAGATGGTGTACAACTTCAACAAAGTTTACCCATACGCCCTTGCAGGCAAGAAAATGATGCATCAGGTGGACAGCGTGCTGGCAGCCGACGTAACGCGCCGCAGCGAGCGCAACGCCTACACCCATGACGTGATGATAGAACTCTTCACCATCTTCGGAGGGGACATCAAGCGTATGAGCATCTCGCAAGGAGTGATGCTCATGAGGCTGGTGGACCGCGAATGCGGCATCCCACCCTTTGACATCATCAAAGAATACCGCAGCTCCTTCTCGGCCAATTTCTGGCAGTTCATCGCCAAACTCTTCGGCCAGAACCTCAAGAAACGCTACGACCCCAAAGGGGAGGATGCCAAGTTGGAAGAGCTGGTAGGGATTTGGAATAAAGGCCACTGGGATTCGTTCTACTTCGCAGTATTCTGGGAATACCCCACCAAGACCGTCATCAAGAGGGACTACCTCAAAAGCACTGTAGAATCGCGCGAAAGCCGCCGCAAACGCAGCGAAGAAGAAAAGGCCCTCATGAAAAAGAGCCTCAAGGAAGCCAAGGAAATGCTGAAAGAGGACTAACGGACGGAAAGATCTTTTCCGTCGAAGCAGGCATAGTGCACACCGCCCGCAATCCAATCTTTAAGTACGATCATACGCCCGCCGGTAGGAAGGGCCATGTCCACCGCATCGTGGAAATGCCCGAAAATACAATAGTCGGCAGGGCTCTCTTTGGTACTTTCCACGGCAAACTCGTACAGAGGCTCGGCCTCCCCGCGGAACTTGTACCCCCCGTGCTTGCGGCGGTTGGAATTGCTCCAGTCGGTGCCGAAGCGGAAGGCAAGCCAAGGGTGCAGGGCGCTGAAACAGCGCTGCAGGAAACGGTTGTGGAATAGAGAGAGCATCACCCTATATCCGAATTTCGCGCCTCCCAGGGCATCGCCGTGCCCCAGCAGGAAGTTCTTCCCGTCGATGCAGGCCCGCTGCGGCTGGATTATCTTCTTTATGCCTACGGATTCGAAGAACGAGTAGCACCAGATATCGTGGTTCCCCGGCATGAAATACACCTCTATCCCCTCGGAAACCATCTGGATAAGCTCGCTGAGCACACGTATTCCCTCGCGGGGGACCAGATCCCGGTATTCATACCAGAAATCCCATATATCCCCGAGGAGATAGACGGTCCGGGTTTCGGGGGTACGGATGCTGCGGAGCCACTGCACGAAGCGCTCCTCGCGCTCTGCAGGGTTGTTGGCATCCAGCCCGAGGTGGACGTCCGCGACGAAATATGTATTCTTCCTATCCATCCGTCATGCGAATATAAGAACCAGCGTGCCGACGATGGCGCAGTAGATCGCGAACCAGCTCAGGCGGGCCCTGCGCACCAGCGCAATCATCACCCGGCATGCGAAAAGCCCGGAGAAGAACGCGGCGAGGAACCCGACCGCCAGCGGCAGCGTACCTATGGAAGATGCGGCCATCTCCCCTCCCACCACATCGAGGAAGGTTTCTCACAGAATGGGGATGAGCACCATCAGGAAAGAGAACTGGGCCATAACCTCGCGCTTGACCCCGCACAGCAGGCCGGTAGATATGGTCGTGCCGGAGCGGGAAAGCCCCGGGATGACGGCCAGGGCCTGGCCTATACCCACGGCGAAGGCCTGCCAGAAGTGGATGCCGTTGCGGGCATCATTCTCTTCCTGGGCTCTCCTGGACGCTATGTCCGAGAAGAACAGCAGCAGGGCGGTGACTATCAGCGCAACGCCCACCACCACCATCGAGGTGAAAAGGGCCTCGACCTGATCCTTGAAAAACATGCCCACCACGAACACGGGGATCATGGAGAAGAGTATCTTGAGGATATAGTCGGTCTCGTCGTTCATGCGGAAGCGGAACAGGCCGCGGAGGAGTTTGAGTATCTCTTTCCGGAATACTACGATAGTGCTGAGCACGGTGGCGGCATGTACCGTAACCTCGAAAACAAGGTCGCCGGAGGCCTCTATGCCCAACAGGTCACGGCCTATGGCCAGATGTCCGCTGCTGCTAACCGGCAGGAACTCCGTAAGGCCCTGCAGAAGGCCGAGTATCAATGCTTCGAACCACTCCATCACTTCTTCTTCATTATGGCTATTATCACCACTATGATGCCGCTGACGATCACGATAGGAGCGGCCACCATGCGGCGGAAGTTGAACATTTCGTAGTTGAATATGTTGGGATCGTCGGAGCCGCCGCCCATCATGAGGATGAAGCCTGCGATCATTACCACGACACCCGCGATAAGTATTTTCAGACCTTTAGGGTCGATTGCCGGTTTATTGTCCATTTTCTAATAGTACAAGGAATCTTCGCCAGCGAGGGCGAGTTTGTTTACCGTAAAATAAGTTGCGATCACGCAGATAAGCACTCCGCACACGATCACGGTGGCGGCGACTGCCACCAGCACGGACGTGGAGAACACTGCATAGATCTGGGGGAAGGAACGGCGCACCAGCAGCAGGCCGCCGGCGAGGGCAGCGCAGCTGAGCAGGCCGGATACCAGCCCCTGCACCACCGCAGCGCGCACGAAGGGCCTGCGGATGAAGGCGCGGGTAGCACCCACCAGACGCATCGTATGTATGGTGAAGCGCCGGGCGAAGAGGCTCAGCCGGACCGTATTTCCTATGAGTATGAAGGAAATGAACAGCAGCAGGGCTATGAAGAAGCCCAGTACCAGGGAGATGCCCGACAGGTTGCGGGTCAGATCCTCCACCAGCGACTGGCGGCTCTCCACCTCTTCGATTTCGGGCATGGCCTGCAGGATGGGGATGATGCGGGCGAGGCTGTCCGCATGCACATAATCCGCCATGAGTCCCACGTTTATCGAGACGGGAATGGGGGCAGTCTCGAAGACGGAGAGGAAGTCCTCTCCCAGCATCTCCTTGAGCTCCTTTTCGCCCTGGGCCTTGCCTATGATTTCCGTGCTGCGGACGAAGGGAAGAGAATCGATGCGCGCGGCGCAAGAAGCCGCCTGCGCCTCCGTTACCGGGGCGCCGCAGAGCAGCGAAATCTGGATATTCTCCTTGAAATAATTGCTCACCCTGCCGGCATTCAGGATCAGGGCGGCGGCGACTCCGATCAGCAGCAGGACCAGGCTGATGCTGATAACCGAAGACACGTACGCCCCGGTCAGACGCCTTTTCATCTTTTTCTTTTCTCCCTTAGGCATAACTTCGGAAATTGTCCCAAAGATAATGAATAATCAATATTTCAAAAAAAAATTCGTACCTTTGTTAAAATCGATAATTGCATTAGATGGCTGAAATTTTCAAAAAAGTCCTGTTCGTAAATTCGGAGATTTTCCCCTATCTCCCGGATAGCGAAATCGCCCGGATCGGGAGATTCCTCCCGCAAGGTATCCAGGAGCGGAAAAAGGAAATCCGTTCTTTCATGCCCCGGTTCGGTTGCATCAACGAGAGGAAGAATCAGCTTCACGAGGTAATACGCCTATCGGGTATCAACATAATCATCGGTGACGTGGACCGTCCCCTGGTAATCAAGGTCGCATCCATCCCTGCCGCCCGCATGCAGATGTACTTTATCGACAACGAAGACTATTTCCGTCGCAAGGCAGTCTATGCTGATGCCGACGGCCGATTTTTCTCCGATAACGACGAGCGCGCGATCTTCTTCGCGAAGGGTGTCCTGGAAACCGTCAAGAAACTCCGTTGGGCCCCGGACATCATCCACTGCCACGGATGGATAACCCACCTGCTGCCCGCATATCTCAAGCAAGTCTACAAGGACGATCCCATCTTCTCGTCCAGCAAAGTGGTCCTGTCGCTGTACGACGACCTGCCTTCGGCAAGCTTTGCCGCGGACTTTGCCGCCAAGGCTGCGACCGGCAGCATCAAGGCAGAGGACCTTCCGATCTGCGAGCAGCCCGATGGCATAAAACTTGCTGAAACGGCAGCCAAGTACTCGGACGGTATCATCCTCGGTTCCCCCGACCTCGACCCCAAGCTGGTGAAATACTGCAAGGGCCTGAAGGTTCCGGTGCTTCCCTTCAAAGAGGGCAGTTTCGAGGACGGCAGCTATATCGACGATTACGATGCCCTTTATGACAAGTTGTAAAAGATGAAATCCAGATGGTTTTTAGCCGCCGCAGCCGCACTGGCACTTTGCGTCGGCTGTGTGAAAGAGAACTATGACCTTGGCGGGAACTTGCTCCCCGCCAACCATATTTATAAGGTGGTCTCCCCCGCCGCCATGGAGGTGCCCGTAAGCATGAAATTGTCGGACAGCCTGTCGGCGTATTCATCCACCAACATCACCATAGGAGCCATACGCAACGACGAGGAATACGGCCTCAGCACCCGCAGCAGCTGCATCACCCTGATTCCCCTCTTCGTGGACGAGCTCGACTTCGGCACGAACCCCGTATTCAAGCAGTTCCATTTCTCGGCCGTCGCCGATTCCAGCTCCGTATGCGACCTCGACCAGTCCAACATCCTCCAGAGCGTATTCGTTCATGAGCTCACCGAGCAGTTGGACACGAACTACCTCACCTACTGCAAATCCGAGCCCGCCCATTCGAGCGGCATCATCACCACCACCGTACCGGTGATCGGCCCCGGGGACTCGCTCAGTTTCAACTTCACCAAGGAATTCGGCGAGAAGTTCTTCAGCATCACCAAGGAGGACCTCCAGGACATCAACCGCTACACCAAGCGCTTCCCCGGCATCTACATCACCACCGGAAAGCCTGTCGGGCGCGGCGGTCGCTTCAATATCTTCCAGCTTCAGCTCCAGTACGACAGCGACTATGGCTACATCTCCGGAAGCGCGGCCGAACTTAAGTTCAACTCCACCTGGAAGAAGGACGGCAAGGATGTCCAGAAGGATACTTCCTTCTACTTCTATTTCTCCGCAACCGGTTTTTACGACCTCGATTCCCTCTTCACCAAATCCGGCACCGGAAACTTCCCCCAGTACTGCGCGAATATCACTGGAGATGCCTCCGCCGCCCATGTTGGTGATGCAGGGGATTTTATCTATGTCGAAGGTGGCGGCGGCGTCAAGCCCTGCTTCTCCGCGAAGATGCTCCGCCAGAAGGCCATCGACGCAATCGTAGCCAACGGCCACGACCCCAAAAAGGCTGTCATCAACCGTGCTACCCTTACCATGCATTATCTGCCCTCCGACGACAATTTCGAGCAGATGCACAAGGTGCCCCAGATACTGAACCCTACCTGCCGTATCAAGACTTCGGACACGACCTTTACATACATGGGCCTTACCGACGCTTCCGATACCAATGAGGACCAGGGCAACATCCACCGCGCCCAGATGACCTATTCGCCGGACTTCACCTACCATCTGCAGAGGCTTATCGGCCTGGACGACGACAATGAGCAGCTTGCGGCCGGCAGCTACGATATCTGGATGCTGGTGCAGCACAACGACGTCATAACCACTACCACCTCCGGTAATGCCGAGGCCAGCGAATACTACAACTACCTGGCTTACCAGAGCATGATGAGCAATATGTACGGCTACGGCGGATATGGCTACGGTTACGGGAACTACTATTCCAACTACTACAACTACTCCATGATGGCGCAGATGTACGGCAGTTCCTCCACCACGTCCAAGACCCAGGCCAACCTGGACCGCGACCGCTACTACTATTGCAAGCTCTACGGCCCCACAGCGGCAGATCCAGAGATGAGGCCCAAGTTCAGTTTCACCTACTCGATTCCTAACGAATAACCCCTCCCATATGAAAAAGAACCTTATCCTGGTAGCCGTCGCCCTCGTGGCATTAGTTGCCTGCGGAGGCAAGAAGAACTCCGCCAAGGCAGCCGAGGCAGCCCCCGCAGAACAGACCAAGACTTCCATGGTGATCAGCACCCAGGAAGGTGCCATGTTCACCGATTTCGAAGCCGTGCAGCCCGACGGCAGCGTGGCAAAGCTCTCCGACTACGTAGGCAAAGGCAAATATATCCTGGTGGATTTCTGGGCAAGCTGGTGCGGCCCCTGCAAGAGGGAGATTCCCTACATCAAGGCAGCCTGGAACAAGTATAAAGGGGACAAGTTCGATGTGCTCAGCGTAGCAGTTTGGGACAAGCCCGAAGACACTGCCAAAGCCGCTGAAGAGCATGGCGTGGTGTGGAACCAGATCGTGAATGCCCAGAAGACTCCTACTGAGATATACGGCATCGAGGGAATCCCTCACCTGATCCTCTTCGGCCCCGACGGCACGATCGTCAAACGCGGCGACGCCCTCCGCGGCGAAGGCATGGACGCAGTGCTCAGCACCCTCCTCTAGCCTTCTCCTCCCAACCCCCGAAACCGACCCACCGGGCCGGTTTTTTTTGTGCTAACTCCTTCCTCCTGCCCGGCACAAAAAAACCGGTCGCGGAGGCGGCCGGTTAGGGAATTTCTGTCTAAACCAACGAGATTACTCGGACACACCAAGTTTCTCGGCAACCTTTGCGATAGCATCGGCAACGGTAGCGATGGTGCTGGTCTCCTCATCGGGAATCTTAACACCAAACTCTTTCTCGAACTCCATAAGAAGTTCAACGGTATCAAGGGAGTCTGCACCAAGGTCATTGGTGAAGTTTGCAGTCTCGGTAACCTCGGAAGGCTCCACGCCAAGCTTGTCGACGATGATGGCCTTCACTTTCTTTACGATTTCTTCGTAGTTCATAATTTGAATATTAAGTTTATTTATTAGTACATTCGTCTTTAGCGTTGCAAAGTTACTAAATATTCTTAATTTTCCAAAACCTCCTCTTTCCTGCTGAGTCTCAGCCAGATACGTATGGCATTGAGCCCATTGATGAGGTAGAAGACATATTTGATAAGCATCACGACGGTATATGCCGAATCAGGCGTGGTGGCCAGGTTCACCGACCACAGCACAATGGAAGACAGGTTGACCAAGGTCCATATATACCACTGCTCCATGTACGCGAAGGTCATCATGATGATGGCCATCACATAAGCTGCGGTGGTGAGGGCATCCATGATCAGCTTGGCAGGAACCCCGGAACCCAGGTTGTGCCGGCCTGCGAAATAGGATATAGCGAAGGCCGCACCGGCGACGGCGATATAGCCAAGAGCCACGTACAGCCACTTCCGTCCATCCATACGCTGCGCCTTTACCGCCTTATGCACGCTCGCATCGCGCTTGCGCCACTGGAAGAACCCCACGAAATCCATAGGGATGAAGTACAGCAGATAGAGCAGGAACATCGAGGTGACACCATTCTTCCAAAGGACATAGGTCTCGATTATGGCTCCGAGCACTCCGATGACGAAGTTGAGGATATTCCCCTGCGCCGCGAGTATGGTACTGGTAACTCCGAACATGGCGCCGAAGGCCACCACTATCTGCAGGGCGGTATCTGAAGGGTTGTTGCGGATGTTGATGATGCTTGCGATCAGCACGCAGACCAGCATGCCGAAGAAAATGAAGTAATTGAATAGTTTAGTCGATGTCTTTTCGCTCATTGTTCAGTTCTTTTAATATCCTTTCTGCCAGTTTAGGGCCCACAAAGTTAGACAAATCTTCGGGATTTGCAGCAGCAATGCGCGCCACCGAGCCGTAATGCATCAGCAGACGCTCTTCGGTGGCCTTGCCCACACCCTTTATCGACGACAGAGCCGATTGTATGGCAGCCTTGCTGCGCAGGCTGCGGTGGAAGGTGATACCAAAGCGGTGGGCTTCGTCGCGTATGTGCTGCAACAGCTTCAGGGCCTGGGAATTCCGGTCGATGAAAAGCGGATATGGATCTCCGACACGGATGACCTCTTCCAGCCTCTTGGCAAGACCTACGACGGTAAGCTTGTCGTTCAGCCCGAGCTCGCACAAGGCCTGCCAGGCGAACTCCAGCTGCCCCTTGCCGCCATCTATCACTATAAGTTGCGGAAGATCATCCGGAGCCTCGGAGAGCATACGGGAATAGCGACGGTTCACGACCTCCTTCATGGAAGCGTAGTCGTTGGCTCCCACCACCGTCTTTATCTTGAACTTACGATAGTCTTTCTTGGACGGCACCCCGCCACGGAACACCACGCAGCTGGCCACCGGGTTGGTCCCCTGGATATTGGAGTTGTCGAAGCACTCCATATGCACCGGCAGTTCCTTCATGCCGAGGGCCTTACGGAGCTCCTCCAGCACGCTGCGGCGGAACTCGTCGGGATCGGTATGCTCGCGCTGCTTGATGGTGTTGAAATGATACTCCCGGGCATTCTTGGCGGCCAGTTCCAGAAGAGAGAGCTTATCTCCCTTCACCGGCACGACGTACTTGACTTCCGGCATCTTCACGTCCGGGAGGAAAGGGACGATGACTTCCCGGGAGAGCTCGCCGAACTTGCTCTCTATCTCGGCGATGAACTCGCTCAGCACCGCATCCTGCTCCTCCTCGATGTTCATCCGAAATCCGAGGTTCAGACTCTGGACGATGGCCCCGCCGCGCAGGCGCAGGAAGGAGCCGAAAGCCTCCGGACCGTCGAATACCAGGGCGAAGACATCGGCCTGGAGGTCGCGGACCTGGGTGACGATGCTTCGGGAGTAGTGTTGCTGCAGGGCATCGATGCGGTCTTTCCAGACCTGGGCCTGCTCGAAATCCAGGGCCTCGGCGGCGGAGCGCATCCGACCTTCATATTCGGAGACGATCGCACCGACGCCGCCCTTGAGGAAGGTCACGATCTCCTCTATCCATCCCCCGTATTCCTCCATCGAAACCGCACCTATGCAGCACCCCTTGCACTTGGCGATGTGGAAATCGAGACAGGGGCGGATTTTCCTCCGGAGGATGACATCGGAATCTATCTTGTGGCGGCAGCTGCGCAGGGGATAGTTCCGCTCGAAGAATTCGAGCAGATAGCGGGCATGCATCACCGTGCTGTAGGGCCCGAAATACCGGGACCCGTTCTTCTCCACGCGGCGAGTAAGGAACACCCGAGGATAGGGTTCGGATGTGACGCAGATCCAGGGGTAGGTCTTGCTATCCTTGAGGAGGATGTTGTAGCGGGGCTTGTACTGCTTGATGAGGTTGTTCTCGAGCAGCAGGGCATCCGACTCGGAATCCACCACGCTGTACTGCACGTCGGCGATCTTGCTCACCAGTATGCGGGTCTTGGTGTTAAGCCTCTCGGGCGGCACGAAGTACTGCGCCACCCTCTTGTGGAGGTCCTTGGCCTTGCCCACGTAGATAACTTCCCCGTCGGCATTGTAGTAACGATACACGCCGGGGCTGTGAGGCAGGAGGCTTATCTTTTCGCGGATGTCCATCAATATGCAAAGATAGTCAAAAAGCAAAACGGTATGCAAAACCGAAGTCTTGCATACCGCATTTGCTTATAGAATCAGAATTACTTCTGTTCGCGACGGTTTCCACGGCGCTCGCCACCTTCGCGGCGATTGCCACCACGACGCTCACCACGTCCGTTGCTGCGCTGGCCGGCGGCCTGTGCATTGGCGGCTGCGAGAGCAGCGGGGGTCAGATCCTGCTTGCCATACTTCTCACCGTTGCAGATCCAGACCTTGATGCCGAGGCATCCGACCTTGGTGTTAGCAACTGCAAGAGCGTAGTCGATATCTGCGCGGAAGGTGTGCAGAGGGGTACGACCCTCTTTGAACATCTCGCTGCGGGCCATTTCGGCGCCACCGACACGACCGGCGATCTGGATCTTGATGCCCTCGGCGCCAACGCGCATTGCGTTAGCGATGGCCATCTTGATGGCGCGCCTGTAGGAGACGCGGCCCTCGATCTGACGGGCGATGCTATCGGAAACAAAGCGGGCATCAACCTCGGGGCGCTTGACCTCGTAGATGTTG
>JAFZJI010000125.1 GCA_017552105.1 Bacteroidales bacterium | reverse complement strand
CTATATCAAGGTATTCAAGCATAACAAGGAAGGCCTGTCCGAGAAGGCCAAGCTAGTAGCACAGTTCGGCCTCGGCCTCATCATCGCCCTCACCGTATGCCTGAGCAAGGACATCCCTACCGACCAGCTCATCACCACCATCCCCTTCGTGAAGGCCCATGAGTTCGATTACTCCTGGCTCTCTCCTTTCCGCGGGCAGATGGGAGTCTATTGCTCCTGGGGCATCTATATGATCATGATCATCATCGTAGTTCTCGCCTGCACCAACGGCGTCAACCTGACCGACGGCCTTGACGGCCTCTCTGCGGGCACCTCGGCCATCGTGTCGGTGGTCATTGGCCTCCTCGCCTACCTCGGAGGCAACATCATCGATTCCAAATACCTCAACATAATGTACATCCCCGGCACCGGCGAGATCGCCATCTTCATGGCAGCTCTGGTCGGAGCGCTGATAGGGTTCCTGTGGTACAACACCTTCCCCGCCCAGGTATTCATGGGCGACACCGGGAGCCTTACCATCGGCGGCATCATTGGCGTGAGCGCCGTGCTCATCCGCAAGGAGCTCCTCCTGCCCTTGCTCTGCGGGATCTTCTTTATGGAAAGCATCAGCGTACTTATTCAGAAGTACTATTTCAAATATACCAAACACAGATACGGCGAAGGCCGCAGGGTATTCAGGATGGCGCCCCTGCACCATCATTACCAGAAGATGGACATGCCCGAGCCCCGTATCGTGACACGATTCTGGATTATCGGAATCATACTGGCAGTTGCAACTTTGGCTTTATTGAAGATAAGATAATATGGCAAGAATGGTTATTCTCGGCGGTGCCGAGAGCGGAGTCGGAGCAGCCGTGCTCGCAAAGGTGAAGGGATTCGACGTATTCCTTTCCGATAACGGCAGCATAAAAGAAGAATATCTCAAGACTTTGCGCGAGTGGGACATCCCCTTCGAGCAGGGTGGTCATACCGAAGAACTGGTGCTGAACGCCGACGAGGTGGTCAAGAGCCCCGGTATCCCCTCCACCGCTCCCATGGTGCAGAAACTCATCGCACAGGGCACCCATATCATTTCCGAGATAGAATTCGCAGCACGTTACGACGATGCCAAGAAAATCTGCATCACCGGCTCCAACGGCAAGACCACCACGACCAGCATCATCTACTACCTGCTGCAGAATGCCGGGCTGAACGTCGGGCTGGGAGGCAACATAGGCAAGAGCTATGCCCTGCAGGTGGCTACCGAGAAGCATGACTACTACGTGCTCGAAATCAGCAGCTTCCAGCTGGACAACTGCTACGATTTCCGTCCGGACATCGCCATCATCACCAACATCACTCCCGACCATCTCGACCGCTACGACTACAACTTCGACAATTACATCCGTGCCAAGTTCCGCATCACCCAGAACCTGAGGCCCGAGGATTGCTTTATCTTCGATTCCGACGACGCCATAACCATCGAGCACCTCGACAAGATAGTCCTCCAGGCAAAGATGCTTCCCTTCTCGCAGCAGAAGGAACTCAAGCAGGGCGCATTCCTGCGCGACGACCGCATCGTGGTACGCTACGAGCAGAGCGAGAGCGAAATCTATCTCAAGGAACTTGCCCTCGGCGGAAAGCACAATGTATATAACTCCATGGCAGCCGCACTGGCAGCCAAGGCAGCCGGTATCGACAACGAGATTATCCGCAACAGCCTCAAGACCTTCACCGCAGTCGAGCACAGGCTCGAGCCCGTCCTAAGCGTAGGCGGAGTCCTCTACATCAACGACTCCAAGGCCACCAACGTGGATGCAGCATGGTATGCCCTCGAATGCCAGCACAAACCCGTGGTCTGGATAGTCGGCGGCAAAGACAAGGGCAACGACTACAGCGTGCTCACCGATCTCGTGAAAGAGAAGGTCAAGGCAATCGTCTGCCTCGGAGTGGACAACAGCAAGATTCACGCAGCCTTCGAAGGAATCGTGGGCAGCGACAAGATAACCGACACCAAGAGTGCCGAAGAAGCCGTCAAAGCCTGCGCGGCATTCGCCGAGGCCGGAGACGTGGTCCTGCTCAGCCCCTGCTGCGCAAGTTTCGACCTCTTCACCAGCTACGAAGACCGCGGCACTCAATTCAAGGAAGCTGTCAGGAGACTGTAAAAGACAATGGCAACGGATAAGAAAAAGACATTCTGGAATTTCTTCGAGAACACCGAAGGCGACAAGGTCGTGTGGATAATCCTGCTCATGCTGATCATGGTATCCATACTGTGCATCTTCTCGTCTACGTCCAGGCTGCTCGGCCCCGGCCAGAGCCGCCTCGACCTCGTGTGGGACCATCTGAAGATAGTGATTCTGGGAATAATCCTGATTCTTATCTGCTACTTCATCCCCAACATTACCTTCTTCCGCAAGGTTTCGAGCCTGGGATTCATCTTCTCGCTGGGCCTGTTGCTGTTCCTGATCTCCGGCCTGGACCTCGGATTCATCCGTTCCATCGAAATCAACGGTGCCCGAAGGATCATACAGGTAGGTCCCCTGCAGCTGCACGTGAACGAAGTGGTGAAGGTTGCCATGGTGATGTATCTTTCCTGGGCCATAGATGCGTTCAAACGCAAGGACCTCAAGTTGCTGAACGATACTCCCAAGTACCAGAAGATATTCTATATCTACGGTCCTTTCCTGCTTACCACGGCCCTGCTGCTGCCGGGAAGTAACTCCGCCGCCCTCTTTACCGGAGGCATCATGTTCCTGGTAATCCTTCTTGGCGGGGATTCCGGCAAGGATATGTTAATACTGATGCTGGCGGGCATTGCGTTGTTGGCACTGTGCGTCGGCATCTACAAAGTGTCCGGCGGCAAGCTGCTCGGGCGCATCGGCACCGGACTCTCCCGCGTGTTCGACAAGGAAGACTACGAGGCCAAGGTCATGAGTTCCACGCCGAGGAGCATAGATTATTACCAGGCCCTCGACGAGATACGCCAACCCTACAGTGCCAAGATAGCCGTGCATCAGGGCGGGCTCCTCGGCAAAGGGCCCGGCCAGAGCACCCAGCGCTACGTGGTTCCGGATATCTCCGAAGACTACATGTTCAGTTTCATTATCGAAGAATATGGAATCCTGGGCGGGGTAGTGATAATAATATTGTATCTGTCGCTTCTGGCACGCAGCGCCATCATAGTACGTAACTGCGGCAACGACCTTTACGCCAAGCTCGCGGTGGCAGGCCTTGCACTGCTTATCAGCGGACAGGCCTTCCTGCATATCTGCGTCAACGTAGACATAGGTCCTATGACCGGTCAGACCCTGCCCATGGTAAGCCATGGTGCTTCGGCCTTCCTCTGCTTCTGCATAGCCTTCGGAGTCATCCTGTCCATCAGCAAGATAGCCTCCAAGCGCATCGACAAGGAAACCCGCAATGCCGACCCTCTGGTGGACCTCCACCAGAACGGCACAGCCATAGAGAACGACCTTTCGGACCTGGACGATTTCGAAAGCGGGAAAGAGTTGGAAAACGAGATAACTGATGAAGATTATGAAGTATAAGAAAATCAGAGCCATAATCAGCGGAGGCGGCACGGGAGGTCACATCTTCCCGGCCATCAGCATCGCCGACAAACTCAAGGAACTCAACCCCGAGACCGAGATACTCTTCGTGGGCGCCGAGGGAAAGATGGAGATGGAAAAAGTGCCCGCAGCCGGATACAAAATTGCCGGTCTGCCCATACGCGGCCTCCAGCGCCAGTTGAATCTCAAGAATATCATCAACGATATCAAGGTTCCCTTCCTCCTGCTTAAGAGCGAGAGGATGGCGGCCCGGCTCATCGACGAGTTCAAGCCGGACATCGCCATAGGCGTAGGCGGATTTGCCAGCGCACCCCTGCTCAAGAAGGCCACCGCCAAAGGCATTCCTTCCCTGATCCAGGAGCAGAACGGATTCGCAGGACTTACCAACAAGATGCTGGCAAAGAAGGTGCAGTGCATCTGCGTGGCATACGATGGCATGGAGCGATTCTTCCCCGCCGAGAAGATAGTCTTCAGCGGGAATCCCATACGCAAGGAGTTCCACCCCTATAGCGAAGCCGACAAGGCCGAGGCCCTGAAATTCTACGGACTTACCCCCGGCAAGAAGCACTTGCTGATAGTGGGCGGCAGCCTCGGCAGCGGCACCCTCAACAAGGCAATGAAGAAGTGGATTTCCGACGGCTGCCCGGGCGGAGAAGATGTGGAAGTGATCTGGCAGTGCGGGAAATATTACAAGAAAGGGATAGATGAATTCATGGCCGGAAGGGACCTCCCTTCGGTACGCTATTCGGACTTCATCGCAAGGATGGATCTCGCCTATGCGGCGGCCGACGTCATCATCTCCCGCAGCGGGGCATCTTCCATCTCGGAGATATGCGCCGTGCAGAGGGCGGCAGTGTTCGTACCCTCCCCCAACGTGGCCGAAGACCATCAGACCCACAATGCGATGGCTTTGGTGAACAAGGGCGCGGCCCTGATAGTGAAAGATGCGGAAGCAGAAGATAAACTCCTGGCAACAGCCCTGGGGCTCGCTTCCGACCCGGCGAAGATTGCCGAAATCGAAAAGAACGTTGCTCCGCTTGCCAGGCTCGACGCCGCAGGCACGATTGCGGAGGAGATTTATAAATTAGTGTAGCATGGCTTGGTCCAACATATATTTCATAGGCATAGGCGGCATCGGGATGAGCGCCATCGCCCGCTATTACAAGTTCAAAGGTTATAGCGTGGGCGGATATGACCGTACTCCTTCCGACCTTACCCGCCAGCTAGAGAAAGAAGGCATAGCCGTCCATTACGAGGACGACATCAAATACGTTCCCACAAGGGTAGAGGATACGCTGGTGGTCTACACCCCCGCAATCCCCGAAACCATGTCGGAACTTAAGTTCGTGAAAGAGAATGGCTACAGGGTAATCAAGCGTAGTCGCATGCTTGGCGAAATCGCCGAGGGCCAGAAGTGCCTGGCGGTCGCCGGCACCCACGGCAAGACTACTACTTCCACCTTGGTAGCTCATATCCTTACCGAAAGCGGCGAAGGCTGCACGGCCTTCCTCGGAGGCATCTCCAAGAACTACGGCACCAACGTGCTGATGAGCGAGAACGAGGTTGTGGTCGCCGAGGCCGACGAGTTCGACAGGAGTTTCCTCCAGTTGTTCCCGGACATAGCCGTTATTACCGCCATGGACGCCGACCATCTGGACATCTACGGCGACCTCGCCCACGTGCAGGAAGCCTTCCGCCAGTTCGCAAGCCAGGTGAAAGACATCCTCATACTAAAGCACGGCCTCCCCGTGAGCAAGAGCGATACCGCCGCACGCATCCTCAGCTATCATTACGATGACAAGGCCGCCGATTTCCATGCCGAGAACATGAAAATCGACAGCCTCGGGCATTTCATCTACGACCTCCACCATCCTGGCGGAGTCATCGAGGGTATACGCGTCGGCACGCTCGGCCGCGTGAACGTAGAGAACAGCGTCGCGGCAGCGGCCATCTGCCTCTGCCATGGAGTAGCCCCCGAAGCCATACGCAAGGCCATCGGCACATTCCAGGGAGCCCAGCGCCGACTCGACGAGCACGTGAACACCGCTTCGCTCACCTACATCGACGACTATGCCCATCATCCGGCAGAACTCGCCACCGCAATCTCATCGATTCGCGAGATATTCCCCGGCAGGAAGATCACCGGCATCTTCCAGCCCCACCTCTATACCCGCACCCGCGACTTTGCGCCCGAATTCGCTCAAGCGCTGAGCGGACTGGACAAAGTCATACTTCTGGACATCTACCCCGCCCGCGAAGAGCCCATCCCCGGAGTAACTTCCGAGATAATCTTCAAGGACATCACCGCCCCCGAAAAGATACTCCTTACCAAGGAAGAACTAATGTCCTACCTCGAAAAGGAGCCGGTGGACGTGCTGGTCACTTTCGGAGCCGGCAATATCGACAGATTCATCGAACCTATCAAAGAAATGCTGCTCGCCCGCTGATGAAAAAGGTCGTGAAATACCTGATACTGGCATTGCTGCTGGCCCTGTTCGCCGCCGTCACCTACATAGTGTCGGCGGAGGCCCGTTCGCGCAGGCATCTCACGACATGCAAGAGGATGGAGATCATCTTCCGCGACACCCTCAACTTCGTTTCGGAAGACGATATCAGGAAATACCTCAAGGACGGCTGCCCCGTATTCATAGGCCAGCGCATCGACAGCATACAGCTCTACCAGATAGAGAAAGTGCTGGATTCCAGGAGTGCCATCCTTTCCAGCCAGGCCTGGACCTCCGACAGCGTGCTCTTCGTGAGCATCACCCAGAGGGAACCGGCCGCAAGGATGGAAACCGCGGACCATGCTTTCTACGTGGATGACCGCGGATACATCTTCCCTATCCAGGGCGACTGCGGAAAGGAATTCATGGTGGTCAAAGGCCATCTCCCGCTGTACGAGCCAGTCGGATACAAGGGTATTCCTTCCACCGAGAAGGGCCGTGCATGGATGGACGGCATGCTCGCCATGCTGGAGTGGATGAAGAAGAAAGGCTGGGACGAGCGCTTCGGCACCATCAAGGTCGAAGCCAACGGCGACCTGGTGCTAATCCCGGATGAAGGAAAAGAAACCATCATCTTCGGCAAGGCGGAAGACGTGGCCGCCAAGTTCGGCAAGATAAACGACTACTACAAACGCATACGTCCCGTGAAGGATGAAGGATACTATTCCACGGTGAACGTCAAGTACAAAGGACAAATCATCTGCAGAAAATAATTATTCATATAAGTATGGAAGACCGTTACATAGCGACAGTGGACCTTGGGACGTCGAAACTCGCCCTCTCCGTAGCTAAGATCACCGGCGACAATGCCGAGATCATCTACTACAAGGAGAGGCCCTCCGACGGAGTCCGCTACGGATGCATCTACAATCCTACCAAAGCATCCATCCCACTCAAAGAAGCCATAAATGAGGCCGAAGAAGAACTAAGCATCAAGATCACCCAGGTGGTGATCGGAGTACCCCGTTACGGAGTGAATCAGGAAAGCGCCGGTGCGAAGATCGAACGCAGCGACGCGGAATCCTGCATTACCCAGGAAGAAATCGACAACATCAAGGATATGGCCCTCGACTCCTATCCTCTGGACGACCCTGCAAAGCAGGAGATCTACGGAGCCGCGGCACAGTCCTTCAGCACGGACGACGCCTGGTCTTGCACCGAGAACGACGTCGTAGGCATGCCTAGCTCCGTGCTGCAGGGTAATTTCAAGATTTTCGTAGGCGTGAAGAAGGCTTCGCGCAACATCGATATCATGCTCAACAAGGCAGATATCGCCCCCGCGAGGAAGTATTTCCTCCCCCCTATCACGGCAGATGCAGTTCTAACCAGCGAAGAGAAGGAAAACGGCGTAGCACTTGTAGAAATGGGCGCCGGTGTAACATCAGTAACGGTTTACCAGGGAGGAATACTCCGCTATTATTATTCGATACCTTTCGGCGGACGCGCCATCACCAACGACATCAAGCTCGAGTGCGGTTTCAACGAGACCCTTGCCGAGAACATCAAGCTCGGTTTCGGTGCCTGCATGCCGGAGAAACTGCTCTCGATGAGCGACAAGATACTTCAGATCATCGACGAGGAGAATGGTTCCGACCAGCAGCTTCCCGTCAAGTACCTTTCCGAAATCATCACCTCCAGGGTCAAGGAAATCGTGGATGCCATCCTCTTCCAGATACAGGAGAGCGGCTATTCCGACAGGCTGCGCAACGGCCTCGTGCTTACCGGCGGCTGCGCCAACCTTGCAGGCTGCGCCAACCTCATCAAAGAGATGTCCGGATACAATGTGCGCATAGGATTCCCGCGCGCCAAGAAGTTCTCGATCTGCGACTGCCCCGGCATCAACGAGACCGGTGCCGTTTCCACTATAGGAATGTTGCTTTACGCACGCAACGATAAGCACTTGAATTGCATCGAAGAAGTGGTTGCAGGCGCAACGCGTCGCGACAACCCCGTCGTAAAGGAAGTAGAATCGGAAGAGGCGCCGGTAAACGAGGGCACCGTTTTCGACCAGAACGTCTGGGAGGTCAAAGAACCCGAGAAGAAAAAGAAAGAAGACAAGCCTGCCAAGGAGTTGTTCTTCGTGAAATGGACAAAGAAGGCCATGAAACCGGTGGAGGATTTCGTGGGTGGTCTTTACGATAAGATGGAAGATAATTAATTACGAGCATTATGGGAGAAGACAATAACATCATCACCCCCGCTGATTGGGTGGTATCCGACAAAACCATTAAAGTATTGGGCGTCGGTGGAGGCGGTTGCAACGCTGTTTCCTACATGTTCGAACAAGGCATCGAAGGTTGCAGCTTCATAGTCTGCAACACGGACTCCATGCACCTTACGGACAGTCCCGTTCCCGTCAAGATCCAGCTCGGCCATGGCCTCGGCGCCGGCACCAACCCTACCAAGGGCCGCAATGCCGCAATCGACAGCCAGGACGAAATCGCAGCCAAGGTTCTTGACAACAATACCCAGATGCTCTTCATCACTGCCGGAATGGGCGGCGGCACCGGCACCGGAGCCACTCCCGTGATTGCCAAGATGGCGAAGGACCGTGGCATCCTTACCGTAGCCGTTGTTACCATCCCCTTCCAGAACGAAGGCAGGAAGGCCCTCTCCAGGGCCCTGGACGGCATACACGAACTCGAAAAGAACGTCGACAGTCTGATCATAATCAACAATGAGCGTCTCTACGACTACTATGGCGACCAGCTCATCCACGACGCCTTCCCTAAGGCCGACGAGGTGCTGGCCACTGCCGTGAGGGGCATCATCGAGATCATAAAGAAGAAGGGTTACATCAACGTGGACTTCGAAGACGTGAAGACCATGATGAAGGACAGCGGCATGGCCCTTATGGGCTGCGGCACCGGTTCCGGCCCCGACCGTATCCAGAAAGCGGTCAAAGAGGCCTTCGAGAGCCCTCTGCTCAACGACTTCGACCTCAAGACAGCCAAGAACGTGCTGGTGAACATCACCGGCGGCAAGAACGAAAACGGCCTCACCATGGACGACATGAAGGAGATCAACCGCCTCATCGACGAATATACCGGCGGCGACAACAACTTCAAGCGTGGTCTTATCTGGGACGAGAACCCCGAAATCGGCGACACCATCCACATTACTTCCATAGTGGTAGGCTTGCGCTTCTCCGACGTCATAGGCCCCGGCCTCAGCGACGCCGACAACTATATCACGATCAACAAGAGCTATGTGTACGACCCCGAGGAACTCGCAACCGGCGAGGGAATCACCCTTTCGGGCGACAACAGCTCCCATATCGGATTCTCCAGCAAGGACAACGAACGCGCTTTCCGTTACGATCCCGACAAGCGCCCCGTGCTCCTCGTGGAAGAGGGCCAGGATATCAGCGTCCTTGAGAACGAACCGGCCATACGCCGCAAACCAAAAAAAATCGAACAATGAGAAAGACAAGAGTAAGATTCGCACCCTCCCCTACCGGTCCGCTCCATATGGGCGGCGTGCGTACGGCACTTTATAATTACCTGTTTGCCAAGCAGAACGGCGGCGACTTCATCCTCCGCATCGAGGACACCGACTCCCACCGTTTCGTGCCCGGCGCAGAGCAGTACATCATCGAGGCTCTCCGCTGGTGCGGCATAGTTCCCGACGAGGGAGTGGATGCCGACGGCAAAGTGGTGGAGACTCCTTCGGAAAGGCATCCCCACGCCCCCTACAGGCAGAGCCAGCGCCGCGGCATCTACCGCAAATATGCTGAGCAGCTGGTTGCGGACGGATTCGCATACTATGCCTTCGACAGCGCCGAGGAGCTTAATGCCAAGCGTGCCGAGGCCGAAGCCGCAGGCCAGACCTTCATCTACAATCACGAGAACCGTGGGCAGCTCCGCAACTCGCTTACCCTGCCCGCCGCCGAGGTGGAACGGCTCCTTGCAGAAACCACCGACTGGACAGTGCGCTTCAAGATGCCCGAGAACGAGGTAGTGCAGATGGACGACCTCATCCGCGGACATATCGAAGTCAACACCAAGACTCTCGACGACAAAGTTCTCTGGAAGCGTGCCGACGAGCTTCCCACCTATCATCTCGCCAACATAGTGGACGATCATCTCATGGAGATTACCGAGGTCATCCGCGGCGAGGAGTGGCTGCCGTCCCTGCCCCTGCATTATCTGCTTTACAGAGCCTTCGGATGGACCGACACACAGCCCCGCTTCGCGCATCTGTCCCTGCTTCTCAAGCCCGTGGGCAACGGAAAGCTCAGCAAGCGCGACGGCGACAAACTGGGATTCCCCGTTTTCCCGCTCCGTTGGGTTAACGAAGAAGGAGAGGTTACCCGCGGTTACCGCGAGGATGGATACTTCCCCGAGGCATTCGTGAACATGCTCGCCCTGCTGGGATGGAACCCGGGCACCGAGCAGGAACTCTTCTCGATGGAAGAGCTCGTGAAAGTTTTCTCGATGGACAAGGTGCAGAAGGCAGGCGCCAAGTTCAACCCGGACAAGGCGAAATGGTTCAACAAGGAGTATCTCCGCATGAAGAGCGACGAGGAACTCGCAAAACTCTTCGTGCCAGTGCTGGCAGATCATGGCGTGAAGGATGACTTCGACCACCTCGTGAAGGTCGTACATCTGATCAAGGAACGTGCTACCTTCGTGGCCGACTTCTGGGACATAGCTTGGTATCTTTTCAAGGCACCTGAGACCTATGCCGAGAAGGATGCCGCCAAGTTCTGGAAGCCCGAGAACGTGGAACCCGCCCTCAAGGTGGCCGATTTTGTGGCTGCGTACGACGGGCAGTGGACCAAAGAAGCACTTGAAAGCGCACTCGAAGAATTCATCCGTTCGAATGAATGGCCCATGGGCAAGGTGATGAATTGCATCCGGCTCGCCCTTACCGGTTCCGGCAGCGGACTAGGCATTGCCGACATAGTCGTGCTGATAGGCAAGGATGAGTTCAAATCCCGCATCGACACAATCCTTAAAGTTTTGGGAAAATGATAATTGGTATTTGCAGCGACCACGCAGGCGTGGAGTACAAGTCTAAGCTGATTTCTTATCTGCTTGGCAAAGGCTATGAAGTAGTCAACTTCGGAACCGACAGTACGGACAGTTGCGATTACCCCGATTTTGCGCATCCTATGGGCAAGGCTGTGGAAAGTGGAAAGTGCAATCTGGGTATTGCAATCTGCGGCACCGGTAACGGCATGGCGATGACCCTTAATCATCACAAGGGCATTCGTGCCGGACTTGCATGGAATACGGCTATAGGAAAACTGGTAAAGGAGCACAACAACGCCAACGTGCTGGTGCTCCCTGCCAGGTTCATCTCCTATCAGATGGCCGTGAGCATAGTACGCGCTTGGCTTTCCACCCAATTTGCAGGCGGACGCCATCAGCGCCGAATCGACAAGATTCCTCTCTAGAGAAGGAGTCTGTAACCGAAAGTGATATTGAAAGCTGCCGGGTGTTCGGTGTAGAAAGTTTCAAGCTTGGAATTATCCTTGAAATGATACGAGAAGCCCGGCTGCAGGAATATTGCGCCATGCTTGAAGACCTGCAGCTGCATGCCTGCATTGGCATTCAGCGACCACTTGTTGTCCTTGTAGCGTCCGTGGTCGTCGTTGCGGGTGCGGGATGTGCCTATGGAAGTTGTCGTCGAAGTATTGGTACCGGTGGAGAACTCATACATAGGCCCGGCACTCATATAAATCCCGAGCTTCTTCCAATCCAGCAGGTTGTAGCACAGGTACAGGGGGATACCCACGTAGTTTATGGACCTTTCCTGCATGCTTTGGGTGTTTCCGACAGTAGTCAGGAAGGAGGATGATATGGTGGAAGAAACTATCCCAGTCTCTATCCCCCACCTGTAGTCCAGATTGACCTTCAGCGCGAGGGATATCCTCATATCCTGTGCGTGGCGGGCCTCGGTAGTGCTAGGCTTGTTGCGGCTGGTCACATAGGGATTGAATACCGTCTGGGCATTGAAATCGGCCGACTTGGTGGCCAGTCCGCTTCGCAGTCCCGGCGAAGAAGGAATGCCCACGCCGCTACGCACGCTGCTCGCCTGGGCGAAGTATCCGGTGGTGGACATTCCCACCTGCACCCTCGTTGCCGGCCTTCTCCTCCTCTTCTTCATCTCCTCACGCACCGCTCCCTCCGGCCAAGTCACGCCTTCCGCTTCGGCCTTCACCGCCTCCTCCTGCCCGGCAGTCCGGACACTATCCCTTGGCAGGTCGACCTCAACCGACGGCGTCAGCCCCTGCTGAATAGAGTCCCCGCTCTGCTGGGATGGAACCGCACCTGACTGTGTCAGCCCCTGCCGGGAGGGGTCTGCAACCGCGGACTGGGCAGTTCTACCGGAAGCCGGAGAGGCACTGGCGTCTGCAGCCATAGCCCCCCGTGGCTGTAACGGGAGGGACCCAGCTCCGCTGGGAGGGGTCTGGCTTGCCAGACGGGCGGAAGACGCCAGTGCCTCTTCGGCCTCAGTCAAACTACTACCCTGGCCGAGAAGAACATTTCCGGGAACGACGGAAACATCTACCGACGGCCTCACCGGCCAAAGAAGAACCACGGCAACGACGGCCGCAGCAGCAAGGAGCGCACCCCCCGCATACCACCACCCGGCAGCAACCCGCCGCCTGGCAGGAACGATACCGCCCCGGACCGCGTCCCACAGCCCGGCCGGCTCAGCCTCCGTAAAGTTCTCAAGGAGCTCCGGAAGCCTGTCTGTCCAATCCTTATTACTCATGTTCCTTCAAATAAGCCTTGATTTTCTTTGCCAGCATCGCCCTTGCACGGAAAAACTGCGACGCCGACGAATCTTCTTTTATACCTAGCAGGGAAGCTATCTCCCTGTGCGATTTCTTTTCGAATACGAAGAGATTGAATACGGTCCTGTATCCATCCGGAAGGGCCTTTATCATCTCCTGCACCACTGCGGGAGGCAGTTCCGGGAAGGACGGCGCATCATCCTCCGGGATGTCGGGGAGGTCGTCCACGAAAGTGAGGCGCGATGCCGCCTTCAGGGATTTCAGGGAATCATTCACGACTATACGGCTGGCCCAGGCCCTTACGCTGCCCTCCCCCCTGTACTCGAAGGATTCCAGTCCCTTGAATATCTTTATGAACGCCTCCTGGAGTATGTCCTTCACATCCGAGCGGTCCACCACATAACGGGAGCAGACCGCAGTAAGATACCCGACGTAGCGCTCATAAAACAGACGCATTCCCGAAGAGTCCCCGCTGCGGACAAGCTTCAAAAGCTCAAGTTCACTCAGGTCATTTTCTCGTCTTGAACTTGAACTCCTTTTTAGAAGTCGCAGCTCCACCACTCGTCCAATTTAAAGTAAGCGTCTTATACGCCCCGCCCGTATCGGGAAGGCCGTTCAGATCAAAACAGATTATCGATTCTCCAAATTCTTCCTTGGCATCGCCGCAGGCATCGTGCCTTAGCACCACTTCGTACGGGTCATCGGGATTGGTGCCGGTCACCAGAGTGAAGATGTGCCGGACGGGATTCTTGCCCCAGTAGGTCTCATAGTGTATGGTCAGGTATCCATCTTCCACCCCGGTCATCCAATCTTCATATACCGAAAGAGGATCCGGACCCGCGACCGAACTGTCCGAAGTAACCGTCCCTTCCTCCAGGCTCTCCAGCCAAATCACATCGGCGGTGTAACGGAAACGCCCGGTAGGC
This sequence comes from Bacteroidales bacterium, assembly GCA_017552105.1. Lineage (GTDB taxonomy): Bacteria > Bacteroidota > Bacteroidia > Bacteroidales > UBA932 > Cryptobacteroides. The sequence goes on along the minus strand of JAFZJI010000125.1, from coordinate 3,075 downwards.
CGGTTCAACACGGACAGTCCGCAGTACACCCTCTCCATACGGGTGAAACCATCCTGATAGTTCCTGGGATATACGGTAGTGGTATCATCAAGCTGGAAATAGACAGTATCGCCAGGCGTCTTCTTGATGGTGAGGATGGCCGTGAACTCCCTGGTATCGAAACCAGAGTCCCAGCCCATTTGGCCATTCATCTCCTTCGCACAAGAAGCGAGAAGGAGAGTCGAAACCGCTAGAAGTATGTATAGCCATCGTCTGTTCATAATGCGCTTACACATATTCAATCCGTATATGTTGTAATCTTGCACGAAATTATAATTTTTTCTTTGCATTTCACGCAAGATTGAACGTCATATCCAATTTATTGTGCAGAAACCAAGCAATGATCGATATGAAAAAGTTTATCCTTCCCTGTGTCCTGACCATCATTTCCGCATCTATAGTATCCTGCAGTATGGCTGAAGACGGTGTGTCGTCATTTCCCGGCAATTACACTTCTGACGGCAACACGGAAATAGACGGAAATAGCGGCGACAATTTCAAAGAAATCAAGGAGAATGATTTCGTGGAAGCCAGCGCACAGCCCACTTCGACCTTCTCGGTCGATGCCGACGGCGCAACTTACGCATATATGCGCGCCTGCATAAAAAGAAGTTGTGTCCCTGACCCCAGGGCGGTCCGCATCGAAGAATACCTCAACTACTTCACCTTCGATTATGCAGAGCCTGAGGGAGAAGAGAGCGTTGCCATCAACGCAGAGCTCGGCGCCTGTCCCTGGAACAAGACCCATAAGTTGCTCCGCCTGGGTCTGAAGGGGAAATCGATGAAAGACAGCGAAATCCCGGACGCCAACTTCATCTTCCTGATAGATGTTTCTGGTTCGATGATGGGAGAAGACCGTCTCGACCTGGTGAAGACCGGCCTCTGCACCATGGTGGACTATATGAAGCCCAGCGACAGGATAGCCATAATCACATATTCGGGAGATGTCAAGAAGGTGCTGGAATCCACCTTGGTAAAAGATGCGGCGGGCATAAAGAACGCGATAAAGAGCCTAAGTGCCAGCGGATGCACATCCGGCGGGGCTGCGATGAAGATGGCGTACGAAGAGGCCACGGAGCATTATATGAAGGGTGGGAACAACAGGATAATAATGTGCACCGACGGCGACTTCAATGTCGGAGTCTCCAGCACCGAGGCCCTGGTAGAGATGGTGGAGAGCTACCTGGACAAGGGAATCTACCTGAGCATCATGGGTTTCGGGATGGGGAATTTTCAGGATTCCAGGATGGAGGAAATCTCCAATCACGGCAACGGCACATACAATTATATCGACAGCGAAGAAGAGATGATGAAGGTCTTCGTGGGCGAGAGGAGCAGGTTCTACTCGGTAGCGAACGACACTAAGTGCCAGGTGAGTTTCGATCCTGCTGCCGTCGGCAAATACCGTCTGATAGGTTATGAAAACCGCGTGATGAACAACGAGGATTTCGAGAATGACAAGAAGGATGCAGGAGAGATAGGCGCAGGGCAGACCATAACGGCCCTATATGAGATAATTCCGGCGGAAGGCTATGTAGCGGACGCCTTACTGTGCAGTTTCGACGTCCGTTACAAGAAAGCTCTTGGCGAAGACAGCCGGAATCTCGGCCTGAAGCTGAAAGTGCCCGCAGAGGATTCGGACTCCGAAAACATACGCTTCGCCTCGGGGGTCGCCGCCTATGGCCTTTGCCTCAGGAATTCAGAGTATAAAGGAGAGGCCAGCCTGGATATGGCAGCCGAGATAATCGGAAGTGCCAGGGACTTCGACCCCAACGGCCTCCGCAAACAACTCTGCACCCTTATCGGAAAAATCAAATAACGCCCAGTCCGGCTTTACATCCTGTTACGGAGGCCGTGACGGGCTATGTCAAGGACGGCAAGCAAAGCAAGCAGGCCATTGAACCAGACTGTATGTCCCTGCTTGAAGATATAATAGACGGAACTGCCCAATAAAAGGACATCCATCATCAGGGGGAGCGTAATCTCCCTGGCAAAAAACTCCTTGACGGTCAAACCCTTGTAGCGCTTCTCGCAAAAACCGAGAGCGATGCGGGCTGCGACCATCAGTACGACCGCAATGGCGAAAGGAAGCAAGGGTTTTACCTTGGCAGAATAAACTATCAGCGTGATACCGAAAGCAAGGATTATGGCTTCGAGCAACAAAGTGTCATCCTGCTGCCTCTCCACTTCATCATCAAACTTAGCATTAGCAAAGAAAACCAGGGTCACGCCAATCAAGGCAATCAAGGCACAGGCGATGTATGCCACCGGTTTGGAAATGCCCGGATAAAACTCGGGAAGCCAAAACACAATCCAGCAGATGACAAAAAACAAAGCCAATCTGGAAAAACGGATTAGAAATTCTCTCATAATCGTTATAACTATGTTGACTCCGTAAATATACAAACAATAATCCTTCTGGCATACATCTTGAAAAATACGGAAAAGAAAAAAGGCTATATGAAAAAGATATTCTATTTGATCGTGGCTGCGGCGTTGTTTCTGAGCCTTTCTTCGTGCTCGGTATTCAACCAGTCAAATGTGGTAGCCGCTTCCCAGAGCCTAGGCGGGCTAAATACTTCGATGTGGACCGGTAAGAGCCGTAATGCAATTATGATCAGGTTCGGCGTTCCGGACCGCGAAGTTTCCGATGGTGCAGACGGAGTGATACTGGTCTATGAAGACATAGAGACCGTTATCAAAACGACAACCTCCGAGAACACCCACTTCGGTATGTTCGACACGGACTACGAAACCAAAGGCAAGACCACCACGACACGTCGTTTCGCAGAGTTCTTCATAAATGCAGAAAACCACTGCTACAATGTCCGATCGAACCTCACCCAATGGCAGTTCGACAATCCGGAAAAACGTCCTTGGAACTAGCAGTGTCGGAAATAAAAAAGAGATGGCCAAACAGCCATCTCTTTTTGTGCGGGAGATCAGAGTCGAACTGACACGTCTTCACCAGACACTAGCTCCTGAAACTAGCGCGTCTACCATTTCGCCACTCCCGCGTTCAGGGAGTGCAAAGAT